>JANPFJ010000570.1:0-2607 GCA_031423355.1 Gemmatimonadaceae bacterium | reverse complement strand
CTGGTGCGCGGGGCGTTCGACCGTCAGCGGTTCCTGGAGCTGCTCTACCACTTCGTTGCTTTCGAGGAAGACCCGGACTCTGGCGCACTGCACAAGATCATCGCAGGCTACCATCAGTTTCACGCGGTGAATGTCGCGGTCGAGGAAACCGTGCGCGCGAGCGGCATGACGGTCAGTTCGGCAGCGGTGCGCAATGCGTCAGGGACGTACTGGGTTGGCCCGCAACATGACGGCAAACCGGGCGACCGTCGCGCCGGGGTGGTGTGGCATACCCAGGGGAGCGGCAAGAGCTTCTCGATGTTGTTCTACGCCGCACGCGTCATTCGCCACCCTTTGATGCAGAACCCGACGATCGTTGTTCTGACCGATCGCAACGATCTGGACGACCAGCTGTTCGCACAGTTCCAGCGTTGCCACGAGCTACTTGGCCAGACACCGGTGCAGGCCACGGGGCGCGACCACCTGCGCGAGTTGCTCAACCGGGCCAGCGGTGGTGTGGTGTTCACGACGATCCAGAAGTTCATGCCGGAGAAGGGCGAAGCGATGCCAATGCTCAGCAATCGGCAGAACATCGTGGTGATCGCGGATGAAGCGCATCGCAGCCAGTACGGTTTCGGCAGCCGCGTGAACCTGCAAACGGGCGACATGCACTACGGCTTCGCCAGCAATCTCCGTGACGCCGTGCCGAACGCGTCGTTCATCGGCTTCACTGGCACGCCCATCGAGCAGACCGACGCCAACACGCGCACGGTGTTCGGTGACTACATCTCGATCTATGACATTCAGCGTGCGGTCGCGGACAAAGCGACGGTTCCGATCTACTACGAGAGCCGGATCTCCAAGCTGAGCCTCAACGCGGCCGAGTTGCCGAGGCTGGACGAAGAGTTCGAGGAGATCACGGAGGGCGAGGAGCAGACGCGGAAGGAGCAGCTCAAGAGCAAGTGGGCAGCGCTCGAGGCGCTGGTTGGCGATCCGAAGCGAATCGCACTCGTTGCTGCCGATCTGGTGGCACACTTCGAGAAGCGGCTGGAAGCGATGGACGGCAAGGCAATGATCGTTTGCATGAGCCGGCGAATCGCGGTGGATCTGTACGACGCGCTGATCGCGCTGCGACCTGACTGGGCCGGCGTGCCCGGCGACGATGCCGACGCTGAACAGGCGAAGTCGTGTGTGGTGAAAGTCGTGATGACCGGCAGCGCCGAGGACGGGCCCGCGTGGCAGAAACACATCCGGAGCAAGGCGCAGCGGCGCGCGATGGCCACCCGCTTCAAGAACGCGAAGGATCCGTTCCGCATCGTCATCGTGCGTGATATGTGGCTGACTGGCTTCGACGCGCCGTGCCTGCACACGATGTACGCTGACAAGCCGATGCAGGGACACGGATTGATGCAGGCGATCGCGCGCGTGAACCGCGTGTTCCGCAACAAGCCGGGCGGGCTGGTGGTGGACTACCTTGGCTTGGCCGATCAGCTGAAGAAAGCGCTGATCACGTACACCGAAAGCGGTGGGCAAGGTGCGCCGGTGTTCGACACCGCACAGGCCGTCGCGGTGATGCTGGAGAAGCACGGGATCGCATCGGACATGATGCATGGCTTCAGCTGGAACAGATGGACCGTCGGTACACCGGCCGAACGTCTCGCGCTGATCCCGGCCGGGCAGGAACACATTCTTCTACAGGCGGACGGCAAGCGGCGCTGGGTTCAGGTGGTGATGGAGCTGTCGCGAGCATTTGCGCTCTGCGCGGCGAGTGAGGCGGCGACCGCGATCCGGGATGACGTCAGCTTCTTTCAGGCGCTTCAGGCGGCGTTGGGCAAGCAGGGTGGCCGCAATGGCAAGAGCCCGGAGCAGATCGACGCTGCCATTCGGCAGCTGGTGAGCCGGGCGATCACGACCGACGGGCAGGTGATCGACGTCTTTACCGCAGCGGGGCTGCCGACACCGGATATCAGCATCCTCAGCGACCAGTTTCTGGCTGAAGTGCGCGGTCTGAAGCACAAGAACGTTGCGGCGGAACTGCTGGAGAAGCTGCTGAAGGACGAGTTGAAGGTGCGATCACGGAAGAACCTCGTGCAGAGCAGAGTGCTGAGCGAGAAGCTGCAGGAGACGTTGAACGCCTATCACAATCGCGCCATCTCGACGATGGAAGTGATCGAGGAGCTGATCCGGCTGGCCAAGGATCTCGATGCTGCGGGACGGCGCGGTGAAGATCTTGGACTCACGGATGACGAAGTCGCGTTCTACGACGCGCTGGCCGCGAACTCGAGCGCGGTGCAGGCGATGGGCGACGCGAAGCTCAAGGTGATCGCGGCGGAGCTCATCACGAAAGTGAAGGCAAGCGTGACGATCGACTGGAATCTCCGCGAGAGTGCGAGAGCGAAGATCAAGGTGCTCGTCAAGCGGATTCTGAAGAAGTACGGGTATCCACCGGACTTGCAGGATGCGGCGGTCCAGACGGTGCTCGCACAGGCGGAGCTGTTGTGCGCGGACTGGGTGTAAGCGGGAGAATGAGGTGCGTCGACGTCTTTCGGGCGTCAGAGGCAGCGCAGAAGGGTCGGAATCGGGCGGGGTTCGGCGCAGGCCAAGGTGAAGTGATCGGCAGCGCCAAGC
>JANPFJ010000569.1:0-1239 GCA_031423355.1 Gemmatimonadaceae bacterium | reverse complement strand
CGGATCAATGATGCCACGGTGCGTATCGCTGACGTGCCGGCAAGCAACGGGTTGATTCACGTCATCGATCGGGTGTTGTTGCCGCCAACGTCGCGTCGCGCGACCACGGAGAGCGGCGGATCCGGCTCCGCGGCCGCGCTGGTCGACTTTGCGATTGACCGTGGGGCACCGTTGTACAACGACGGTCAGCCGTCGGCGACCGTCGCGATCTACGAAGTCGCCATCACCGCCCTGCTCACACTGCCATCAGACGCCCTGTCGACCGACACGCAGCGCACGCTTCGTGCGGCGTTGCGCGCCGAGCGGAACGAGAGCGCCCGTGATCGCGCACTGTCGTTGCGGCGGACGTTGGACGAGGCGCGGCGCCAGCTGGATGGGCGGATGGACGTGTCGCGCCGCTGATCGATCGGACAACTCCAGACGGCGATTGGACACCTCTGTCTCTACTTCGAGGAACTCATTGCGGGATGCGTGGATGCTTGTTGCCCGCTCGACCTCGCGACAGCACGCCACGCATCCGCAATACAGCGGCTCCATCCGAGTCGACCTCACGAACCAGTACTTTGTCGGCTTCTATCGCGAGTGGCTCACCGGGAGCGTTTGAAGTAAGTCGCGCGACCAACGATCCGTCTGGGCGAATCCCGAATGCGCTCCATCCACCGTCCGTAGGTCCGATCCCCTCTACCATCCAAATAGTGCCGTCGGATGCGAGGAGCAATGAGTGAATCGCCGGCAGCGAATCAGCGTAGGTGGCGGTGCGAACCTGTCGCTCGGTTTCCTTCGGGTCGATCAGTGGTTCCCCTCTCGGCGCGCGAAGGCGCACGTCAAGTTCTTTCTCCACCGCTGCGCCTCGCATCGCGCGCGTCACGGCGCGGAGCGGCTTCGCGAGACGAATCGACCGAGTCACGTGTCCATCGACTGCTCGCATATCCAGTAGAAAATCATCTGCGCTGGTCGACACGATTAACGACTGCGTGGCGACCACTCTCGCTGACGAGGAAAGGCGAAGCGGAAGCATTCGTCGTCGGAGCTGCCCGTTGTAGCGTGTATCCGTTTGGACGAGATGTAGGTCGGGCAGTTGGGCGATCACGTGCGCGGGACCCGCTCGTCGCACTGAGTAGACTCCCGAAGTGGTCCTCTTTGCGGTGTTGCCTTCGTCAAGCACCCCGGCGGAGAACAAGACGGTCGTGCCATCGGCCATCACTCCTGCAATTCGCGTGGCGGCTTGCACAACAGGAG
>JANPFJ010000568.1:0-7704 GCA_031423355.1 Gemmatimonadaceae bacterium | reverse complement strand
CGCCGGACCTGCCGGTCCATTCCTCAGCGTCGCCATCATCGTGCTCGCGATGCTCAGTGCCACGGCGATGTTCAATTCGCTGCTGCTGGCCTATTCGCGTATTCCGCTCAGCGTCGCAGCGGACGGATTGCTGCCGCGATGGCTCGCGGAGACTGACTCCCGCGGCGTTCCCGTGCGTTCCATCCTGGTTGCGTCGACCATCTATTCGGTGCTGGCATTGATGCCGTTCGCCGACCTCATCGCCGCTGACGTCTTGCTCTACGCCCTTGCCCTCGGGCTCGAATTCGCGGCGCTCGTGCAACTTCGCCGGACAGAACCCGATCTGCGCGGTCCGTTTCGCGTTCCACTCGGGCCGCGTGGGCTGATCGCGCTGGCGATCCTGCCCATGACGCTGCTCGTCGGCGTGAGCGCCATCGAAATCGTCTCGGGCGAGTATGGCGGTCGATCGCTCTTTGTCGCCGGGCTGTCGGCGCTCGCAGGCCCGTTTGTGTTTACCTGGCTGGATCGGCGGCGATCGAACGCGCGGCACTGACGGGCGCCAGACCCGCCGGCGGAGTCAGCCCGGTGCCACTTGCCTTCTCCGTCACACCGCCGGAGACGATGAACGTCATGAGCTCGGCGCTGCCAGCGTTGACGAGGGTCACATGCATGGATGGCACCAGCACGAGCTGACCGGTAAATGCGTAACTGTGCGGCAGGTACACGGCGACGTGATCGGTGAGCCCGAACATCGAGACATCCTTCCGCGTCATGAAGCCGAGTGCCTTGGCCTCGGATGCCGGATAGAGCGTCACCAGCACGGCCGTATCGAAACGCTTCTTGTCGCCGACGAACGCCTCGAAGAAATCCTTCGCGGTGCCGTACAGCAGACGCACGAATGGCAGCTTCTCCAGGAGCCGGTCCATCAGGCCCACCAGGCTGTCGGTCAGGACGTTCGAGCCGAGCGCACCCACGAGGGTGATCAGGCCGATCGTGATCGCGAAGCCAACGCCCGGAATGTTCACCGGAATCCAGCTGTCGATGGCGGTGACGATGGAGAAACAGACGTAGACCGTCAGCGCCAGCGGCGCCATGATCACGAGACCACGCAGGAAGTAACCAGCAAGACGACGCATGCAGCAGGAGCGGAAACGGGGAGGCGCCAGCAGCGCGGGGCCGCAGGCAAGATACCGCATCCGGATCCGCCGCGGCTGGGCGACACGAATTGGCGGTCGGTCGTACATTCGTGCTTCCTGCATCGCAGTCGCTTTCCCCTCTTGCCGCTCCGTCCATGCGTCGACCCAGCCTGCTCCTTGCCGCCTTCCTGTTCGCTGCGCCCCTGGCTGCCCAGATGCGCCGGGCGATCACACAGGACGACTACGATCGGTGGCGTGTGGCTCAGGCGCCGTCCATCTCGGCGAATGGCGTCTGGGCCGCCTGGACCGAGGTGCCGCAGGTCGGCGATGCGGACCTGGTGGTGCGCGAGACGCGAACCACCCGTGCGGCCCGGATTCCCCGAGGCTTCATCGGACGGCCCATCGTCAACCTTGCCGCAGCAAGCGACTCGCCGTTCGTCGCCGGGGCCCCGCAGTTCACGCCGGACGCGTCGATGCTGGTCGCGATCGGGTATGCGCCAATGGCGGAATTCGAGCGGGCGAGGAAGGCAAAGCCGCGGCCCGCCCCAACGCCACGCAACTCGTTGATCGTCCTGCCGTTGACTGGCGCCGCGGCGTTGCGGCCGATCATCGTGCCGCGCGTGCGCAGCGTCCGTGTGCCGCGCGACGCCGGCAAGGTCATCGCCTATCTGCTCGAGGATGACTCCGCGGCGGCTCGCGCCGGCAGTGATTCGACGGCACGACGGACCAATGGCGACTCGACCGTGCGCCGTCCGCGACCGCGAGAGTTCGGCACCACGCTCGTGATCCGGAACATCGAGTCGGGTGCCGAGGAGCGTGTCTCGGACGTCAGCAGCTATGCGATCGATCCAGCCGGAGCCTATATCGCGTACACGCTGACATCGCGCGTGCCTGGCCGCGACGCGGCCGTGCTGCGAGCCGTGGCAAACGGTATCGAGACGGTATTGATGCACGGCCCCGCGAACTACAAGGCGATCACCTTCGACCGCGATGGGCGACAGGTTGCCTTCGTCTCGGACAAGGACGAATTCACGGCCGAGATCCCGCGTTACGCGGCCTATCTCGCGCCGGTCGGGAAGGGCGCAGCTGCCCGTCGTGTCGTGGCCGCTGATGCCTTCGCGCCAACCGGGACACTCTCGGACCGGCAGGTGAGTTTTTCGCGCGATGGCAGCACGCTGATCCTCGGCGCGGCGCCGATTCTGGCTGACACGATTCCCGCTGATTCGCTCGCGGACAAATCGCAGGTCGATCTCTGGCACTATCAGGACGCACGGCTGCAGCCACAGCAGAAGCTCGAGGCCGCGCGCGATCGCAACCGGACCTGGCTCGCTGCCCATCGCGTCGCGACGGGTGTCACGCGCCTGATCGGCAGCGACACGACGGGGCGCGTGGCGCTCAGCGACGACGGGACGGTCGCGCTGGCCCAGAACGATCGTGCGTACGCCCTCGCGAGGCTCTGGGGCGAGGACGGGGCGGACATCAACGTGATCGATGCCGCGACTGGTGTGGCGCGCCGTATCGCCTCGAAAGTGGAATTCGGTGCCCAGCTGTCGCCGAGTGGTCGCTACGCGATCTGGTTCGACCAGGGACGCTGGTTCAGTCACGACATCCGCGCGCAGAAGACCATCGACATGACCGGCGTGGTGCGAGGTGTACGCTTTGATCAGGAGACGTGGGACACGCCGTCGACGGCCGCTCCCTGGGGCGTCGCCGGCTGGACGACAGACGAGAAGTCGTTGCTGCTCTATTCACGCTTCGACGTCTGGGAGGTCGACCCGCTCGGCGTTCGTCAGGCCCGGAGCGTGACGGACTCTGTTGGCACCCGCGCCGGCACTGTGTTGCGTGTGGTCGATCTTGATCCCGAAGATCGCTATGTCGACCCGACGCAGCCGATCATCCTCTCGGCGTTCAACGAGACCACCAAGCAGAGCGGATTCATGCGCGATCGGCTCGGTGTCACCGCCGCGCCAGAGGCGCTGCTGATGGAGGACGCCTCGTGGCGACTCCTCGGCAAGGCGCGACGCAGCGCGGAGCTCTTGCTCACGCGGAGCACGTATCGCGAGTTCCCGAATCTTCGCGTCGGCACCAGTGTCGCACAGTCGACGGTCATCTCCGATGTGAATCCGCAGCAGAAGGAGGTGTCGTGGGGAACCAATGAACTGGTGCAGTGGCAGTCCATGGATGGGCGCACGCTGCAGGGCATCCTCTTCAAGCCGGAAGGGTTCGACCCGGCGCAGAAGTATCCGATGGTCACGTACTTCTACGAGTCCCTCAGCGATGGGTTGCATTCCTACGTGGCACCAGGTGGCCGCAACACGATCAACCCCACCGTCTACACGTCACTTGGGTACCTCGTCTTCTTTCCTGATATTGCGTATCAGGATGGATACCCGGGGCAGAGTGCCCTCAAGTCGATCGTGCCGGGAATTCAGTCGTTGATTGCCCGCGGCTTCGTGGATCCGAAGCGCATCGGAACCGCCGGCCAGAGCTGGGGCGGATACCAGACGGCGTACATGATTTCGCAGACGAACCTGTTCGCCGCGGCGTTCGCCGGTGCGCCGGTCGCGAACATGACGAGCGCGTATGGCGGCATTCGCTGGGAGAGCGGACTCGCGCGTGCATTCCAGTACGAAAAGTCGCAGAGCCGGATCGGCGGCTCGATGTGGCAGTACCCGATGCGCTTCATCGAGAACAGCCCGCTGTTCTATACCGACCGGATCCAGACGCCGGTGCTGATCATGTCCAACGATGCCGACGGTGCGGTGCCATGGTACCAGGGCATCGAATGGTTCGTGGCCCTGAAGCGCTTCGGCAAGGAGGCGTACCTGCTGAACTACAACAACGATGGGCACAACCCAAGGAAGCGCGCGAACCAGAAGGACGTCGACCGCCGGATGCAGGAGTTCTTCGGGCATCACCTCAAGGGTGAGCCGAAGCCGGACTGGATGCGGAGCGGAATCCCCTTTCTGCAGAAAGGTCGCGACCAGCTGGCACCGCAATCGGCTGCGCCCGCCGCTCCGGGGCCTGACCACTGAGACGACGACTCCCCGCCTTCGAGGGTCGACGTCGTGTGGTGCAATTCAGGGCACCAGCGTAAAGCTGAAGACCGGCTCGAGCTCTGCCGGTGGCGAGATGACGCGCATGCGGAGCGCGGTCCCGCGGGGAAACCGCTGCGATGGGACGGCACGCCGGAAGCGTGCGTCGATACGCTGCGTCGCACCGGCGGCGACGGTGAACGTGCGCACACATGAGATCAACTCTTCGTCGAGCAGCACCCCCATCGCGATCCACTGCGTTCCGGCGATGCTATCGAGCGTCATGGCCGGCCGCAGGCAGCCGGTGCGCTGAAAATCAGCATCCGTTCCGTTCGTCAGGTCGGCCGTGATCAGGAGTTGTTCCGGCGTGCCTGAAACGACGCGCGCGTCGACCACTTTCAGCGAGACGACGCCCGGCTCGGCCGTCGTACACCCGACCAGCATGGCGGCGGCCAGGGTGGGTCGGAGTGATCTCGGCGGGAAGCGCGTCATGGGGGCTCCAGTATGGGGATGCGTCGTCCGTATCGACCATTGCTGCGTACACCGTGAACCGCGCACAGGTCACCACGCCACCAACGGTGATGATCATGCGATAATGGTCATGAAGGCCGCATCCTCGCCTCCGCCTCGCCGGATTTGCGGCGGCGGTGCCGGGAGCTCCCCGAAGAGTGCCTGGCTGTCGAGCTGCTGCTGCAACGCGAGGAGCATCTTGTCGATTTCCTCGCGGGTTTTCTTCAGCGCGTGACGGAACGCGGCGCGATAGCCGAGCATCGCACCGCAGGCCGCGAGCCCCGCGACACCGGCCACGAGGGGTGTCGCCATCGCGAGGCCGCCCATCACCTTGATCCCAATCCCCAAGGCTGCGCCGCCGAATCCGGTCGAGGTGCCGACAATGCTCCAGTACGCCCATTTCAGGTTCTTCCGCTGTCCGTCGCGAAGGTCGCCGCTGACGACGACCTCGCACTCCGGGCTGGTCGGGTCGCCGCGTGCCTTCAGCGTCACGTTGAGCACCGTGAGGTCGAGCTGGCCGCAGCGGTAGATGATCGTCTGCGCACTCCCGACGCCACTTGGCACGGTACCGTCCGTCATCGCCTTGTAGATATTCGGGACGTCAAACCGGAGAATCCCACCGTCGAGGGGATGGCCGTTCACGGTCTCGCGCACCTTCAGATAGTGGGGCCCGGCCGTGAAGACGCGTCCGATCAGCTGCAGTGTGACCTTCGGTGACGCCTTGATCACTCGCGACACGCTGATGCTCCGATCGGTGACGCCGAGCATCGTGGTGATGCGCTGTTCGGTACGATCGTCGAGAGGCGCGACGGCCACGCCGCCCGCTTCTGCGATCGTGTTCCGCTCCGCCAGCGCAATGGCGACGAACTGTCGCGAGATTCCCGCCTCGACGGCCGCCGCTTCCACGTCACTGAGTCGGAACGCATCATCCGGCACCGGTTGCCGCGTTCCGTCAGCGGCGGCCGGCGCGGTCAGGTTGATGCTGCGCTCCATCCGATGGGCCGCTTCGGCCTGCAGCTGTGCGGCGCGTTGCCAGACGGCGATGGCATCCCGCTCACTGAGGACGTCCGTCGTCCCGCGCTTCACGGCGCTGCGGTCAGCGGTAATCAGGTCGTCCAGCGCCGCCCCGAGCGCGTCCGCCAGCGCCTCGGCGCTCTCCCACCGATCGGCAGGGGTCTTGGCGAGACAGCGATCGATCACCGATGCAATTCCCGACGGAAGTTGCGGCGCCACACTCTTCAGCGTCGGCGCGGGCTTGGTGACGTGCGACACGAGGATCGCGTTCGGTGTGCCGTCGAATGGCAAGCGGTTGCTCAGCGCGTGGAATCCGACGACGCCGAGAGAATACACATCACTCCGCGCGTCGAGCGGATCATCCGCGGCCTGCTCAGGGCTCATGTAGTGCACGGTGCCGAGCACGCTGCCGTCGGCCGTGAGCCGGACATCGGACGAGCGGAGGTCCCGTGCGATACCGAAGTCGGTCACCATCGTCCGGCCACTCTCGCGGTCGATCATGATGTTGTCGGGCTTCACGTCCCGATGGATGACACCACGGGCGTGTGCGTAGGCCAGGGCCCAGGAGGCTTCGCGCAACACGCGGACGACGTCGGTCAACGGCAACGCCCCACGCTCGCGAATCCGATCGCCGAGCGACTCACCATCGACGAACCCCATGCTGTACCAGACCTGACCGTTCGTCTCCTCGGCACGGTGCACCGGGACGATGTTCGGATGGCTCAGTTTGGCGGCGGTGCGCGCCTCGCGCAGGAAGCGCTCGCGCGTGGCCTCGCTGGCCGCGCTGGTGAGCAGCACCTTGATCGCGACGAGACGATCGAGCAGCCGGTCCCTCGCCAGCCAGACGGAGCCCATGCCCCCCTGACCGAGCGGGCGCACGATATCGAACGCCGCGCGAACGGCGTCAGGGATCAGAGTGTCGGACGGGGGAGTCGGCAGCGGGCTGTTCATCAGGAAGCGTTGCTGGCAAGACGGTGGGACGGGGCGCTCGGTTTCGCTCAACCGCAGCGTCATGCAAATGTGACATAGCGCACCAGCCCACCACGTCGGCCAGGTGGGGGACTGGCAGAGGATACGGCGCGGAGCATACCCCCACCCCCCCGATTGCCCTAGAATTCCGCACCATGACTACCCTGCCGCTTTCGACGGACGCTGTTTCGAGCGTGACCGTGCCCTGGACCATCGATGACGCCCGCGCCCTCTACAACATCGAGGGGTGGGGGAGTGGATACTTCGACATTAATGCCAAGGGGCACGTCGTCGTCCGCCCCGACCGCGATCACCCGGATCGCGAGGTCGATCTGTTCGAGCTGGCGCAGGATCTGGAGGCGCAGGGTGTCGCGATGCCGGTGCTGCTCCGTTTCTCGGATCTGCTGCGCTCGCGCGTGCACCAGCTGAGCGAGGAGTTCGAGGCCGCCATCAAGGAGTACGGCTACACGGGCAAGTACACCACGGTCTTCCCGATCAAGGTGAACCAGCAGCGGCACGTGGTCGAGGAGATCCACGAGTTCGGCCAGCCCTATGGCGTCGGACTCGAATGCGGATCGAAGCCGGAACTGCAGGCCGTCATCGCGCTCACCGACAAGACCGATCACCTGATCGTGTGCAACGGCTACAAGGACCACGAGTTCATGCGGCTGGCGCTCATCAGCCAGAAGCTGGGGCATCGTGTGTTCATCGTGCTCGAGCAACTCTCGGAACTCGATGTGCTGCTTGAAGTGGCCGATGAGCTGGGCGTCGTGCCGACGGCGGGCGTTCGCATCAAGCTGGCGTCTGCCGGCTTCGGGCGGTGGGCGCAGAGTGGCGGCGAGAAGAGCAAGTTCGGCCTCAACGTCGCACAGCTCGTCAAGCTGATCGACAAGCTGAAGGCGCTCGGCCGCCTCGACATTCTCAAGCTCATTCACTTCCATCTCGGCAGCCAGATCCCGGATATCCGCTATATCAAGGCGGGGCTGCAGGAGGTGGCACGCTTCTATACCGAGTTGCGACGCATGGGTGTCGATGTCACGCACGTCGACGTCGGTGGCGGT
>JANPFJ010000567.1:0-2033 GCA_031423355.1 Gemmatimonadaceae bacterium | reverse complement strand
GCTCCAGCGGCACGGAGCCGTGGTCACGACCGCGCTTGAGCAGGAGTTCGTGTGGCATTTGCGCTTATCACTGTACAAAGCCGTATCGCGCACCAAATGGACACACTTCGCACGCGGCCGTTCGTCCGATTTCACGCATGCACTCACCACGGAACTCGACCGCGTGGGCACCGCGACCACCCAGCTGCTGTCGCTGATTGGGGAGGTGGGGGTTGGCGTGGCGTACATCGCGGTTGCCGTTCGTATTTCGCCGGCGATGAGCGCCCTCGCGGCCGCGGCCGGCTCCGGCCTGGTGCTGGCGTTGCGAGGGTGGAACAGGAGGGCGAACACCTCTGGAGAACAGCTCAGTGAGGTTACCGCTGAACTGTACTCTACGGTGCAAGAGCATCTTGGGGGCTTCAAAACCGCGCGCAGCTACGGCGCCCAAAAACGCAACACCGAGACCTTCGCCTCATTGGGACAACAGCTCATGACCCTGTCGGTGCAGGCCTCGCGCACCTACGGGAATTCCACCATGCTGTTCACCATCGGGGCGGCGGTGGCACTGGGCATTTTTGTATGGATCGCGGTCTCGGTGCTGGCGCTGCCAACCACGGCCGTGCTGCTGCTTCTGCTGGTGTTTTCCCGCCTCATACCGCGCTTTGCATCGGTATTGCGTGGCTACCAAACATTCACCGCGACGCTGCCGTCGTACGCCAACGTTGTACGGATCATTGCCGACTGCGAAGCCAACGCCGAAGCGCGCTGGTCTGACGCACCGCCACCTCCGCTAAACGAGGCGGTCACGTTTCGTGACGTGTGCTTTCGCTATCCTGCCAACATTGGCGACCGCACCATCACTGATATCACGCTCGATATTCCCGCCAACCTCACGACAGCGATCGTGGGGTCGTCGGGTGCCGGCAAAAGTACCATCGCCGATCTGGTGCTTGGTCTTATTGATCCCGAAAGCGGTGCGATTTGTGTTGACGATGTTGCCTTAACGCCGGATCTCCGGCGCGCATGGCGCAAGCAGATTGGGTATGTCCCTCAGGACACGTTTCTGCTGCACGATACGGTGCGGGCCAATCTGCTGTGGGCAGAGCCCTCCGCTACAGAAGCACAAGTGCGAACAGCGCTGCAGCAGGCTGCTGCCGAGGACTTTGTGCTTCGCCTGCCGCAGGGGCTCGACACCGTGGTGGGCGAACGCGGCGTGCTCCTGTCGGGCGGCGAGCGTCAGCGTATCGCGCTGGCCCGCGCGCTGTTGCGTCGTCCGGCGCTGCTCATTCTCGACGAGGCCACCAGTGCGCTCGATTCGGAAAACGAACAGCGCATTCTGCGCGCCATCGCAGACCTGCACGGCCAGACCACGATCCTCATCATTACCCACCGGCTGTCAACCATTCGTGAAGCCGACCTCATTCACGTGCTTGAGGAAGGCCGCATGGTGGCCTCGGGAACATGGGATATGCTGCTGGCCGGCGAGTCGAGCCGATTCCGGGAGTTGTGCGCAGCCCAGGGAATATCGCAAGACTGAAGCGCCACCAAATGCGGCGCGCCCGTTACCCCGTCACGACTCAGCGGAGACGGGCGGCTCAGGTGGCACACCATCGGGTGGCACACCATCAAGTGGCACACCAAGGTCAGCCGCGATCTCGCTGGCTTTCACCGGGACCTCCTGACGGTAAATCGTGACCGCCGAGTCGCCGAAAATTCGCCGATCGAACGGCGCCGGCAGCACGTGCGCGGTGAGGTGCTCGACGGCCAGAATGCGCGAGAACTTGCGAGCCTTCCAGCTTTCAATAACACGATCCAGCATGCGTGAGCCGTACGGCGGATCGCAGAACACGATATCGTAGCGGTCGGCTTCCAGTGCGCCCGCGAAGGGCAACGCGTCTTTCTTGAACACGCGCGTCTTTTCGCGCAGGCGCAGGGCGGCGATGTTGGCCTTGAGTGCATGCAGGCTGGACGGGCCAATCTCGACAAAATCCGCGTAGCGCGCGCCGCGAGAGATGGCTTCGAGGCCAAGCGCGCCGGTGCCGGCGAACAGATCC
>JANPFJ010000566.1:0-1124 GCA_031423355.1 Gemmatimonadaceae bacterium | reverse complement strand
CGAGGGTGACCGGCGGAGAAGTGAAGTGTGGAGCCGATGGCAAAGTCGGTGCCTTCGACTGTAGCAGCACCGCACTGCTGTCGTACTTACCCATCTCGGCCGTCGGCGGCAAACGCGGCGTGAGCCTCAGTGGCAGCTGGGGATGGACCGATCCCGTCACCGGCAACGACATTTCCATCATTGGTCGCACGGATGGCGCCGCCTTCGTCGACGTGACCGATCCGGTGAATCCGCGCTATCTCGGCGATCTCGTTCGCACGAAGGGCGCGAATATGTCCAGCTGGCGCGAGATCAAGACGTACAAGAACTATGCGCTCATCGTGTCCGACGGATCGGGTGATCACCACGGCATCCAGATTTTCGACCTCACACGCCTGCGCAATGTGAAGACGCCCAAGCGGTTTACCGAGGACGCGCACTTCGACGCCGGCAGCATTCATGACATCGCCGTGAATGAGCAGAGCGGCTACGCGTACGCCGTGGGCACGGCGTCTGGCGGCGAGCGTTGCGGTGGCGGCTCACTCATGATCGACATGCGCGAACCGCTCAAGCCAACGTTCGCCGGGTGCTTTGCCGATATCGGCACCGGACGCGCGCGCGGCGGCTACACGCACGATATCCAATGCATCACGTACCGCGGACCCGATAAGCGCTACACTGGTCATGAGATCTGCATGGCCTCGAACGAAACCACGGTGTCCATCCAGGATGTCACGGACAAGAAGAACGTCAAGGTGCTCTCGCGCGCCGACTACCCCACGCCGGGCTACGCACATCAAGGGTGGTTTACCGAGGATCAGCGGTACTGGTATCTCAACGACGAGACAGACGAAACCGGCAGCATTGGTCGATCGGTTGAAGGCACCCGCACGATGATCTTTGACGTGGCGGACCTTGAGCAGCCCATCATGAAGAAGGAGTACATCGGCCCGACGCATGCCAGCGACCACAATCTGTACGTGAAGGGTGATCGCATGTACCAGTCCAACTACAAGGCGGGCCTGCGCATTCTCGATGTGTCCGACCCCGTCAATCCCAAGGAGATTGGATTCATGGACACGAATCCCGGTGAGAATACGCCGGGCTTTCAGGGCTCGTGGAACAACTATCCGTTCTTCAAGAAT
>JANPFJ010000565.1:0-4897 GCA_031423355.1 Gemmatimonadaceae bacterium | reverse complement strand
CGTCAGTTTCAACACCGGATACAACTCCCAGTCGACCTTTCGGGATTTCTCGTTCGTCCCGCAGCGCGGACTGGACTTCCTCGGCTTCGACGCCGGCGGACGGCGGCAGCCGCCGAAAGGCGCGACCGATCCCGCTGTGGTCAAGACGCCGTCCCAGACTGAAGCGTTCGGCGAATCGATCCGGAATGTCTGGACGCCAGTTCCTACCGCGATCACGCCGAATTTCGGGGCGTCGGTGAACTTCGGCGGCCGACTCGGCGGCGACAACGCCCCGTTTGGTTACGTGCTCTCCGCGAACCTGAACCGGGAGACAGAGGCGACCCCGAATCGATTCTTCCAGATCATTGTCGATGAAAGTGGGTTGGCAGAAACGAGTCAGACAGTGAATCAGGCGACCAGCCTCGTCGACCTCGGCGGCATCGCCAATTTTGCATTGCGGCTTGGGAGCGCTAACAAAATCGGCTGGAAGAACCTCTACACGCGTAACGCAGAAGAGCTGGTATCGCGTGCCATCAACTATTCGCCATTGGGTGGAGTCGGCGGATCTCAGTCGGTCTATCAGGTGAGATACGTCACACGAACCTTGGTCCAATCACAACTGACAGGGGATCATCTCTTCAACCGGCTACTTGGGTCTCGGCTGGAATGGAAAGTGACCGTTGCTCAGGCGAAACGTGACGAGCCTGAGAACCGATCGGTGATCTATCAGAAGGAACAGGTCGATTCGGCATACTATCTGAGTTCCAGCCGCCAAGGCAATTTCTGGTTCCGGTTTCTGCGAGACGAAGTGCGAAACGCTCAGATCGACTGGAGTACTCCGATTGCGCGTTTGCTCGGCGATGGTTCGCTCATCAAGTTTGGCATCCTGGGGAAGCTAAGGAATCGTCAGTTCGAAGCGTCGCGCTACCGGACGCAGTTCGCTGTCGGGCAGCGGGACCCCTTGTTGTTCCTGCCACCGGAGCAGTTGTTCTCGCCAGAGGCGCTAAGCCCGGGCCTTCTCCGACTGGATCGGCTTACCTCGGCAGCGCTTCCATATGAGGCAGACGACAATCTCAATGCGTACTACGCAATGCTGGACGTTCCGGTGCGTCCGTGGCTTCGAGTGGTCGGAGGCGTTCGGCGCGAGGACTGGGCGCTCGACATCTACGACCTCCGCAAGGATACCCTGCCTCCGATCACGATACGTCGCAACAACGACGTGCTCCCCTCACTGAATGTCACGCTGAAACTGTCGGAGCGACAGAATCTCAGGCTTGCGGCATACGCCACCGTCGCTCGTCCTGATCCCCGCGAAATCACCAGAGACAGTTACGAGTCCGTGTCGGGTGATTGCAACACGATCGGTAGTCCTTCGTTGACGCGGACCACGATCCGGAATGCAGATGTACGTTGGGAGCGGTATCCGCGAGCCGGTGAGATTCTGGCTGTGAGTGCGTTCGCCAAGAATTTCACGGACCCAATCGTCGAGCTGATCGGCACCGATGACGGAAAATGCGTGTACTTGCCGACGAATGCGACTTCTGCAACGCTGCGCGGTCTCGAGTTCGAGTTTCGGCGTGGGCTGACATTCTTGCCCGGGCCATGGAAGCAGCTTTCGACGGGTGTGAACATGACCTTCGTGCAGTCGAGTGCGACGATTCCGTCCGGCGGCAGTGCGGTGGGTGTCGAGGTGATCTCTCGCAAACTCCGGCTGCAGGGTCAATCCGACCAGATTGCGAATGTCAACTTGCTGTACTCCACGTCAGATGGCCGTTTCGAGTTCAGTGTGCTGGGTAACTACTTCAGCACACGCAATTACCGCTACGGGGACGTGGTGTTCGTGACCACGGGTGGCGTCGAAAAGCCGGTGGTCCTTCCCGACACATTCGAGGAAGGGCGATTCACTCTTGACGCCAAGCTGCGCCGGCGGATGGGCCGGACCACTGTGACGCTGGCGGCACGAAACCTCACGGACAACGAGCGCTCGTTTGTGCAGGACGGACCGAGAGGAAAGCAGGTTGTTGGATATCTGCGGCCAGGTGTCGGCGTGAGCCTGGGAGTCGGTTATGCTCTTCGCTAGCTCGGCGTGTGCGATTCGCCGTGTTGTCCGTTCCGCTGCGACCATCGCGACCATCGCGACCGCTGTGACGCTACTCGGATGCGCGGAAGGACTGGCGCCTCTGACTTCCGCCGAATCACCGCAGGAACTGATCGTCACGGTCCTCCGTCCGGGCGCAGTTCGCCTGCGCTGGAGGCCAGCGACCGCGGCGAGAGGTACCGTGCAGGCATACATCATCCAGCGCCGCGAGAACTTCTCCGGTTCGTTCGCCGAGGTGGCCAGAGTTCAGATCAACGGCCTGGCGCAATTGCTTTGGATCGACAGCGACGTGCGCCCGGAAACAGTTTATGGCTACCGAGTGATTGCCGTCACCTCCCTCGGTGATCAATCCTTGCCGTCCAGCGTCGGCGGAGCGATTACGCCGCCACCGCCAGGGATAGAGATCGTGACGACCGCTCAGGTCATCTCCGCCGAATCGATCGATCCGGATGGCTACCAAGTCATGATCATGGGTCCCGATACGGTTCGCGCGGCACTCAGCCCGGTAGCGACGCAACGGTTCTCTCCCTTGAAGGTCGGTACGTATACGGTGTCCCTGACCGGCGTGATCGAGCGCTGCACAATCGAGACGCCCTCGGTGCAGGTGGTGGTCACGGACACCAGCGCCATCACGTTGGCGAAGGTGCGCTTCGACGTCACCTGCCGAGACCCTAATCGCGGCAACCTGACTGTCGCGGTGAACCAGACCGGTGTCCTGCTGGATCCTTCAGTGACGGTCGATGTGCTTGGGCAGGCGTCGGATACGACACTGCCGGTCGCACAGCGCGTCTTCAGCGCCCAGCGTCTCGTGACGGTCGGCTCACCGACTGTCACGTTCACCAATGTGCGTCCTGGCACGTACACCGTGAATGTGAAGGACATTGCCAGCAACTGTACACTGACCGGTACGCCAGCGCGAAGCGCGAACATCCGGACGCTCTCGATCGATACGGTGACCTATGCGGTGGCATGCCGCGATACCGCGCCGCCGCCGCCGACGAGCAACGCGCCATTCATCTGGCGTAATCGCTGGACGCCGAAGACCGGTCCGGCCAACTCCGCCGTCGTGCTCGAATCCTCACTGGATCTCACCGCGCGCACCGGACAGAACGTCAAGGGCATTCGGGCGACGATCACGTACGACCCGGCGGTGCTCCGGTACGAGTCGGACGATGCGGGACAGATCAATCAGCTGACGGTCAATGGAGCGACGCCGGGGGTGGTGGAGATTGTCGGGCTCACGAGTGGGGCTGCCAGGACCGGCGTAGTCAGTCTGTACAAGCTGAACTTCACCGCCATCGGTGCGAACGGTGCCACGTCTGCGAGTGGATCGCTCGGCGTGCAGGCGTCCTCTCAGGCAGCGGGTGCTCCGGCCGTGTCCTTCAGTGATTCGGTCCGCGTCGTCGAAGATACGTTCACGGTCGGCACCGGCGGCGGTGCCGCCAATCAGCCGCCGACCGCACGTGCGGGTGGTCCATACACTGGCGCGGCGGGGGCTGCGCTGACGTTGTCCGGTGCCGGTTCGACCGACGCCGATGGTACCATCGCCAGTTACGCCTGGACGTTCGGTGACAATACCTCGGGCACCGGCGTGAGCCCTTCGAAGACGTACGCCGCGGCCGGTACATTCACCGCCACGTTAACGGTCACGGACAACAGGGGCGCAACCGCGACATCGCAAGCGCAGGTGACGATCAGTCCGGCTGGTGGATCAACCGCGCCAGTGGCGCGAGCGAACGGACCATACACCGCAACCGTCGGCGTACCCGTCACACTGTCATCCGCCGGATCAACGAACGCCACCTCCTTCAGCTGGGCGCTCGGGAACGGGCAGACCGCCACTGGGGCGTCACCATCGGTGACGTACACCGCGGCATGCACGTGTGCCATCACGCTCACGGCGACGGCTGCCGGCGGCGCCACTTCCACTGCGACGACGTCGATCACCGTGACAGCGGCGCCACCGCCGCCACCGCCGCCGCCACCACCGACGCCCACCACGCTCGAGTGGAAGAATCTGTTCGGGCCATTCGATGTAGCGAACAACACCGTGTCGATCACGATTC
The DNA here is from genome assembly GCA_031423355.1 of Gemmatimonadaceae bacterium. Taxonomy (GTDB): domain Bacteria; phylum Gemmatimonadota; class Gemmatimonadetes; order Gemmatimonadales; family Gemmatimonadaceae; genus JACMLX01. Next base: position 754 of record JANPFJ010000565.1, on the reverse strand, counting down.
TCTACGACACACGCGTGAACCTCGTGGAGACACCTGGGCCGGAAGCGCTCGAACGGTTCACGGTGGACTCACTCAAGTGGGACCCCTCCGTGCTGCAATTCGTGTCGATCAACCTCGGCCCGAACATCACCGGCAACTCCGTACAGACCGGGGTGACCGCAGGGCGGATCGGTCTCAGCGGAACGATTGGCGGCTCGTTTCAGCAGGGGTTGATCACCATTGCGACGATTCGCCTCAGGCCCGTTGGCTCGCCGAATGCCAGCACCACCACACGGACCTTCCTCGGCGCGTTGCTCGGTCCGTCGTCCACGAATTTCTACTCATACAACTCGAAGACTCTCATCACTGAAGGCCAGTTCACCGTGCCCTGACGTCGGTGACGTGACGCGGACCGTCTTGATACACACGATTCAAGGCCGCGTTACCCCCCGATCCGATCCTATGGCGCGCTCCTGAACGGAGCAGAGACCCGCCCTCCGCTGAGGGCGGCGTCGCACGTCGGCCCACCGACTCGTACAACGTCGCAGTCCCCCCCGTTCGCAGTACCCACCGTTTTTGGAGGAAGCATGGAATTCACCACCTGGCGCACGAGTGCAACTCGTCGCCTCACGACGGCGCTGGTAGCCGTTGGCGCGATCATCACGACGGGTTGCGCCAGCGAGCGCGGCGTATCCGCTCCGCAGCTCCCGAACAACTCGCCGGTCTCGCAGTTCAAGCCCCTCGCCTTCACCGCGGACGTCGATCTTCGCACTGG
>JANPFJ010000564.1:0-1011 GCA_031423355.1 Gemmatimonadaceae bacterium | reverse complement strand
CGGCGCTCGACTTGCCGAGACGGCGTTGCACTCCAGTTGGATGGTGGCGCTGCTCTTGATCCCGATCATCGCGGCCTACGGTGCGGCGTTCGACGCGGGCGTGGGATTTGCCTTCGTGTCCGTAGGCGCCGTCGTGCCGTTCCTGTTGTTCCCCGCTGCCGCTGGTTCGGCGTTGACGTTGCTGCTGGTGAACATCTTTCCGGCGCGTCGCACGCGCGACCTGCTGAGCGTGATTACAGCCTTGGCCATCGCGGGGCTGATTATTCTCTTTCGGGCCGCACGGCCGGAGCAGTTGGTGCGCCCGGAGGGGTTCGCGAATTTCATGCAATTCGTGGCCTCGCTGGATACACCGACCTCGCCGTGGCTGCCAAGTGAGTGGCTGAGCGAGGCGTTGATGGGGTGGATCAGTCGCGAATCGGTCTGGCCGCCGCTGGCGCGTCTGTGGGGTGCGGCCGTCGCGTTGATCGTCGTGGGTGGGCTGCTGCACGCGCGCGGCTGGTCGCGGGGCTTCAGCCAAGCGCAGGAGGGCGCCAGCCGGCGTGCCGGCGCGTCAGCGCGTCGTCCGTTGCTTGATCGGTGTTTCTGGATGCTGGGACCGACGCGGCGCGAGCTCGTGTTGAAAGAACTGAAGGTGTTTGCGCGCGATAGTACACAGTGGTCGCAGCTGATCATGCTGGCCGTGCTGGTGGTGGTCTACGTCGCAAACGTGCGCTACTTGCCACTGAACGGCAGCGGCATGACGACGCTGCTGCGCAATGTGATTCCGTTCTTGAATCTGGCACTCGCCGGCTTTGTGCTGGCGTCGATTGCCGCGCGGTTTGTGTTTCCGAGTGTGAGTCTGGAAGGGCGCACGTGGTGGTTATTGCGCTCCAGTCCGCTGTCGATGCGCGATGTATTGTGGGCCAAGTATTGGGTGGGTGCACTTCCGCTGTTCGTGTTGGCGCTGATTCTCGTGGGGGCGACCAACATGATGCTGGGCGTCTTGCCGTTTGTGCAGATCGTGTCGTTGTC
>JANPFJ010000563.1:0-5250 GCA_031423355.1 Gemmatimonadaceae bacterium | reverse complement strand
TGGCCAAGGCTTCCTGTTCTCACCCGCGTTGTCGGCCGAGGAGCTGACCGCCTGGATGCACGACCGCGACGCGTCGATGGTGCGTCGTGATGCGATATAGGCGAACGACCGATTGTGTCAGGCGTGGTCCTCTTGGGGCGGGTAATCCGCAGGGTGACGCACGCGATCTTCGGTCCGAGTGAGAAAAGTGGCAGGTTCGCGCGTGCTTCGTGAGCCGAACGCTGGATTTGATACCCTGCCGCCCACGGACCGTCGCCATGTCTACATCATCTCATCGTGCCTTTGTGCAGTCGTGCTTCGTGTTGTTCGCGCTTGCGGGGGCGTGCGGTGGGGGCGAGTCGGCGGCGCCCGTTGTCCCTACCGTTTCCGCGGTGACGGTTTCACCGTCGACTGCTTCCCTCGTCGTCGGTGCCTCCACCACGCTCGCGGCGACGATCACCCTCAGCGACGGACGCACGGACACGCAACGTGCACCGGTCTGGACGTCGACGGCCAACAGCGTGGCAACGGTCGCCGGCGACGGTCGGGTCGTTGCCGTCGGCCCTGGCACGGCATCCATAGTTGCGACCAGCGAAGGAAAATCGGGCACGGCGGTGATGACCGTGCTGTCCGTTGCATCCGTCACGGTCACGCCCACGGTGGCGTCGATACTGGAAGGCGATTCGTTGACGGTTGCGGCAGCGGTGGTGCTCTCTGATGGCTCCGCGGGCTCGCCGATTGCCAGTTGGGGTTCCAGCGCGCCCGCGGTTGCCTCGGTGTCCAGTGTCGGCCGCGTGGTCGCCATCGCCGCGGGGTCGGCCACGATCACGGGCACCGTTGGTGGCGTTCGCGGCACGGCCGCTGTCTCCGTCGGAAAGCGGGTCGCCACGGTGGCGCTCAACGTCGCTGCGCGAGCGATGATTGTTGGAGAATCACTCACGCTGACACCCACGCTGCGTTTTGCCGACAGTTCGATCGCGACGAGTCCGTCGGTGGTGTTTGCCTCCAGTGTACCGGCCGTTGCGACGGTAAGTTCGACCGGTGTCGTGACCGCCATCACTGCAGGAACGACCTCCGTGACTGCAACGGTACACGGACGCATCGCGAGTGCCGCCATCACGGTGCGCGGACCGGCACAGACGACACTCGTCGCGAGCGCCGCGGTGACGCAATCGATTGGGCCAAGCGGTGGAACGATGTCCACGACGGCGTCAGGCGTCACGTACCGATTGGATATTCCCGCCGGCGCCTTGCCGGCAGCAACGGCGATTCGCATGACACCTGTCTCTTCTATTGCCAACCTTCCGCTCAGCGGAGGCCTCGTGGCAGCGGTGGACCTGGAACCGTCAGGTCTGACGTTCGCGCGCGCCGCGCGACTGCGCATCGGGATCGCCGCACCGCCGCGTCCTGGCTTCGCACTTGCGGGCTTCAGTATTGCCAGCGCGGACAAGCGCACCGGATGGGAGTTCGCGACAGCGAGCGCCAACGAAGTTGTCGTGCTCGTTGAACACTTCTCGTCGCTTGGCGTTGGCTTTGGCACGACGCAGGAAGTCAGCGCAATGCCGCCGACGGGCGCGCGACTCGCAGCGGCAATTCCGTTTGTCGACGACTTCGTTCGCATAGCGCAAAGTGCGCCGCCGTTGAATGGTCCGCTCTTGCTGGCGGCCCTGATCTCGTGGTTTGACGTTGGTGTATTGCCGCAGCTCGCGAACGCGTCGACCGACGCTTCGCTGATCGCCGCACTCTTTGAATTTGAGATGTGGTCCAGCGACGTTTTTCAGGTCTTCGCAGGACTGCCGGTGAATGCGAACGATCCAAGTCTCGTCTCGCGGCGCACCCAGTGGAAGCAGCAGGTCATCCCGAAGCTGCAGGCGGCGATCACACAAAACAACCAAGTGTGCGAAAGCCTGCAGAGCATTCCCGCCATGCTGAACGCGCTCTTCTGGCAGAGCAGTGCCGAGCAGTTGGGTGTTGCCACCGGCTCGCTAAGTCGCAGCACCGTACTGCAGGGGCTGTGCGCCAAAGTCATCATCAGCTCGGTGACCTTTCCCGATCCCGTGCAATCCGGCTTCCCCAACGATCTGGACATGGTGGTCGGTCTCAAGTTCGGGACCAATCCGGCGCTCCTTCCGGTGTCAGCGTCCGTCACGTTCGTGGGCACCGGTGTCGCGTTTGCCAAACCCTCTCCCGCCAACACCAACCAAAACGGGCAGTTCACCGTGGCGGTCACCGCCAATGGGAATGCCAGCTTCAGCATCAGCCTGACGCCGTGTTTGGTGCTGGCGAACGCGACCGATGTGTGTGCCGTGCAAACCATCAACAGCAATGCCCTGGATTTGAGCGGACAGTATACGGGACGCTTCTCAAGTCTGATTCGCACCGCAACGGGCGTCAGTATTCCCACAAACGTCCCCGTGAACGTGACGTTGATTCAGAGTCAGAATGCCATACGCGGCACGTATGAGGTGATGCAGTTCAACAGCTTGCGCGGTACGGTGTCTGCGACACTGGTGGGCACGCAGTTGCTGAACTTCACGCTCACCCAATCGGCGCCATGCACTGGTGCCTTCACCGGGGTTTCGGTCGCGACCACCTCAACGCGACGCCTGCAATCGACGTACTCCGGATCGGACTGTTCCGGTACGCATTCGAACGGCGTCAGCGATCTCCTGCCGGGCACTCTGAGCGTCAAGGATGTTGCGGGATCGTGGACGGAAGGGTTCCGGTCCGATGGTCAGCCGGTCAATGTCTGGCGCATGGAGCAGACCGGCCTTGATGTCAGACTCAGTTACGCCCAACTGGACCTGACAACCAATGTATACGTCTGTCTGTCGCGCTTTCGCGGGACGGTGCTTAGTGGAGGGAACCTCGTGCGTGCAACCCTCACGGAGCGGATCGGTACACAAGCGCGCGACCCGGACTTTTCCGTCGGCACCATCTTCACGTGGCAGCCTGCGGCCTCGACGCCACGAGCCGCACTGGTGACGCCCTCGTTTCTTGGACAGAGTGTGGTCACGCTCCTCATCAATCCTCCCGGGAGCTGCGTGCCGTAGCGCGCACACCGTCGACATCATGTTAAGTTGGAAGCGTCGGACGTGAGGCGGTCAGTCTGGCGCTCACCAACCCTCTCGCGGGTCGCTGTCGCGGGTCGCTGTCGCGGGTTGTAGAGGTCCGCGGACTCGCTGGGTGACCGGCTCCACCTTTCAGCGATCGTCGGGAGTGTTCAGACGTGAAGAAGTGGTTCGTCATCGGCGTACTGGGGCTCGTGCTGTTCGAACTGGCCAACGTCTTTTTCATCATGCCGCTGCCGTACAGCCAGCGCGTGCGCAGCATCGATCTGGCGTATGCCCTCTACTCGTGGCGCTGGCCGGTGCGGGTCGTCTGTGGCGCACTGATGCTGACGGGCCTGCTCCCCATGTGGCGCGCACAAGGCCGGCAACGATGGCTGGTCCCGTTGGGCGTGGGCCTGACGGCGCTCGTCGCCTACATGACGAACTTCCAGATGGCGGCCGACACGATGTTTCTGATGCCGCAGCGCGTGACCATGGTGTCCACCGCGGTCAACCGTGTGGAGAAGAACCGCCTCGTCGTTGGGGTCGTGCGACATGGCGAAGCCCGCGCCTATCCCGTGCAGTTCATTGGCTATCACCATCAGGTGCGCGACAGCATTGGCGGAGAACCGATTCTGGTCACGTTCTGCACCGTGTGTCGTACCGGACGCGTGTTCTCCCCAGTGATCGATGGCGTTGCCGAAGACTTCCGCCTCGTGGGCATGGATCACTTCAACGCGATGTTGGAAGACGGCAGCACCGGCAGTTGGTGGCGACAGGCGAACGGCGAAGCGATCACGGGGGCCCGCAAAGGCACCACGCTGCAGGAGATCCCCAGCCAACAGGTGACGCTTGCCCGCTGGCTGGAAGAGTATCCCGACTCGCGGATCATGCAGGCGGATTCAGCACTCCGTGACAAATACTCGCAGAATTTCGACTACGAGACGGGGGCAAGTCGGAAGACCCTGACCGGCACGGACACGGTGTCGTGGAATGACAAAGCGTGGGTCGTGGGTCTGGAGCTGGGCGGGCAAAGTAAAGCCTACGACTGGCAGCAACTCAAGCGCGAGCGCGCGATCAACGATATCGTTGGAGGCACGCCCGTGGTGATTGTGATCGCCTCGGACAACGCCAGCTTCTTCACCTACATGCGACCGGATGCCACCACGCGTTTTGCAATGCGAGGCGATTCACTGGTTGCGCCGAACGTGACGTTCGGGCTGAGTGGCCGCGGGGCGCGCGGATCGCTCACGCCGATCCAGGCGTCGCAGGAGTTCTGGCACAGCTGGAGAACGTTTCATCCGGCCACGTTGCGGTATTGAGATGGCGGGAAGGCGACGGCTCGCGGCATGCGGGCTTAGGGTACCGTGAGGGTCTTGGTGCTACTGCTGGTCTTGCCCGTGTTATCGGTAACGGTAAGCGTCACCACGCGTTGTCCATTGTGCGGGTAAGTCACCGACAGTCCCACTCCGCTCCCGGTGGGGTTCGGGAACCGGCCGAGGTCCCATGCGTAGCTCACGATCGTGCCGTCGTCCGTTGAGCTGGATGCATCGAGGGTGCACGTCAATCCGGGGCAGCTCCACGTGAAGTTGGCGACTGGCGGATTGTCGACCGGTGGGGCCGCCGTGACGGCGAAGCTCTGAGTGATCGTGTTGGTCTGGCCGGCGTTGTCAGTCACCGTAAGGGTCACGCTCTTCGTTCCTGCCGTTGCGTAGGCAACAACCGTGGTTGCCCCGGTCGCGGTTGCGGGCGTGCCGCTCGGCATGGACCAACTGAACAGCTGAATCTGTCCATCGTCCGTTGAGCCGTTGCCATTCAGCGTGCAACTCAGGTTGGTGCAATTCCAGCTGAACGCTGCCACGGGAGGGTTGTCCACTGGCGGTCCACCCACGGTGATCACCTTCGTGATGCTGCTGGTCTTGCCGGCGTTGTCGGTCACGGTCAGGGTCACCGTCCGCGGCCCCGTGTGGGGGTACGTCGCCGACACTAGCATGCCGCTTCCTGTGGGGTTCGGGAACCGGCCAAGATCCCACGCGTAGCTCACGATAGTACCGTCGTCTGTGGAGCTTGACGCGTCGAGGCTGCAGGTCAGTGAAGGACAGCTCCACGTAAAGTTTGCGACTGGCGGGTTATCGACGGGAGGGGCCGCCGTCACCGAGAAGGTCTGGCTGATGGTATTCGTCAGGCCACCGTTGTCGGTAACGGTCAGTGTGACGGTCTT
>JANPFJ010000562.1:0-1255 GCA_031423355.1 Gemmatimonadaceae bacterium | reverse complement strand
GTCGCAACATGTCTCGCAAGCCCGTCAACGGCGGTATCGAATTGTTGGCGGCTGGGTCATTGCAACGCAGGTACGACCGACGCGCACGCCGCCGTGTGACGGACTCCGCTGCCGCGGCTTCGCCCTCGCGAGGCCACGCGCTTCAACGACTCCGACCCGTGAAGCCCTCGGGAGGCCACGCGCTTCAACGACTCCGACCCCTTGAAGTTCCTTGACCTTGCCAACCGACGCAGGTTGTGCATGACTGTGCCATATTGCCCCTCATGACTGCCGCTCTGATCATCCTGCCCGTACGTGTCAGCCCGTGAGCGACACGCTCGCCCGCCTCACCGCCGCGCTATCCGACCGCTACCGCCTCGACCGCGAACTCGGCGCCGGCGGCATGGCCACCGTGTACCTCGCGCACGATCTCAAACACGATCGTGACGTCGCCATCAAGGTGCTGCATCCGGATCTTGGCGCGGCGCTCGGCGGTGAGCGGTTCCTCAGCGAGATCCGCACCACGGCGCGGCTGCAGCATCCGCACATTCTTCCGCTACTCGACAGCGGTGAGGCCGACGGCCTGCTGTACTACGTGATGCCGCTCGTGACGGGAGAGACGCTGCGCGCGCGACTTGAACGCGAACGCCAGCTCCCCATCGCCGACGCGGTGCGCATCGCCCGTGAAGTGGCGAGCGCGCTCGACTATGCGCACCGGCAGAGTGTGATTCACCGCGACATCAAACCGGAGAACATTCTGCTGCATGATGGCAGTGCGCTTGTCGCGGACTTTGGTATTGCGTTGGCCGTGCAAAGCGCCGGCGGCGCGCGCATGACGCAAACAGGACTGTCACTCGGCACGCCGCAGTACATGAGTCCCGAGCAAGCGATGGGCGAACGCACCATCGACGCGCGCAGTGACATCTACGCGCTCAGCACGGTGGTGTACGAAATGCTCACCGGCGCACCGCCATTTACGGGCGCGAGTGTGCAAGCGATTGTGGCGCGCGTGTTGTCGAGCGAGGCGGAACCGCCGTCGCGTGTGCGCAGCACCATTCCGCCCAATGTGGAGCAGGCGGTGCTCACGGCACTGGCGAAACTGCCGGCCGATCGACAAGCGAGTGCGGCCGAGTTTGCGGCGGCGCTGGCAACCGTGAGCGGGACGCAGAGCAGCGGCGCGATGACGTCGCAGGCGCGCGGTGCCCAAAAGCGTACTAGGGCAACGCTGCTGGCGGGCGCCGCCGTGCTTGTCGTTACCACCGCCGTGGGTACCTGG
>JANPFJ010000561.1:0-3435 GCA_031423355.1 Gemmatimonadaceae bacterium | reverse complement strand
CAGGCGCGCCGCCGTCGGGTACGCCGCTCCCTCGCTGCAATAGTCGAACAAGGGCGTTGGGCATTTCCTGTCGCTGAACACGTTAGGGCGAGGTCCGGCCCGCGAGAACTAGCGCTCGCCGGCCGCGCCTCGCGACGGAAGTTCTCGTAGCGAGCCGTAGTCACAGATGCAACAGCGCGGTGTTCACCATCTCCGCATCAGGCCAAAGTCGATCGTGCGTCGAAGGGGCGACACTCGGCGCGAAGGTGTCGCGCAAGTGTCCAGTCTGGGTGCTGGTTCTGGTACACTAAGCTCACTAGGCTATCGCTGCGAAAGGGCGTCGACACGCCGAGCAGCTCCAGTGATTTCAACCCGATCCAAGCGGCTCGCCACGGCAAGTTCACGAACACGGGACGACGGCCTCGTGTGGCCGCCAGCGACTCGATGAGCTGCCGAAGTGTCCAGCCGGTGTCGTGTGCGAGCAGAACCGGATCTGTAACCTTGACTTCGTCATCCAGCGCCCTGAGCACAAAGTCGGAAAGGTCGCGTTCGTGCAGCATGTATTGGCACTGCGTTCCACCACCCACCATCGGGATTATACGCGAGGTTGACGCCTGTTTCGCCAGGCCGCCAAAGACGCCGCCGAGCTCCTTCCCCCAGACCAATCCGGGGCGAACGGTTACCGCCCCAATGCTGCGCGCGATCTGTTCAATTTCCAGTTTCGCTCGTCCATAAAGCGAACGACAGCCCGGGAAGGCGCTCGCGGACGAAATCACCACAATACGCTCCACACCGGCAGCATGCGCGGCCCGCAACAGGTTTGCCGATCCTTGCACGTTGATTGAACTGATGTCGTCCCAATTCGTTGCTGTGAAGTCATATGCGCAGTGCACCAGCGCTCGCATCCCTGCGAAGCTGTCGGGTGACACTTCCGCTCCAAGTTGAAACCTGACTCCATTCCCGTCTGCTCGCCGCGACCACGGCGTCAGGTTCCACCCTGCGGCCCGCAGGTTGGAGGCCACACAACGACCGACATAGCCACTGCTTCCAGTGACTGCACACGTCTTCGCACCATCGGCAAGGCGCGTCATGCGTTTCGATCGAGCAGAGACGCAGCCTGTCCTATCCGGTGTGCGTTGGCCATCGCTGAGAGCGTGATCGTGGTTGCCGGAATGCTTGGAAAGACCGTGGCGTCCGCAGCATGAATGCGGCGCCAGCCAGGTACCCTTCCCAAAAGATCGGTCTCCAAACCGACAGGTTTCTCTCGCATAGGGAAACTGCCTCCGCTGTGGAAACTGCGACCTGGCTCTGCAATTGTCAGCATCGGTCGAAGCGGCACAGCACCGATTTCTCGCGAGTGCCGGATCAGCTTCCGTACGACAGCTCGTACGGCGTTGGCTGCGCCGCCGTTGGTCTCACCGGTCAATTGCAGCTCTTCCGGGGCGCCTGACTGGCTGCGCCGAAGCCGCACGCCGATTCGGGAGCTATAGTCAGAATGCAAGAAGCCTTGCGCCACAATCGCACGCTCCTGCAGACTGCGGACAAGCGCGCCGAGTGGGGTGCGAAAGGGACCAAACGCTTTCGCGACGGCGGCGCTAATGATGTCGCTGTTCGAGTATATCTGCACATGTGCTGAGCGCTCGCCGCCGGTTGGATCGAAGAGCTCGAGAAACAGCTGCGCAAGTCCGAAAGCACGCTCCGTTCCAGCTCCTCGAGTCCTTCGCGCGAGCATCGGCACGAGAAAATACTGACTGTCCTTTAGATACACCGTCGTATCATAGGCATCCAGGGAGCGGAGCATAATCTGTGTGGTCGGAATCACCCCGGCGGCAAGAAAAACTCGATCGGTTTGCCAGCTGAGCGGCTCGCCGCTACCTAACCGGCGGCCCCTGATCTCGACTCCCTCGTTCACCTCGTGAACGCTCGTGACAACCACGTTCGGCTCGTAAGTGAACCTTGCATTCTTCTGAAGCTGCGCGACGGTATGTGCTGCAGTATAGATCAGGTCCCAAGGGCAACCAGAGAGGCACAGCCTGCAGTATTGACAGCCATCGTTCGACGGCTTCCCCTTGCCGCGCACCGCTAGCCGCGAGCGGCCAAAGCTGATGCCTGCTCGCTGAAGGGTCGCCCGATGTTGTGTCATCGACCCGAGCAGCTGTCGACTCTGGCCACTGAGCTCGAGGTGGGTGAGATTCTGAGTGAACAGCGGAAAGAGCTCGGCAAGATCGTCTTCCCCGCCAGCAAGTCCGATCAGGTCGAGCACGGCCGTGTAGTGCGCCGAAAGCGCGTTGCGAGAAAAAGGCCACGCCTGCATGTCGCTGTCGGCATAGGGCATCATCGCGGCGCCCCAGACGTTCGTCAGACCTCCGGCCGCGAATGACGGCCGTAAGCCGGCGTTCTGGTAGGACACCCCCAGTGTTTCGCCGGCAAGGCGGTAGGCGAAGTCCGAGCCGTATACCAGCTTGAGGGGCACACCGCCTACGTCCGGATTCACGTCAGCCCGAAACTCGTCGAGATCGGCCCTCGCCCATTGCTCGATCGGCGTCTGCGCAAGTCGATCGAGCAGCGGCCGTCGCTCGGGCTCGAGTCGTATTCCGGCGTCAAGCATGCGCACGCGCGCACCCGATGAAAGCAGCGCGTGTGCGCAGGCAACGGCAGCGGGGCCCGAGCCGACAACACAATAGTCAGCGATGTCGTTCACGGAGGGTAATCTCGGACAAGGAAAAGGACCTATCTGGATGCTTGGTTCAGCATAGCACTACGCCCAGCCTCGGCAAGGCCGTCAACTCGGGCGGGGGGCGTGGATGGCAACATACTCAGACTCCCACTCTGCACGAACCGAAGACCATGTATAGAGAGTTTCACAGTCGCGGCGACCCACGTCCGCAAGTGATCGCGCAAACCCCGGCTCGTCGAACAAACGCATCGCCGCCTTTGCGAGTGCCTCGTGGTCATTCAGCGGCACGAGAAGGCCGTTTTCACCGTCGCGAACGATGAACGGAATGCCTCCTGCGTCAGAGCTCACCACAGGAATGCCGGCTGCGAACGCTTCGATGATCGAGCCGGGCATATTGTCGATGTTCGGACTGTTGAGATACACGTCAGCGTTCGCGTATAGATCATCCATCATTTCGTTTGATACTCGGCCGACAAAGCGCACAGCACCGGAAATGCCAAGTGACGACACCAGTGCCTCCAAGCGAGCACGCTCAGCCCCATCTCCCGCGATCGTGAGAGTCGCCTCTGGCCATCGCGCATGAAGTTCATGAAAGGCACGTACCGTGCAGGCTACATTATAAAGCTCTTCGAGGTTGCGATTTGACAGGAAGCGAGGCGAAAGCTGCTCCCGACGCCGATAGGGAATCCGCTCGATCGGGACAAAATTTGGTATTGCCCGTGCGGGAAGTCCAAAAGTCCGAAATACTTCCACCAAATACTGCGACGGTACGATGATGG
>JANPFJ010000560.1:0-2922 GCA_031423355.1 Gemmatimonadaceae bacterium | reverse complement strand
CGGAGTGCGTGTCAGCGTGGCTCTTTCCGACGTCGCTCGCGACGTCGACGCCCTCGATGAACAGCGGTTTGACGAGGATGACGACCGCAGCCGCCGTCGGCCCAGGGGACGCGCGGTCGCACGCCGCCTGTGGTGGCCGCTGCTGATCGACCCGGAGACTTGGGTCAACTCCGACGCGTCAGCCCAGACGCGTGAGCGATATCAGCAGACGATGCGTATTTCGCTGATTCCGATCACGTGTTTCGGTCCAAGTCGATCAGTCGTTTCGCTCCAAGTCGATCACCTGGTTCGGTCGATGTCGATCAGGGGTGACGTGGGGACACGGACGCGGGGTTAGTCAGCGGTGGAATCGGCGGAATCGGATGCGGCGAGGCGGCGGAGGGAGCCGCCAGAGAGGGTGATCCGGTGGGCATGGTGGACTAGCCGGTCGAGGATGGCATCGCCAAACGTGGGGTCCCCGATGCTCGTGTGCCAGTGTTCGACGGGCAGCTGGCTGGTGATCAGCGTGGCGCGGCGGCCGACGCGATCCTCGATCAGTTCGAGCAGATCGCGGCGTTCCCGGTCGCCGAGGGGGGCCAGGCCCCAGTCGTCCAAGATGAGGAGATCGGTCTTGGCCAGCATCAGCATCAGCTTCCCGTAGGAGCCATCGGCGCGGGCATGCACGAGGTCTTCGCTGAGCAGGCGCGGGAGGCGGACGTAGCGCACCGTGTGCCCCTGCCGACACGCCATGTGCCCCAGCGCGCACGCGAGCCACGACTTGCCGGTGCCGGTCGGGCCGACGAGGAGGAGCGTCTGGTGCTGTCGGATCCAATCGCCGCCGGCGAGCTGCAGCAGGCGCGATTTCTCGAGGCCGCGCTTCGTGCGGAAGTTCACATCTTCGATGCACGCGCTGCTGTACCGCAGTCGCGCGAGTTGCAACAGGCGCGTCAGGCGACGGTCGTGCCGCACGGATTGTTCGCGCTCGAGCAGCAGCGCGAGACGTTCGTCAAAGGACAGCGCCGCGAGATCGGGCTGGCCACGTTGCTCGTCGAGCGCCGTGGCCATGCCGAGCAGCTTGAGCGCATGCAGGGTCGTGAGGGTTTGTTCGATCAGCATACCGCATCCGGGGTGAGAGAGCACGACACGGCGGGCGTGTCGTAGTAGGCCGCGCCGCGGAGATACGCATGCGTGGCAGGGAGGTGCGTCGTCGGCGCGACGACGTCGAGCCGTTGGGACTCGAGCTTCATCGCGAGGATGGATTTCACCGAGCGATAGCTGATCGTGCCGGCGTCGCACGCGCGCCGACACGCCGCCTCCAGGCGCGCGGCGTCGTAGCGCCGCTTGAGCGCGAAGAGGCCGAGACAGCTGCGATAGCTTTGCTCGGGATGCGGGTACCGCGCGAGCAGGCCTTCGACGAGCTGCCCCGTCGCGGAGCCGATGCTCATGCCCCATGCGATCAGGCGTGACGGCGTCCACTCGACGTGGCGGTCATGCGCTTTGGAGCGATGCCCGGGATCAGTGGTGAAGCGACCCTTCAGCGTACTGCGCGCGTGCACCGCGACGCGCGTGTCGCGATGCAGGATCTCCACCATGGACGCGGTCAATCGCACGGTGACCGTCGCGCCCGTGAGGCGATACGGGACGCTGTAGTAGTGGCCCTCGACGGAGATGTGATAGTCGATGTTGACCTTCGCCGTGCGCCACTCACAGAGCTCATAGCGCGTTGGCGGCAGCGGGCGGAGCGTCGCGCGCTCGGTCGCCTCGAAGACACTGCGGCGACTGCCGGCGAGTTTCTGAAAGGGCCGCGTGTTGACGCGCTCGAGCGCATACGCGATGGCGTGTGTCAGTTCCGCGAGCGAGTGAAACACATCATGCCGGAGCGGCGCCAGGATCTCGCGCTCGACGATCTGCACCGCGGTCTCGACCTTCGCCTTGTCGCGCGGATGGCGGACGCGCGCGGGGAGGATCGCGGTGCCGTAGTGCGTCGCGAAATCCTGATACGTCGCGTGCACGATGGGCTCGTAGTAACACGGCGACGTGACCCCCGACTTCAGATTGTCGGGCACGATCAGCGCCGTGACGCCACCGAAGTAGTCCAGCATGCGCACGTGCGAGCCGATCCAATCGGGGAGCGTCTGCGTCCACGTCGGCTCGGCGAAGATGAGATGACTGGCGCCGAGTGCGCCGACGAAGATCTGGGCCTCGCGCACCGTGTCGGTCGCGACGTCGTGCACCGACATGGTCAGCCCGGCGTAGTCGACGAAGGTCTTCTCGCCGGCGACGTGCACTTGGCGCAGCACCGGCTCGAGCGTGTCGGCCCAGGTGCGATAGTGCTGACAGAATTGCGTGTACTGATAGCCGTCCGGCGTCTGCTGCTTGTATTCAATCCACAGCAACTGCAGGGTCACGCCCTTCCGCTTCAGCTCGGCGTGGATCGTCGCCCACTCAGGCGCCGCGCGGCCGCGGGCCGCGGGCACGTCGGTCGCGAACAAGCGCGCCTCGACCGCCGCCTCGTCCACCTCCGGGGGGACGGGCCACGGTAACCCCGTCCCGCGGAACCGGCGGAGGTAGTCATTCACGGTGCTCTGGGAAAGCCCGAGGGCGCGGGCGATCTCACGCTGGCTCCGGCCCTGGTCGTACGCGAGGCGGAAGGCCTCGAACACCTGTCGCATGGGAAGTCGCTCTGCTGGCACTGCCTCGCTCCGGCTGGAAGGTCCCGGAGGAGTAGTGCTGGCGGTGAGCGCCCGCACCCGACGTCACGCCCTGATCGGCTTCGACCGAAACAGGTGATCGGCTTGGTCCGAAATGGGTGATCGGCTTCGAGCGAAACAGGTGATCGGCTTCACCCGAAATGGGTGATCGACTTCAGCCGAAATCCGCACATACAGAGGAATGAGCGTTGCCACTTTGAGATATCATCATTTAGTTGTCCTCCGTTGAAAA
>JANPFJ010000559.1:0-5394 GCA_031423355.1 Gemmatimonadaceae bacterium | reverse complement strand
CATCTCTATCTCTGGAAGAGTGCGAAGTGGGTCCGCAGCTTCGAGTTCCTCAATGCCGATGCGCCTGGCTTCTGGGAGCAGAACGGGTATCACATGTATGGTGATCCCTGGAAGGAGCAGCGGCACAGCAGCAGCAAGTTCACACAGTGGATGATCAACAGCATTCGCAACCAGTCGAAAGGGTGAGTGCGGATCCCGGGGCGGCGCCACTGCCGTCCATGCATGCCGGGCTGAATGCCGAGCAGCGCGCCGCCGTGGCGCACGGTGACGGTCCGCTGCTGCTCGTCGCCGGCGCCGGTACGGGCAAGACGCGGACGCTGGTACACCGCGTTGCGGCGCTGATCGAACGCGGGGTGGCCGCGGAGCGCATTCTCCTGCTCACCTTCACCCGGCGCGCGGCCGACGAGATGCTGGCACGCGTCGAACGCCTCACTGGACACTCAGGACGACGCGTCTCGGGTGGAACGTTTCACGCCACCGCGCACACGACGCTGCGCCAGTTCGGCCAGCACGCCGGGATCGCCGACGGCTTCACGATTCTCGACCAGGGCGATGCCGAGGATTTGATGCAGCTCTCTCGCGCCGCCCTCGGCCTTGGCGCGCGAGAGCGCCGGTTCCCGAAGAAGGAAACGCTGCACACGCTCTACAGTCGCCACATCAACACCGATCGCACCGTCGACGACCTGCTCCGCGACGGGTTCCCGCAGTACGTCGACGATCTGGCCGACATCGGGCGGGTCTTCACGGAGTACGTCGAGCGGAAATCCGCCCGGAATCTCGTCGACTACGACGACCTGCTGCTCTTCTGGGCCGCGATGCTCGAGGCGGAACCGCTGGCCGGTCGGATCCGGGCGAAGTACGACCATGTGCTGGTCGACGAGTACCAGGATACGAATGTGCTGCAGTCGCGCATTCTTCGCGGCCTGTGCACAGCGCACCGGAACGTCACCGTGGTTGGTGATGATGCACAGAGCATCTATGCGTTTCGCGGTGCGACCGTGCGCAACATTCTCGACTTTCCGTCGCAGTTCTCCGGCACGACCATCGTCACGCTCGACCGCAACTACCGTAGCACGCAGCCGATTCTGAACACGGCCAACGCGGTACTCGCGCAGGCCACCGAGGGCTATCGCAAGCAGCTCCGCAGCATCGATGATCGACCCGGCGAACTTCCGTGGCTGGTACCCACGCGCGACGAGCAGGCGCAAACGACCTTCACCTGTGATCGCCTCCTCGAATTGGTGGAGACGGAGGGGCTGCGCCTCGATCAGATCGCAATCCTCGTGCGCGCAGGCTACATGAGCGCCGATCTCGAGATCGAACTCGCCGCGCGCCGCATTCCTTTCGAAAAATGGGGTGGGATCAAGTTCCTCGAAGCCGCGCACGTGAAGGACATGCTGGCGTTTCTTCGTGTCGCCGAGAATCCCCGCGATGAAGTGAGCTGGTTCCGGCTGTTGCAGCTTCTGCCCGGGATCGGTGAGATCTCGGCACGCAAGGCGATCGCGTCGCTCGAAGCGGCCGCATGGCGCGTCGAGGGGCTGATGGCGTGGACTCCTCCACCACGCGCGCAGGCAACGCACGCATCCCTGATGGCGCTGATGCAACGGCTCAGCAGCGCGAGTGGCGCGGACCCGGCCACTGACATCGCGAGCGTCCGCGGTGTGTACGATGATATCCTCCGCCACCGCTTCGATGACGCAGAGGTGCGATTGCACGACCTGGTGCAGCTCGAGCACATCGCCAGTGGCTACCCGAATCGGGGCGCCTTCCTCAGCGCACTGGCCCTCGAGCCGCCATCGGCGACCTCGGATCTGACGCAGGGCCGCGACACGGAAGACGATGACGCACTCGTCATCAGCACGATCCACTCGGCCAAGGGCAAGGAGTGGGAGGCCGTCTTCGTGTTGTGGGCCGCCGACGGCTGGATTCCGTCGTCGCGGGCGATCAAGGATGCGCAGCAGGTGGAGGAGGAGCGCCGGCTCTTCTACGTCGCGCTCACCCGCGCCAAGCGTCACCTGCACGTGAGTTATCCGCTCTACGCATACGCGTCGCGCTGGAGTGCAGACTTTGCACTCGACCAGAAGTCGCGCTTTCTCGATGACCACGTGCTGGCCACGATGCAGCATGTGCAGATCGCGCCGCCGCCGGCGCCTGAGCAAGCTGCCGCTCCACCGCTCCCGACGTCGCCGCTCGATGTGCGCGCCGTGCTGCGATCGCGGTTCGGCGCGGGGTGACTTGCGTCGACGCGCGAAGGACGTGAACAGCGCTAACGCAGTTTCCCTCAACGAACACTTGAACGGGTCGAATCCGGAATCGGATCACCAAGCGACCGCCGGACGGCAGTGTACGGCGCCTTCGGCTCGGAACGAGCCAGCGCCAGCAGCTCGGCAATCGTGGCGCGAATCACGCCGCCGGAGCGCTGATGCTCACGCTCGAACAGTGAGAGGTCGGTCAGGTAGATCCGCCGCGCCATGACTGATGCCGTATTCAGGCGCACACGGGCGATCGACGTCGAGTCCATCGTCCGCAGCCGCGGCGCCAGCGTAGTGCGCAGGTGCAGGCGCGCGCGCGTGAAGACCGTGTCGCGCGCAATCAATCGCGCCGGTTTGTCGCCGGGATGCGCCTTGAACGCCGAGTCGAGTGACGTGTACAGCCCCGACCAGAACTCCCCGAAAACCATCTCATCCTCCCAGCGACGCGCGACCGCCGCCGCTGCCCGTGTCTGCCCACGCGCCATGAAGAAGCGCTCGGATCCGCGCGATCCCACGAAGTTCGCCAGACTCTCGTTGAAGACCGCCTGCCCCGGCGCGTAGTACGTGGTGTGCACCAGCTCGTGGATCACCGTGTTCGCCAGCTCCAGTGTGTCGAGCGCCAGCGTCGTCGGCAGCAATGGGTCGTTGAACCACCCCAGCGTGCTGAATGCGGATGCCGGGCGCAGCACCGCATCGAAACCTGCGGAATCAACGGCTTTCGCTTCCCGCTTACCCTGCTCGAAGTCGAAGAACCCCTTGTACGGCACTCTCCCGACCACCGGAAACCACCAGGTACGGAACGCCAGCGAGTCGCGATACGCGGCGCTCAACACCAGCACCAACGTGTCCCGATCAAGCCGCGAGAAGGTCGTGAATTCCTTGCTCGCACGCAGCCCGAGCGAATCGAGCGCGAACTGTCGTGCGTCGAGTACCAGTTGGAGCTTGGCGCGCAGCACTGGATCGGTCGCCGGATCGGCGATGATCGTCGCTATCGGCTGTCGACGCGCCAGGATCTTGCCTTCCTCGTAGCCTGCGCGCGCGAGGTACCGGCCGATTGGCACCAGTCCAAGAAACGCCACGGTGAGCACGAGCAGACTGAGTGCCACGCGACGGGCCCACACAAAGACACGCCGCCGCGTCATGAACTCACCATGACGCGGCGGCAGAAGTCAGCACTCGAACGGAGACCATCGCACTCGCTGCACAGCACTCAGTTCGGCAACCTGACCACGGTCACCTGGGCATTGAGGTTTGCCTGGAAACTGCCCACCGCAGGTTTGAACGTGAGGCCGGTGTTGCCGGTGGTCGATGTGAAGCTGAACAGATCGAGCGAACCGGGCTTCATCAGCCTCGAGAGGATCGGCGAGGCAGGTGTCAGCCGTTCCGTCGACAGGAGATCACTGATGTCGAGCGGATAGGGCCTCGGATACTGTGTCGCAGCGATCGTGTTCAACCGGGCATAGATCGCGCGCAGGTTCCGGCTCGTATACTGAAAGCGCGACGGAATCTGACCAGCGGTGGCGCCGGGAAAATCATCGAGCAACGTCGCCGTCAGGAAGTCGGCGTAGAGGCGCGGAAACAGCTCTCCGGCCACCGCCTCGATGTTGGCGGTACCGACGTTGCGGGTCTGCACCAGTTCCCCGGACTTGGCACTGCCTTTCTGGTCCACCAGCCAACGGAGGAACAACCACGAGACGCCTCGCTCCTCAATGGTGCCGAACCCGGTTGGTGACGTCAGTGAGTACTCGAGACGCGACGAGAAGAAGTCGTACGCGTTCGCGAAATTCGGCGGCAGGAAGCCCTGCGACGAGTCAGGGAAGATCTGCGCGGTGCTCGCGCGGCCCACAGACGGAGGGCACGGTGGGAGGTTTGGGCAGGGGTACCGCGTCTCGTACAGCTTGCCGCCGAGCTCCTCGGCGAGATGGCTCAGTCCCTCGTTCAACCAGACCGCTTCCGTGGCCGTGCCCCGAGACAGCACATGCTGGTTGTACGAGATCATGTGCTGCAGTTCGTGAATGAACGTCGCCGGCGCACTGCGACGCACGTTATCCAGACTGAGGCTGGTGCAGGTTGCGCCACCCGCTGGCTCACCAGGCACTGACGAGTAGAAGATCTCGGCACGGTTCGCGTTGGTGTTGCCCGAGAGGTCCGCGCCATTGAAGAATCCAGCGACGTACGAACCACAACTCCCCGCACCCAGGGACAGTCGGTTCACCAGTGGCGTGAAGAGCACGAATGTCTTGCCGTTGGCGTCTATATCGGACACCGACCCGAACGCGCTGATGTCGATCGGATACAGATCCTGATCGAACTGCCGGCCGAACGACTCGTACTCCGCGTCCGTGAACGTTGTCGTCACGGTCGGCTGATTGTCGACGTAGAGGAGAATGTTGGTGCCGGTGTAGACCAGCCGCGCGGTCACGGTCGAGTACGTGTTGGCCGTCAGCGACGACAGCACCTTGAAGTCCCGATTGGCCGCCGCCTGTGCTGACTGGGCCTTGAGACTCACCGGCGGCCGTACCCGAAGCTGCTGCATGTACGCAATGGCGCGCGGTGCCTCCTCCTCTTCGATGGTGCGCATCCGCATGTGGAACGCCTCGGCAACGCTCAGGCTCGGGGCGTCCTTCGCCACCCGATCGATCCGGGCGGTCGCACTCGAGCGGCCACCGATCGTGAACGGAAAGTCGGCCACGGTCGCCCGCCCCGTACCCGTGGCGAAGTCGTTGGTGGCGGCAAACTGCGGGATCACGGCGTACTTGCCGGCATTGACGAAGGTGACACCACCGTTGCCCACGACCGTCTGCGCACCGAAGACGTCGAGCGTCACATTCGTCGCGGTGAGCACTGGCGGAATCGGCTCGACGGGCTTGGTATCACCGCAGGCGACCAGTCCAGCGGCAAGCACCACGCCGCCGCAGTGGGCCATTCGGCGGAGCGAAACGTTCAAAGTGTTTGGCATCAAGAAGTTACGCTCAGGCTGGAGTCTGGCCGTTCGGCCGCTGCGACTGTCGTGCACAGTTAGATTATCGACCCTATGTCTTTCGTGCACCTGCATTGCCACTCCGAATACTCGCTCCTCGACGGCGCCAACCGCATCGATGACCTGATCCGACGCGCCCAGGAGTTGGAGCAGCCGGGCCTC
>JANPFJ010000558.1:0-12601 GCA_031423355.1 Gemmatimonadaceae bacterium | reverse complement strand
TGCGGCGGCTCACTTCTTCTTGCCTCCCTTGGCCGCGGCGGCGGCAGCTGCACCGGCCTTCGGCTTCTTGGTGCCGTACTTGGAACGGCTCTGGTTACGGCCGTTCACGCCCGAGGCGTCGAGCGAACCGCGCACGATATGATAGCGCACACCCGGCAGGTCCTTCACGCGGCCGCCGCGCACGAGCACGATGCTGTGCTCCTGCAGGTTGTGGCCTTCGCCCGGGATGTAGGCGATGACTTCGATCTGGTTGGTCAAGCGAACCTTGGCGACCTTGCGGAGCGCGGAGTTCGGCTTCTTCGGCGTCGTCGTGTACACGCGGGTGCAGACACCACGCTTGAACGGGTTCGACTTGAGTGCCGGCGACTTGCTGTTCTCCACCACGTCCCTGCGGGACCGGCGGACGAGCTGATTGATTGTAGGCATTGCCTCTGAGTGTTCGGACCCCGACATCTACGTGGATCGCTCCCCGGGGCGGGGGCGGCACGGAACAGACTGACGAACTTAGGCGGTCAGTGGGTGGGGGTCAACCGCAGCGGGTGGCTTCCCCGCCCTCGGCAGTCGCCGGTCCGGTCGCGGTAAGGGACCGCGCCGCCGGGCGCTGCCGAGTTCTCACGACGCCCGGCGGTCACCGATCCCTACCAGATCGCCGACTTCGTCCAGAAGAGGAGCACCCCGCACCCGGCCGAACCGCCGCTGCCCGGCAGCGGCGCAAGGTTCACCCCGCCGGCGCCACCAAACCACGGCTCCGCCGGCCCGGGCACACTGCTGTTGTACTGCGGCGGTGCATTGACGCCATCGGCGTAGACCTCCACCGCTCCGATCTCCGTTGGCCGGACCCAGCGCTCGACGCCGTTGATCCCCTCCGGCACCCGAAAGCCGTCGAGGAAGGTCACGGGCGTGCAGTTCGATCGCCCGCCGAGCACCGGCTGGCCGATATTGTTCGTCCCGATGATTCGGAATCCAGCGGTCCCGGCCAGTGCGTTGGCCAGATAGGTCGAGGTCCGCCGCGCCAGCGTTTCACCGCTGAGGAAGACGCCGGAGCCCTGCCGCCGCCGTATCGCGAATTCGCTGCTGGCCCGCACCGGCGCGGTGTACACCGACACAGGTGCGAGCACCTCGACCGTGCGCTGCAGACGAAGATCGAAGGTCATCGCACCCGTCGGACGCAGGTCGACGGCATTGCGCGAGGGCATGTACCCGATTGCGATGACTTCGATCGTCTGCGTCCCCGAACGCAGCGCGTCGAGCAGGTAGTAGCCGTCGGCGTTTGTCACTGCCTCGCGGGCATCGAACTGGCTGGTGCGCGCCCTCACGCGAGCGCCCGCGAGCGGCTGACCGTCGGGCTTAAGAATGCGGCCAGCAATGCGGCTGGTCACCGCGCGATCAGCGACAACATCGGCCCGGGCCAGACTGTCCCGTGCAGCGGCCGGACGGAGCGATGTCGACGGCACGAAGAGGTCACGAAAGCGCACTGGGTCGGCGGGATCGAGGGTGATCTCGATTCCATCGCTGGCGGCTTCCGTGATCGTTGCCCTGCCGATCGAATCCGCCGCGGGGCCCGCGTTGATGGCGCCGGCGGGATGGGTGGTCAGCGCGCGCGCCTGCACCAGCACGGCCACACCGGTCGGTACACCGCAAGCAGCGAATCGACCGCCGGCGCCAACCGTGGCGCGCACACCACGCAACACGCGCTGCACGCCCGTGGAGTCCACCTGAATCTCACCCCATCGAATCAGCACGGTCCCTGTCGACACCGGTCCGCCCTCGTCCGCGTCCAGCACCCGGCCGAGGAGCGCGCCAGTTCCATCGCGCTGGATACCACACAACACGGCTCCGATGCCGCGCGCACTTGGCACGGCGAGGTCTGCCCGGATGGCGGCGGCCGTACCTACCTCCAGAACCCGCGGGCCGAGGATGAGACCGAGCGAATCGAGACGCGGGTGCGCAAACCCGATGACGTAGCGTCCGGGGGCGACCGAATCGAGTCGAAACTTCCCGTCCGCGTCGGCGTCGACGGAGTAACCGGCCGATTCGCGTGCCGCCGCAGGCACGAGTTCAACCCTGGCGCCGGCCAGTGGACGTCCGGCCAGACTGTCACGCACCGTGCCGTCGACGCGCGAGCCGTAGTGCTGCGCCGCCAGTACGCCAGGAATACTGGAAGTCGCCATCGCCAGGCCAGCGATCGCGCGTACTGCCGAAGAATGCCATGCGTCCATCGGTGTCCTCCTTTCGAGCCGCCAGACGGCGGCCGGGCATGCGACCTGCGCGGAACGTACCCCGGAAATCCGAAATGGTCCAATTTTCGAATATTCGGGCCTGGATTCGCGGTTCTGCGTGCCGGACGCGGCGCCGGCAACGCGCTCAGACGTGCGGAAGCAACCGATCGGCACTGGCCGTGGAATCGATCGTCTCGACGACGGGATTGAGCCGTCCACTGGTCACGTCATACACCACACCCTGCAGCAACAGCCGCTGCCCCTTCGCCCATGCGTCGAGAACAACCGGCGTGCGCGCGAGGATGCCAAGCTGCTGCAGCACGTTGAGTTCCGCGAGTCGACTGAGTGCCGCACGTTCGTCGCCGATCGCCTCGAGTTCCGTGCGATGCCACCGGATGACCGTGCGGATGTCACTCAGCCAGTGTCCCAGTACGCCATGCGCGCCATCCTGCATCGCCGCTTTCAAGGCGCCACAGTTCGTGTGCCCACAGATGATGACATGTTTTACCTGGAGGACGTCAACCGCGTACTGCAGCACGGCGAGCAGGTTCATGTCTGTTTCCCAGACCTGATTCCCGATGTTTCGGTGTACGAACATCTCGCCGGGCAACACCCCGGTCAGCGTTTCGGCAGGCACACGGCTGTCGGAGCACCCGATCCAGAGAAAGTGCGGCTGCTGTGACGAATCACGCTCGGCGAAGAAACCGGGATCGCTCTCCAGCAGGCGTTCGGCCCAGTTCCGGTTGTTCTCGAGAATCCGCGAAAAGTTGTGCATGCTCGAATCGTCTCACTGGTTGATCGTGAAATGAACGGTACGTGACGACTCGCCATGGCACCCCACGCGGCGGCGTCATCGTCGACCAGGCACATCGCAGCGCCACTCTCGCGGCCAGGTGGCGACGCCGACGCAGGCAATCAAACACTGCAGCCGAGCACCGTGGGCGGCCGGTGAGACTGGCACCAGCCCCGGCGCCGCCGGTCCGGGGTCGGTATCTTCCTCCTTGACCGACCGCTGCACGTCACCCGCTTTCCACCTCCATGCCCGCCACCACGACCTCCGCCGCCATCGCCAGCACCATCGAGCGCCGACGGACGTTTGCCATCATCAGCCACCCGGACGCCGGCAAGACGACTCTCACCGAGAAGCTGCTGCTCTACGGCGGTGCGATCCATCTGGCCGGCTCGGTGAAGGCGCGTCGCGCGCAGCGTCACGCCACCTCCGACTGGATGGCGCTCGAGCAGGAACGCGGCATCTCGGTGACATCGAGCGTGATGCAGTTCAACTGGGAAGGTTTCCATATCAACCTGCTCGATACACCGGGGCACGAAGACTTCTCGGAAGACACCTACCGCACGTTGGTGGCGGCCGACAGCGCGATGATGCTGCTGGACAATCGCAAAGGCGTGGAGGATCGCACGCGTCAGCTGTTTCAGGTCTGCAAGCGCCGCCGGATGCCGATCTTCGCGCTGGTCAACAAGTGCGACCGCGTGGGCGAAGACCCCTTGAAGCTGATCAGCGACGTCGAAACGGACCTCGGCATCAACTGTCACCCGGTCACCTGGCCGATCCACCGCGATGGTTCGTTCGTCGGCGTTTATGACCGCCGCAAGGAACAGATCTATCTCTTCGATCGCAGCGATGACCATGGCGCCAAGCGCGCAACGGGTCAGGAAGGACGGCTCGACAGCCCCGAGATCATCGACCTGCTCGGCCCGGACGCGCACCAGCAGCTGCTGCACGATCTCGAGCTCCTCGAAGCGGCCGGTCACCCCTTCGATCACGACCAGATCCTGACGGGCGACCTGGTGCCGGTGTTCTTCGGCAGCGCGCTGACGAACTTCGGCGTCGAGCCATTCTTCCGCGAGTTCCTCGAGCTGGCGCCCGCCCCCACGTCGCGCGAGTCGACGCTGGGCGCGGTGGAACCGACGCAGGAAGAGTTCACCGGCTTCGTGTTCAAGATTCAGGCGAACATGGATCCCAAGCACCGCGACCGCATTGCATTCGTGCGCGTCTGCTCCGGCAAGTTCGACGCGGGGATGCCGTCGCTGCACGTGCGCACGGGCAAGACGGTGCGGCTGAACGCGCCGCAGCAGTTCATGGCGCGCGAGCGGACGATCATCGAAGAGGCGTGGCCCGGTGACGTGATCGGCATCATGGATCGCGGGAACCTGCGGATCGGTGATTCCCTGAGCGAAGGGACGAAACTCGAGTTCAGCGACATTCCACGCTTTCCACCAGAGCATTTCGCGCGAGTGGTGCTGAAGGACCCGATCAAGCGCAAGCAGCTCGATGCCGGCCTGCGTCAGCTGACGGAAGAGGGGGCGGCGCAGGTGTTCTACACGTCGCAGTCCGACGTCTCGCAGCCGACGCCGATCGTTGGCGCAGTGGGCGTGCTCCAGTTCGACGTGATGCTGCACCGCCTCGAACACGAGTACGGCACACGGTGCAAGCTGGAGCCGATCAGTGCCCGGTATCCACGCTGGGTCACGGGGCCGGAAGCGGACATCGAACGACTGGCCAACGAACCGGGGCGGTTGCGGATCTACGACTCACTCGGCAATCCGGTCATTCTGTTCGAGAGCGAGTGGGCGCAGCGGTGGACGGTGGATCGGGTGAAGGCGCTGGAGTTTCATGAGGCGGCGCCGTAGGGAGCCGTCAGTCGCGCGCGGCCGTGATAGCAATCCACGCGTTCACGGCACAGAGCACGGCGGCCGGCACCGCCTGCGTGGGACTGTCCCCCGCACGCAATCGCACCAGTGCTCCTAGCAGCATCAGCACGCACAGACCTGCCGCGGCCACCATCGCGAGCCCTGGATAGCGGATGCCCGCCAGCACGCCCAGACCGCCAAGAAGCTCGAGCACACCCGTCATCGTACGGAAGCTGGTGAGCCCAAAGCGTTCAAAGTCGACGACCATGGCCGGCGTCGCCAGCAGGCTCGCGCCCCAACAGAGAAATGCCAATCCGTTGAGGGCCATGATGCCTGTCCACCACGTCATCGGCGCAAACCATCAACCGCGCTTGCTGCAACACCGACGCTGAGGATCATCAGCACAGATGCGGGAACGTACCGCTGCCATGCGTGCCGCACCCGCCAATGCGCGACCAGCGCGGCGAGCATGAGCAATGCCATCACGACCGCGGGCACCGGGACAAGATCGGGATGCCTGAGACCCGCCAGCAGCAATGTGGCAAGAGCGATCTTGGTCGCCCCCACTGCGTTACGGATCAGGGGCGGAATGCCGTACTCGACGAATTCCCGCTCAACGTTCTCGAGCCGAACGATCCAGACGAACAGCACCGACGCAGCAATGACAACCTGAGCGACCGCCGACCATGTCATACAAGGACTCCGGGAACGTGCGTTGAATGCGTTCGGAAGACGGGCCGAATACCGGTACCGGGGGGGCTTCCCCACGCGTCGCGGTGCACTATGCTCGCCCAGCGGGGGACAGGCTGACCCGACCGCCGCGTCGATCACGGAAGCGCAGGGGCTCCACCAACAGCATGTGGGGCACCGTGAGCGACGCCAGACCGACAAAGATCAATCTCACCACCCGCAACTCCAGTGACTCCCGGCCTGTCAGCATCAGCACCACTCCAGCTATGCACGTGACCAGCAGCATCGGCACGACGGTGCCTTTGAGGAGATGGCCGACCGCAGCGCCTTCACTACCGTCAACAGTGCGAAGTATGTGCCGTGCGCCGTGCATGCCGCAGAAAAATACCATGAACCCCACCAACGGCGACGCAACAACCGCCATGGCACCCAGTGCCAGAAACTCCAGCGTCACCAACCGTGAGCGACGCCATTCCCAGAGGCCGCTCAACACGAGAAGCGCAACCCAACCATAGGCAGCACGATGAAGTGTTGGCACCAGGAGCGCCGCGGATTCGCCGCCAGCCAGCAGACCGAACAGCTGCGACACCTCGCCGGCATGCAACAAGCAGGGGAGAACCACGATCGCTCCACCGAAGGCCGCCCGCGATATCGGTGACGTTCCATCTGCAGGATCGCCACTGAAGTGAACCACCGTGATCAATAGAAAACCAGCCAGAAACACCGACGGCCACAGCGCCCACAGAGCGATCACGCCGAGCACCAGGCCGAGGTACCCTACCGCGAACAGGAACCATGCGTGCGACCCACTGACACGATACTCCCGTTTCGCGATGATTGGGTCCATTGCCCCATGCGGCACGCCCAGCACCACGATGAGCAAAGCCACCGCGAGCAACTCGGCGGTCGGATTCAGCCGAGAAAGCCACAGCGACAGCACTGTCAGACAGATCGCAGCGCCGCTGAACAACGCTCCTTGCAACCGCATCACATGCGTCATTGCGCGTTTCGCAGCCGCATCGACGGCCACTCGAACGCGCTTCGAAGCTGCTGCAAGAACAGTCCGATCGGCAGGCTTGCGATGACCGAGGCCAAGTCCAGTGGTCCAGCCCGGTCGCTGAGAAAGCGGATCACGCGGGACGAATCCGGTTGGGTGAACAGCCTGATGAACAGGTCGGGTGCCAGCTCGGGCTTGTCACGCAAGAGCGTAAGAAACACCCGGTCCATCGCGCGTTGGGGCAACGCGTCGGCGCGATGCGCGACGTCGAACCCATTCAGCCGCAACGAAGCCGCCGATGACGTGGCCCAGCGCTGTATTCGTTGAAATGCGTAGCCAGTACTCGCGCGCGCCGCGCCGGCCCTGAGCCCCACGCGCGCAAAGTCGGATTCCACGACTGCCGGTGCCTGGGTCAGCCCCATCGGCAAGACGCCAGCCTCATCCCTGAGCACTGTAAAGGCCGCCCCGCCCGTGACCGATCGGATGGCGTCGCCCAACGCTTTCGAGAGGTACAACGATGACAGCGGACGTGCGCCGAACACGGTGTACTCCACCAGGGCACGCGTTGGAGACACCGGCAGCACGTACCGGAATGCGACGCCATCAGACGTGTCTTCGACGAAATCCATCAGGTCTGCCATCGAGGTATCGAAGCAGGCGGAGGAACACTCGATCTCCTGACCGACAAACGATTGCCACAGGATGGCATCGCCGGTCCGCGGCTCGGCTTCCGGCCGTGTGTCGATGATGCGTCGAGCGCGCACAGCGCCAGCCGATGTTTCGACCTGCCACCTTTGACCAACCCGCTCCGGCGTGCCGATCACTCTCACGCCAGACTCCAGTTGAACGTTCTGCGACGCGGTGATCTGCGCCTGCGCATCGGTGTAGAATGCACCGGAAGGAAGCATGTCATAGGGCGCTGCCCCGCAATCGAATGTTGCGACGCCACGGGCACTGCGAACCCGCATACGCGACCATGAATGGCTCACGAGATGCTGAAACCGAGCCCGGTCATCGCGCCAGAAGCACCAGGCGCGGTCGTGCTTGTACGCGGGCCTCGCCTCCAGGATGACTGTGCGGAATGGTGCGGGGTGAGCCTCGGCCAACCGCACGCCAAGGCTCAGCCCTGCACAGCCACCGCCCAGAATCAACAGGTCAGACTCAAGGGTCATGCGTCACTGGCGAACGGCATCGCCACCGAGTCAGGCAACGCGCAGCGATGGCGATACGGTCGAGACCAACTCGGACTTTCGTGCGGCAATATTGAAGATCAAGACTCCGAACATCGCCTTCGAAACGATATCGCAGATCGTGTAGCCGACCTGAACTGCGGTTGTGGCACCGCCTCCGGTGAATCCGATCATCGGGAACACGAATACGACTGGGTAAAAACACCACGAGATGATCGTGACCCAGCGTGCGGCACCAATGAGTCCGCGCACCGACTCGGGTTGGGCAGCGATCGAGCGCTTGAGTCCAACGGCAAGATCCAGCACAATGAGCGTAAATGGAATCATCGAGAGGCTCCACCAGAGCCAACGCGTCCCTGGCAGGATCGCAATTTCACCAGGATAGCCGAGGACGATCATGAGCGCTGCCAGCAGTCCAAGCTTGGTGCTCTTCGCCACCGTTTCCTGGCGACCGAGTTGCATGACGAGAATCAATTCAATCAGCAGCAGTGGCACAGTCAGCAGCCAGTCGACATACCGATAGGCATCGTTGAAGCGTACTCCCGTCAGGGCGACGGTGCCGTTTGAGACGGCGTATGCGCCTTCCCAGCTGATCAGAATGCGCACGTAGTGGTAACACGCCACGGCAGTGACGAGCCCGGTCAGCGTGAGTGCTGTCTTGTAGGGTGAAGCAACCTGCGAGCGACCCAAAAAGAAGAAAAGTGTCGCCGCGCCCATGACAGCGATCGTGAACGAGAATGCGTTGTATACCAAGTCATACTGGCCGAGCGAAAGGTCCTGCACGTGAGGCGTGCCTCAATGTGGTTGGATGCGAGAAGAAGTGTTCTTCTCTTCGGCGCGTGCCGACATAAGGCGAAGCACGCCATCTGTGATCGGGTTCCCGCACGCGTTGTCGAGTGGATCGAGTCGCCGAGCGCGCGCGCACACGTCGGGACTACGCGCGGCAGATGTTTCACCGGCAACGGCACTGCATCCGATGTACCCATGTTGGCCGGAGTGCGGCCGTGACTCGGGTGGCTTGGAACTGTGAGCGCGCGAGCATCATTGTCGATTGCGATCTGACAGAAGCAGGCGAGGGGGCCTGACGCGGATCTCCCCCCGACTACCGATGTCTCACGGCTTCCGCAGCAGACATGCGTGTGGGCCCCGGATACGGCACAGCCGAGCCTTTGATCGCACGCCACAGAATCCGATTGAAGAGATCTTCCTGAGCCACATCCTCGTACCGCAGATCGAGCTTCTTCGACTCGATAGCTCCCGTGCCGCTGGCAGGATTGCGGTCGGTCAGTGGTGTGGACGGCACCAGCGCCGTGTAGGGTCGCACATCGGGCGACGTCCGCCAGATCTCGCGCAGTGGCCGCCCGTAGTGATCATACGGCGACAATGCATCGAGGCCGAGCAGCGCTTCCATCGTCGCGATCGCATCGGTGGTGTTTACAAACCGGTGATGTGCGCCAGCCCGCGCCCACGGCGAAATCACCAGCATCACCGACCGGTGCGAGTCGACGTGATCCGGGCCGTTCTGCGCATCGTCCTCGAGCACGAAGACGGCGGTGCTCTCCCAGAATGGGGTCTTCGACAGCGCCTCGATCATGCGGCCGAGCGCGAGATCGTTGTCGGCCATGTGCGCGAAGGGCGTTGGTTTCTTCGCCGATGCGCCGTGCGTGTGGTCGTTCGGCAACCGCACGATCTGCAGCTGGGGCATCTTCGCTGCGCTCACGAACTTGCCCAGTTCCCAGATCCAGACATCGGCGCGTCGCTGATCAGGGATATCGAGATTGTACCCCGGAAACTCGCCGCTCGTGTTCGCGACCAGAAAGGGCTTCAGCCCTCGATACCACGCCGGCGCGTCCTTTCCGTCGCCATCAGGAGCGACGAACTCTCCGAAGTTGCGGAAGGTGATTCCCTTGCGCTGCGCGAGGTCCCAGAGATAGCCATTCGCTGGCTCCGCCGCGTCGTCGTCACCATCGTCCATCGGCACGCGGCCCCGATTCGTCCCTTCGTAGTCGTATGAGCGCCCGCGGCCGGAGTAATTCGATGGGACGGTCTTCTGTGTGTAATCGGTCGTGTACGCGGCCATGCTCCAGTTGTGGCCATCGGCACTGACTTCGGCGTTCACGAAGAAACGGTCGTAGAGCCCGAACCGATCGGCCAACGCATGGTGGTTGGGCGTGATCGCTCTGGGGAAGAAGAGCAGCGTCGTATCACCGTCGCCCTGCGGCATGTCAGCGAAGACCTGGTCGTAGGTACGATTCTCCTTGATGACGTAGATGACATGCTTGATTGGCGGCATGCCGCTCCGATCGGCGGGCTTGTCCCAGTTGTTGGCCCGCGCGACGCGCGCGCTGAGTGCACCGAGTGACGCCGGCGAGAAGGCACTGACCGGCAGTCGCGTGATGGTGCCGTTGATCTGTGCCGAGGTGTAGTTCGCCGCCCGATTCTCCCGCGTGCTTGGCTGACCCGGTTGCGCAAGCTTTGGGTTCGGTGCGGTGCCGCGTCCCTTCGCATCGACGACGTGCAGTGTGTCGCCAACCTGCAGCAGCGCCGACGGATACCATCCCACCGGCACGCGACCGAGCAGTGAGTCGCGGGACGCAGTGCCGATACCGGCAGTGTTGGCACTCAGTGAAAACGCTGCCACCGCATTGTTGTCGCCTTCCGTGACATAGAGCGTCGTACCATCCGGCGAGAGCAGCATCCCGATCGGCGCGCTCCCCTGTCCCAGGTTGGCAGGTGTCGGGTCGGCGAGAGTCGCAACGACCTTCCTGCTCTTCGTGTCGATCACGCTGATCGCATCGGTGGATGCTGACGTAGCGAAGAGCCGAGAGGCATCGGCGTTGAGCAGCAGCGTCGACGGGTGTCGCGCAACGATGATTGGCCCCGCTGGGCGCAGCCAGTCGCTTCGCGTGCCGTCATAGACCAGCACCTCCTTCGTCCCCCAGCTAGAGACGAACACGGTACCGTCGCGGCCCACCTTCACGGCGTACGGATACCGCCCGGCGCCGAGTCGTTGGACGACCTTTCCGGTTGCAAGGTCGAGTATGGCGACCGAGTCCGCGAGATTTTCCGCCACGTACAGGAATCGACCGTCTCGACTGGTCGCAATGCCAGCCGGATAGCTCGAGCCGTTGGCCTTCGCGTCGGGACGCTCGCGCAGAATCAGTGAATCCCGCAGCGTGAGCTGCCGCGACGCCCAGTCATATCGATAGACCACATCGGCATTGCCCCCCGACGCGTACAGCGTCTGTCCGTCAGGACTGAAGGTGAGGCCGACGAATGCAGCCGGTTGTTCCATGGTCTGCACGACCGCGCCGGTGCTCGGGTCCACCACCTGCACCCCCTGCAGGCGCCACCCATTCAGCAGCAACACGATGCGCGAGGAGTCGGGCGAGAGCACCGCCTCGAGCGGCAGCGGGCCGACGTCGGTGCGAGGGCCAGCCGGGTCGAGCCTGACGCCTGTGGGCAGGCGCGGGGCGTCGGCTGACTCGGCGAGCACGGCGGGTGACGGGTTCTTGCAGCCGGCAATGGCGCCGAGAAGGATGGCGGCCGGGAGCAATCGGACGAGGGTGCGGTTTGGCATGAGCGAAAAATGCACGCTGTGCATACCGGGCGAAGGGTTGCAGCCCAACAGGGGCATTTGCAGCAGCAGGCTCTCCTGCCAATGCCTGTGTCCGTCGCGGAGGGTCTGCTGACATTCGCAACCGCGCAATCCAGCAAGCATCATCGTATTCGCGCACATCGCGCAAAGCTCACGCAGGCATGTTATCTCTTGAGGACGTGACGCTGAGATGACGGCCGCTTCTATCATCGCTGCATGACACACACACCAACTGCCCAGCGCATCTCGTCCGTGCCATACCAGGCAACGCTCATGACCGCCGAAGATCTACAGGCGAATCCTGTCGAGAACATGTGTACCGAGCTTGTGGCGGGCCGCATGCTTGTGCGGGAACCGCCTGGGTATCGACATGGAGACGTAGCCGCTCGATTGATCATCGAGATTGGCGCGCATGTGAAGGCACACGCGCTCGGTCGCGTGCTGGCCGCCGAGACCGGATTCATCCTCTTTCGCAACCCCGACACAGTGCGCGCACCTGACGTCGCGTTCATACGGTCAGAGAGAGTGCCGGCAACAGTACCGAAGGGCTATCCGGAGTTCGCACCTGATCTCGCAGTCGAAGTCCTGTCGCCATCGGATCGAGCAGGCAAAGTGCTGTCAAAGGTCGGTGACTGGATCGACGCCGGCGCGCGGCTCGTCTGGATTGTGGACCCCGAGCGTCGCACAGCGCGCGTGTACCGCGCCGACGGCACGGTGGCATCACTGTCGGCTGACGATACGCTGGATGGTGAAGATGTACTTCCCGGCCTGAGTCTCGGTCTTGCCGCGATTGTCGACTGAGTTCAATTGCACGGTCGGACCAATGAAGATCCCGCGGAGCCGCGTAACGGAGTGTCCCCGCGTCTCAGGTACACGACGCAAAACGGCCCGGAGCTCATCGCTCCGGGCCGTTCGCACATCAACCATTGACCGCCTAGTCCTGGTCCGCGACCGCTGCCGCAACCGGCATCGACAGCGGCGTGATTGCAGGTGGCTCGAGGTACGACGCACTCGCGTCATACGGATTCTCGGGCGCCGGCGGCGGCTCCATGCCATCGATCTCGACATCATTGTACCGGTACATACCCGTGCCAGCCGGGATGAGGTGACCGATGATGATGTTCTCCTTGAGGCCGAGCAGGTCATCCTGCGAACCGCGGATCGCGGCGTCGGTGAGGACTCGTGTCGTCTCCTGGAAGCTGGCGGCCGAGATGAACGACTGCGTCGTGAGCGACGCCTTCGTGATACCCAGCAGCAG
>JANPFJ010000557.1:0-1053 GCA_031423355.1 Gemmatimonadaceae bacterium | reverse complement strand
TTTCGTGCAGATCGGCAAGCTGGCGCGCGGTGCGTTCGCGGAATGGCGCGTGGCGCTGCTGATGGCGGAGCAGAGTCACGTGAAGGCGCTGCAGTCGCCGACCACCGAGATCCTGCACACGCGTGTGGGCGGGATCCA
Source organism: Gemmatimonadaceae bacterium (assembly GCA_031423355.1). Taxonomy (GTDB): domain Bacteria; phylum Gemmatimonadota; class Gemmatimonadetes; order Gemmatimonadales; family Gemmatimonadaceae; genus JACMLX01. Next base: position 915 of record JANPFJ010000557.1, on the reverse strand, counting down.
GGTGGGGTTTCATGGGATCGAGGTGTAGGTCGGTTCCGGCACGTCATCTACGAAACGCAACGGGGCCGGACTGCAGCAGCACGATTCCTACGGTGTCTTCGTCGGACGCACGGTCAGTTTCGTCAACACCTCGAAGTTGCGAGCGATCAGGCGAAGGCTACTCACCGAGGTCGTGCCCAGCTTTGGCAGGAAGACAGAGGTACTGCGGACGTCTACCACCGTTCCCGCCGCGATCCCGTCAAACGCCGCACGAAGCGGCCCGGTGGTGGTGCCGGTCAGGTTCAGGCGACGGATTTCCATCCCGTCCGCAGGGAAGAAGAAGAAGTGGGTGATGTCCGGCATGCCAACGAACGTGGCCGGGACGATTAGCTCTGCTGCAATCGACACATCGCCGACGATTGGAGTGCGCGGCTCGTCGCTGAATTTTGGATATTCAGTGAAGGCCGTACCCACGAGCGGCGTGAAGCCGTCGGCGACGGAGTAGAGCAGCATGAAGGTGTTGTGCGCGTGAATGTTCACGATGAGACGGCGACGCCCGTCGGCTAGCCGCGACTCCGTCACAGCACCGGTGTACGAATACGGTGCGATGGACGGAAGTCCGTTCCGATCCCACCACTTCGTGTTCACTCCAGCGAAGTCCATCGTGAGATTCGGGTTGACCTCGCATGACAGATCGCACCACGCCAGGATGTAACCAAGCCCGAAGGCGTCGATGACGTCGCAGTCCCCCGGGATGTCGCGCACGCAGTAGGTCCCTTGTGCGGCGAGGAATTGCTCTGTGGTGGACTGGTTCGCCCCGCCAGCATCACGTGCCGAAGCGGCGCTGATCGGCGCAACAGCACGCTCGGCGCTGTCGCAGGCCGAGAGTACAGCTGCGAACACCAGCATGTAGGTGGTGAGAAGTGACGACAGGCG
>JANPFJ010000556.1:0-21116 GCA_031423355.1 Gemmatimonadaceae bacterium | reverse complement strand
GCATCCTCGACGATCATTGCCGGTGACAACAGGCCAGGCAGCTGCGCCCGCGCGGGACCGCTGAGCGGCTGATAGGCGATCGGCAGGCCGAAGAATCCGGCAAACCCGAGCGTCTGCACCGATGGCGCGACGCGCTCCAGTGAGCGACGGAACACCTCGGAGCGCACGTCGATGCAGAACACGGCCTGTGCCGTCGGCGTTGACGAGGCTGCAACCGGCGCGCGCATCGAAGTCGAGAGTGCACGGGTCACCTGCTCCTGATACGCAATCTCGCACGCGCGCTGCAGCAGCCAGTCATCACCGTGTGCGCCGTGCGCCAGCGTTGCGGCCGTGCCCCAGCCGGTTCTGGCCGCACGCCACGCGTCCGAAATCGTCGTCGGCGTGCAGAGACGCAGCAGCAGCACCTCCCACGCCAGTCGCACCGCCAGCAGGTGCACGAGCTGGTCATCATCGCTTCCGGCAAGGCGCGCTTCCCAGCGGCGAAATGCGCACACGGAGGCCCAGCCATTCACCGACAGCAGCAGCGCGGCGAGATACTGCCCGCGGAACTCCCGCGGCACATCAAGCGCGTCCAGTGCTTCGCTGATCAGTGCCCGTGGATCGAGGGGAAGCGCCGCGGCCGCCTCGCGGAAGCCGTGCAACTTCATCAGCAGTCGCGGACCGCCATCGTGCACGGCGAGCTCACGCCAGAGCGGATACAATCCCGACTCGCGATCAGGCGTCCAGCGGGCCTGACCCTCGTCGAAGTACGCGGCGCAGGTCTGGCTGATGTGACGCGCAACGTATTCGACCCACGGCATGGCATGGCCGAGGTCACGACCGACGTCGGCGGCATCGGTCATCAGTCGCCAGTGTGCAGGCGCCGACTCATCGCGTTGCAGTGTTGCCATCACTTCGGCGACGGTTCGCGCGGTACCGGTGATCGCAAGGGCCTGTGCGACGTGACGCTCGTGCACACGCCCAGCGTCGAACTGCTCGCGATACCAGCTGCGCGGCATCAGCAGTGTCGCTCCGGACAGGGCAGACACTTCCGCGGCGGCGTGCTCGATTGGCGCATCCACGAAGCCCCAGAACGGGTTCACCGCGATCATGCGATCGAGTGGCCACGAGGGTGCGATGCGAGCGCAGGCGTGCGTGATGGCCTGTTCGACGTCGGTGGGGATTGGCGCGGCGCTGGTCATGGGATTGGTCGTCGTGGCGGGCGTCATGCGGTCACCTCGCGCAGCATCGACACGCCACTGGTCGCGACGCGCGGTGTCAGCGGCAGCGGACGTGGGGGCCAGATGCGGAAGGTGAGGCGCGTCCAGATCTCGTCCAGATAGAAGCCGGCAAAGCAGGCGGGGTAGAGCGCACGGGCGATTCGACCGGAAGGCTGGATCGCGATGGCGGCCTGCACGATGTACAGCGCGCCGAACGCGATGGCGACGATGGCGAGTCGCGCCACATCCATGGCTGGCGAACCGTTCACGTCGGGCGCGAGGGCGATGAACAGTGCGTGTCCAAGCGCGTAACTCGCGACGAGCAGCCCCGCTCCGGTGACCGCGCGGAGGAGTGAGCGGCCGCCATTCGCGACGCCGCTGACGAAGAGGGGAGCGAGGGCCAGCGCCAGGATCAGCGCCGCCGCGCGTGTACCCGGTTCACCATCCATTCGCAGTCCAAGAGCGTGGCCGAGTGTGAGCACCATGGCAGCGGCGGCAACGGCGCCGGCCGCCCAGTGCCACGCGGTGGTGCGTGTTGCAGTGGGTGTCATGCGGCGGAGCAGTTGCTGCTCGACGGCGCGTCCTGACGAAAGGAAGGCGTGCGCCTTGTAGAGCGAGTGCGCAACGAGGTGCAGCAGGGCCAGACCATACGCGCCCAGGCCACACTCGAGCAGCATGAAGCCCATCTGCGCGCAGGTGGACCAGGCGAGCGACACCTTCACGCTGACGCGCGTCGTCATGACGAGTGCAGCCAGCACCGCAGTGCAGGTGCCGGCGACGACCAGCAGCGTCTGCGCCGCATCGAGTCGGCCGAGCAGGCCTGACAAGCGGATGAGCACGAAGCCGCCGACGTTCACGATGCCGGCGTGCAGGAAGGCCGACACCGGCGTGGGCGCTTCCATCACCTGGATCAGCCAGCCGTGAAATGGGAGCTGTGCCGAGCGAATGCCGACACCGGTGACGAGCAGCACGCCCGCCAGCTGCACCGTGGTGGGAATGACGGTGAGTGCCGCAGCTTGTGCCAGCAGCTCGTCGATGCGCTGTGTGCCCATGCTGCGCCAGATCATCACCACCGATGCGACGATCACCACATCCGCCACTCGGCTGAGCAGGAACTTCTTATGGGCAGCGACCAGCGCCGGTGCGCGGTCGCCGTAGAAGGTGAGCAGCTGGTGGAGCGTGAGGCTGGAGACCATCCACGCCAGCGCCAGCAGCATCAGGTCATTGGTGACGACGAGGTACGAGACCGCGGCCATGGTCGCGAGGAACCAGCGCACGTACCGCGAGCGACCCTGCTGACCGCCGAGGTAGCGATCGGAGAAGCGGAGGATGAGCCCGGCGACGGCGGTGATCAGCACCAGCATGACCGCCGTGAGCGCGTCGAGGCGCAGGCTGATTGCCAGAGTCGCAAAGCCAGGCAGGGCGACCGTCTCGACGCTCGGGCCCCGCGCGACGAGCGCGGCGGCGGCGAGGAGGGCGAGCAGCAGGGCGAGGGCGGTCACACCCAGTGACACGGTCCAGCGGCGCTCCGGCTGGCGGGCGAAGAGCGGCTCGGGGAGCAGGGCCGCAAGGAGGTAGACGAGGGGGACCAGCACCAGCAGGGCAGTCTGAACAGGCATCGGCATCCGGGCAAGGGTAGACAACCCGGAAACTACGGGTGCAAGTTCGTTCTGCAAAATACATCTTTCAGTCTATTATATTCTGTTAAATGGAACATTCTTTCACCGCCTCCGCGCTTCGGCTCAACTACCACCACCTGCACTACTTTCGTGCTGTCGCGCACGAGGGGAACCTGACGCGAGCGGCGCAGCAGCTGAACGTGGCGCCGTCGGCGCTGTCCACCCAGATCCGTCAGCTGGAGGTGCAACTGGGGCAGCCGCTGTTCACCCGGCAGGGAAGGACGCTGGTGCTGACCGAGGCCGGCCGGATCGCGCTGGGTTATGCCGACACGATCGCGGACGCCGGCAACGCCCTGGTGGCGACGCTGCGCGAGGGGCGTCGGCAGGCGCGTGAAGTGCTCCGGGTCGGGGCAGTGGCGACACTCAGCCGCAACTTTCAGCGGGGCTTTCTGGCGCCGCTGGTGGGCAAGCCGGATGTGGAGCTGGTGCTGCATTCCGGGTCGCTACGCGAACTGCTGGCGAACCTCGAGACGCACACGCTGGACCTGGTGCTGTCGAACCGGCGTGTGCAGGAGGATGCTGGCACGACGTGGCGTTGCCGCAGGATCGCACGCCAACAGGTGAGTCTGGTCGGGCCGCCGCGCGGTGGCAAGGCGTTTCGTTATCCGGACGATCTCGCGAACGTGCCGCTGCTGCTGCCAAGCCGCGACAGCGACATCCGCAACTCGTTCGATCTGCTGTGTGAGCAGCTTGGCATCCGGGTGAATGCCGCGGCCGAGGTGGACGACATGGCGATGCTGCGCCTGCTGGCGCGTGACAGTGATGCGGTGGCGCTGGTGCCGGCGGTGGTGGTGATCGACGAGTTGCGGTCGGGGGTGCTGGAGGAGTATGCGGTGGTGCCGAGCCTGTATGAGGAGTTCTATGCGATCAGTGTGAAGCGGCAGTACCAGCATCCGCTGGTGGCGGGGTTGCTGGAGCAGGCGGCGGGTGCGGCGTTGTCGGCGTGGCGGTGACGGGGACCGGTTCATGGGGACGGAGTTCATGAGTTCATGGGGACGGAGTCCTTGAGTTTCAAGGACTCCGTCCCCATGGTCAGCCGCTGTCAGCCGCGCCTCATTCCGCTTCACGCCCCCGTTCGGGGACAGGCTTCCAGCACCGTGACATCGAGTCAGGCTCTGAAGTCGCCGGCCAGCGTGGTGAGACTCCCTGCCCGGATGTGGCGTTGCTCACGTATCACATGAACTCCGCTGGCCGCGAGGCACGCGGAGCGTCGCCGATTCCCACCAAGTGGAGGTTCTCGTCGTGGCTACCGTTCGAGCTCTGATTGCCGCCAGCGCATTCGTGCTGGCCCCCGCCCTCGTCGAGGGGCAGCTGATCGTCAGTACAGGTACGCAGGTGACCGGCAGCGGCGCGAACACGCGCGACACGCGCTGGCAGGTTGGTTTCTCCACCACTGGGGTGCCCACCACGTTCGCGGATGCCTTTCGCATTCAGAATCTGGCCTGGTCGCAGCCAAGCGGTGCCGCGTGGATCGGTGCGCAAGGCGAAAGCGGAACGCTGCCGGGCGGCATCGGTGACGGCGCCCGTCGCTTCACCTACGCGGCGCGCACCACCTTCTCGCTGAATGCGGGCGACCAGCTGACGCTCCGCATGCAGTGCACGATTGATAATTACTGGCTGGGCTTCTTCATCAATGGCGCACAGTTCGGCACGACGGTCTGCGGCCCCGACAACACGTTCTCGCTCGCGAGCGAGTTCGTCGTTGGCCCGTCGTCGTTCAGCACGGGGTTGAACATTCTCGAGTTCCGCTGGCACGGTGACGGGGTGACGGACGGCTTTGTGGGGCGCGTGAACAGCGCCGTCGTGTCGCCTGGGAATCCGGGGGTGGTGCCTGAGCCGTCGACGTACGTGCTCATGGCGACGGGGCTGGCCGGGGTGTTCGGCATCGCACGGCGCCGCCGGCACGGCTGATCGACCGGCGGCGGATGGCCGGGCGCGTGCTTCGCCCGCTCAGGTTTGACGCAACTGTGTCCGTGCGTACAGTCGCGGCCAGGCAGGTCTTCCATGACCTGCCTGGCGAGCGTCATCAGTACCCCGGATACCTCCCCCACCACTCGGCGTCATCCCGCCACTCCGTCACCACATCATCCGCCACCTGCTCGATCACATCCCGAAGCTCCACCACCGCCTTCCACCGCGCCGGGATCACCTCCTCCCCAAACCGCGCCCCCAGCAACTGCCCCGTCATGCTCCCGGTGCTGTCACTGTCCCCGCCATGGTTGACCGATAGCAGCAGCGCCGCTTCGGCACTCTCGGCCGCCTCGCCGAGCAACGCGCAGTAGATCGCGATCGCCAAGGCCTCTTCAGCGACCCATCCGCCGCCCAGCGACTCGATCAGCGCCGGCGTCGGCCTGGCACCTGCATCGAACAGTGCGAGCGCCGCAGTAATCGCCGCCGACGTCTCCTCATGCTCCGGCTCCCGCTGCACCCGCTCCAATGCGATCGCCACGGCCATGCGAATCGTTCGCCCGTGGATCAGCTTCAGGATCATCAGCGCGAACACGCCGGACGAGAGCCGACCGGTCGGATGGCCGTGTGTGATCCCCGCCGCTTCGCAGCCAAGCTCGAAGACCGTGTCGTCACCTGCATTCGGGAAGAGACCAACCGGCGCGATGCGCATGACACCACCATTGCCCTTCCGATCATTCGCCCACACGCGACTGCCAGAGATACCGCCGGCCCGGAGCGAGGCGAGACAGGTTGTGCCAGGAGCGCGCTGCGCGTGCAGGCGCTTCACGCGAACCAGCCAGCCAGCGTGACGCGCATCGAAGTCATGGAGGTCCGTGGGTTCGGTTGACAGCAGCGGTCCCTTCTCAGCAGCCCAGCCGAGTACCAGATCGCGCTGAAAGGCGGACTCCTTCGACCAGGTCTCGCCCTGCGTCACCAGCCACCGCAGATACGCCTGCGTCATGCAACTGCTCGGCCCACCGATGCCGCGGCTATTGCCACGGTTGATCCCGCGCAGCATGCCCTCGGCCGTGAACAGCGTCATCTGCGTGTCATCGCTGATCGGTGCGGCACCAAGGTTCATGTCGAGCGCCAACTCGGTGACGCCGTTCGGGCCGAAGATCTTCCGGATCTGCTCGATCGACTTGAACTCGACCGGCAGGCCGAGCGCGTCTCCAACCGCGCCACCCAGCAGGCACCCACGCACCCGGCGCCGAAGATCCGCACGCTCAGGCGTGTCACGCAGATCATGGTTCACGGTCATCGAAGCGACTCGCTGTGTCTCGCCGCTCCGCTGCCGACGCACCGCTTCGCGATCCCCCCACTTCCGCACCACCTCCATCTGCTCTGCCGTCTCCGGTGATGTGCGTGTGGCATGCTTCGCCAACTTCGCCTTCGGCACCGATTTCCAGCTCTCCGCCACGGTCCGAAGCGCTTCTTCCGGCGGCATCCCGCGCCGCACCATCAGGCACCCGGCAATCATCCCTGTCCGACCGATCCCTCCCCAGCAATGCAGGTACACGCGGCGATGCGCAGCGATTGCCGCCTCGATCACATCGAGGACGAAGTGGATCCGCGCATCGTCAGTGATGCCAATGTCGGGTATCGGTGCCCGCAGGCGATCCACGAAGCGACCGCCTGGCAATGAACGCATGAGGTCTTCGTAGTCGCGCAATCCCTCACTCGGCTCCGTGAGGTCGATGATGGTGTCGGTGCCCATCGCCAACAGCGCTTCGAGCTTGGCACGGGCCGTGGTGAGCTCCGGTGCGCCAGGATACTCGCCGGCCTGCACGCGCGTGCCGGGGACAAGCCAGTGATTCAACTCGATGGTGGGGTCGAACATTCGCTCGTGCACTCACGGATGCAGTGTGGAGTGGAAATACACCTCTGGACACAATATCGCGGGTGGGTCTGACAGTCGCGCGACAGATTCGGAAACCATCCGTCAGGATCGACGCTGCGAGCATGACTGTCAGAGGGTGCCAATACGCTACCTGAACACCACCGGCGCCTCGGCACATTCCGTCCGTCGCGCGCCCTTACGCTCATGGGGAGTTCAGATGCATCGCTCTACACGTCTGTTTGTTGCAACCGCCATCGCCACGATGCCGCTCGCAGGCTGCGGCAGCATCATGCACGGCTCCAGCCAGTCACTCGGCATTTCCAGCAGTCCGACCGACGCCGTCGTGACGATCGATGGCATGGAAAAGGGCAAGACGCCGATCGTGGCCTCGCTCACGCGCAAGGACAACCACATCATCCGGATCGCGATGCAGGGCTACGCCCCATTCGAGGCCACCGTCACGCGCAAGGTGTCGGGATGGGTGTGGGGCAACATCGTGTTCGGTGGTGTGATCGGCCTGGCGGTCGATGCGATCTCGGGTGGGTTGTACGCCCTGACGCCGGAGCAGGTGACGGGTCAGCTGTCGAAGCAGGGTGCATCGCTCGCTCCGTCCTCGAATGGCGTCTACGTCGTGCTGGTGCGACAGGTGGACGCAAGCTGGACGAAGATCGGTGAACTGGAGCGCGAATGAGCGCGCAGCACGGGATGCCGCGCTCGCGCGCTGGATACTCACACACCATCGGGGAACAGATGACACGAACGATGAACTCCTGGACCGCATTCACCTGCTCGCAAATCCTCGCGTTGCTGCTGGTCGCGCACACTGCCGGCGCGCAAGCGCAGCCGGCGGTGTCAAAGGCAGACGGCTTCTCCATCGGCGTCTTCGCGGCGTCACGCGCGTTCCAGTCCACCGTCGATGGCGAGAAGGGCGACATGATCTACGGCCGCTCGTTCGGCGGCGTGATTCACGGTGGATTCTCGGAGCACTCGGGGATCGGCTTTCGATTGCAGGCAGGCTCGCTCGATGTCGACGCACTGGAGCCGAGCTTTGCCCAGGCGGACCTGACGTATCGGTACACGTTCCGGCAGCAGACCAACACGTTCCGACCGTTCTTCGACATCGGAGTCGCCGGGTACGCAGAACGGACATCCGCATTCGGAAGCACATTCGACCAACGCGGTAGCTTCGTCACGCTTGCACTCGGTGGCCAACTGCACTTCAACCAGGCAGTCGCGCTCGAGCTTGTCTGGAGCGCGGCGGGTGGCAGGCTGTACGAGTCGAAGCTGAACGACTCGTCGATCGACGTGGCGGACAACACGGTCGGCGCAGGCGGTTTGTCGCTCGGGCTGGTGTGGCATCCAACGTCGGGACGCAATCGCTGAACAGGGAAATGGGATGGGCACCGTTGCCGAACCGTCAGGCCGCCATGGTGGCACTGAGAGGACGTCGGTCGCGGTGCCCTCCTATTGCCGCCACTCCTCGCCCGGCATGATCCGCTGCATGAACGTGTCGAACAGCGGTACCGTGAACCCCGTGTCGCCGTGCTCCCGACTCCACACCATCCCTTTCGCAATGAGGTTCGCGCGCGTCAACGCGACCGCCGTCACGGCCTTCGCCAAAACCCGAGCGATTTCACCTGAGCGATGCGGCCCGGGACCCAGCTCGGCCATCGCGCGCAGGTAGCGCTTTTCACTTGGCGTCAGCCGATCAAAACGCACGCGAAAGAAACTCTCGTCGAGTGCAGCGATGGCGTTGCCGGACGCTCGCTCGACATCGGCGCGCGTGATCGGCGACCGCAGCGCTGCATCCCACGCGTGTTTGCCCCACTCCTGCAGGAAGTAGGGATAACCCTTCGTGGCCGCGAGAATGCCATCGAGCGCATCGGCGTCGATCTCCACACCCTCTGCCGTCAGCGGATTCACGATCGCCTGCCGTGCGGCCGAGTCGGACAGCGGGCCGATCTCGGGGAAATCGAAGAGCCGTTCCGCGTAGGACTTCGCGTTGCCCATCTGGCCGGGCAGTTGTGGCAAGCCGGCGCCCACGAGCACGACCGGGAGCTGTGACTGCGCCGCACGATGCAGTGCCGTGATCAGCGCGGCCAGCTGCTCCTCGGGCACGTACTGCAACTCGTCGATACACAATACGAACGCAGTGCCCGCCGCCTGTGCCGCCTGCCCAACGACCTCCAGCAGCGACTGCAGATCGTGCTCGAGATCACCATTGTCCGCCAGCCCTGGCTCGGGCTCGGCATCAAATCCAACCTCGATGTCCGCGTACTTCAGCTTGAGTCCTTTCGCAAAACCGGCCAGGCCCCGCAGTGCTCGCCGGGCGAGGTCTCCGGCACTGGCCGTGAGGGAAAGCGACAGCAGGGCCTGTCGAAGCTGTGGGGCGAGTATCGCCGGCAGCGACCGATTCTCGGGCGCCTCGATCCGGAGCGTGCGCATTCCGGCGGCCTCCGCGTTGAGCCGCAACCTGTTGAGCAGCACCGTCTTGCCTACACCACGCAACCCGACGAGGAGCACACTCTTCGTCGGCCGGCCGATCCTCACTCGCTCGAGTGTGGTGCGGACGCGCTCGATGATCTCATCTCGGCCAGCGAGCTGAGGCGGAATCGCTCCCGCACCAGGGGCAAAGGGGTTCCGGGTTCCGTCCATGCCAGATTATGCAGAATTACATTCAGTTTATCAAGAGTTCATAAGTCGATATAACTACGACATAACTGCTCCAGCTCGCGCCATGTATACGGCGACTCGAGCCTCCCAAACGATCAAAGCGCTGACGGTGTCTGAACCCGCGGTGAGATTAGGACCCATGGCCTCCCTCCGCACCATCGTCGCGCCCGACCCCGCCCAGCTCCTGATCCTCGCCGCCGACGGCCTCTTTCCGCTGGCGCCCGCCACCGACGCCGCGCCATGGCCCACACTCCCCGCCTGGATCGTTCTCCGCCAGGGCGGTCTGCGCGATGACTTCCACGCATTGGCCGCGCTGCACGGCGTTCCAGGCTGGTTCGACCCGACGGTCTGCACCTTTCAGGAGCTCAGTCGACGGTGGGACGCCCCTGGCGCGCCGGCGCTCTCCGGTGCGGAGCGCACGGTGCTGCTCACCGGCATCGTCAGCACGCGCGGCGCCGGTGTTTTCGGCTCGGGCGCGGCCTCGGCGTTCTGGGTCCCGGCCATCGACGCACTGATCGGCGAGATGATCGCGGAAGGCATCACGGTCGCCGAGCTGCGCGCGTCGTTCGCGGCACTCGACGAACGCGGGTCGCGCGATGCATTCGAACAGCGGCGCGATGCTGCACTGACGGCGATCTACACCGAATGGCATGACACACTCGCACGCCTGATTCGGAGCGACAGTCGCGCGGCGATCGTCACACTGGCGCGCAGCATCACCGCCGACCCAGCGGGCTTCAGCAGGCGACTCGGCCAGCGCCGCGACGTCCGAATCGTCGGACTCGCGAGTTTGCGCGGCGGCTACACCGCGCTCCTGCGCGCCCTGCGCGATTGCCCGGCAGTCGATACGGTCACACTCCTGTCGTCAGACACACTCGCGCTGCCAGCTGACCTGCCGTCGGACTGCATCGACGACGGCCGCGGGTCGGGTGCGGCCACAGGGTTGGCGCGTGCGCTGTTCACGACTGCAGCTGATCAGCCACCGATGGATCCCGCAACACCCGGAGCGATCCACCTGCTCGACACGCCCGACCTGGCGCGCGAGGTGGAATCGATCGCGGTGCGGGTGCGAGCACTCATTGACGCTGGTGCCGAGGCGTCACGGATCGCCATCATCTTCCGGAACGAGCGGCCGGGCGTGGACGCGATGGCGGCAGCGCTGACCGCGATCGGCGTGCCGGTCTCCGCGCGTCGCCGCACGGCGGTCAGGGAAACAGCGCCAGCTCGTGCGGTGCGTGCGCTGCTGAACGCGATGGTCGAAGGCTGGTCGCGACACGCACTCCTCGAGGTGGCCGAAAACCCGCTGCTGCACTCGGCACTTGATGTGGAAGTGCTCGATCTCGCGGGCCGGCTGACGGCGGTGGCGCAGCTGGACGATTGGGATCGCGCACTGAGCGAGCTACTGACGCAATGCACGTTACGGGACACGCAGCGTACCGGTACGCGTTTGACGGGACTCCGGCTGCCGGAGACGCAACAGGTGGCTGCCTGTCTGGCGGCCTGGCGCGTCTGGCTGCCCGAAGCGCAATCGATGGATCAATCGCGCACGCGATCGGCCTGGTTCGAATGGATGCGCGCGCTGCTCGTTGATCCGAAGCACGGAGTCGTGGACGCACTGGCCACACCGCCGGCCGATGACTTCGGCGTCTGGAGTGCCGACCTCCGTGCGCGGGAGGGATTGATGACGCTGGCGCTCGACTGGATCGCGGCGCTGCGGGAGTTCGGCGATGACGACACGCCAGTCACAGCGCAGCAGTTTTCGGCCGAACTCGCGCCGCTGCTGGCGACCGACATCATCAGCCAGCCAGAGACAGGTTTCGGTGTGGTGGTGAGCGAAGCGATGGCGGCGGGGTGGCGCGCATTCGACCACCTCTTCGTGGGTGGGATGGAGTCCGAAGCCTTTCCGCTGCGCACGAGCGTTTCGCCAATCCTCACTGAACAGGACCGGATCGCCCTGATCGCCGCGGGACTGCCGCTCGACAATCCGGGACTGTGGGCGAATCGCGAACAGGAGCTGTTCCGCGTGCTCTGTGCATCTCCGCGGGATTCGCTGACCCTCTCCTGGGCGTCGATGTCAGCAGACGGGCGCGAAGTGATCCGCTCGCGATTCATCGACGATGTGATCGAGATGCTGCTCAGGATGCACGGGCTCGAGAAGGAAGTCGATCTCGAGACCGCCGCAGTGCTGACACGCATACTGCCACACCGGGTGCTGATCCCGGGCTTCCCGCGGGTGGCAGCTGTTGCAGCAGCAGCTGCTGCCGTGCACGCCGTGCAGATCGCGCGCCAGGAGCAGCAGCGATCGCGCACGGTTTCGGCATGGAACGGGAGCATCGAGGACACCACGTTGCGTGCGTCGATCGCGAGCCGTTACGGCGAGGACTACGTCTGGTCTGCAACGCAGCTGGAAGGGTTGGCGAAGTGCGCCTGGTCGTGGTTTGCCGAGCGATTGCTGAAACTGTCGCAGAAGAGTGATGCGAGTGACGAGATGGATGCGAGCGCGTTCGGCACGGTGCTGCACGAGGCGCTCGACCGCCTCTTTGCCGACGCGCGCGCGTCACGCAATCAGAGTGCCATCTACCTGCTGCCTGACGACGCGTCGTGGGTGATGCCGCTGGCACGGCAGGCACTCGATTCGGCGTGGGATGTCGTGTCGGCGAAGGTCTGGATGGGGAACCCGCTGTATCACGCGCTGGTGCGTGACGAGCTGGCGTCAGTGCTGGAAGGGTACCTCGAGTTCGAGATGGACTTCAACGCAAAGAGTTGGAACAATCGCACCGGTGCAGCGAAGCAGCTTCGCACTGGTGTGAGCGCGGGCGAGTGGAAGTTCGATCGCGTGCGCCTGAGTGCTGGCGGCACATCGTTCCTGTTGCGCGGCAGCGTCGACCGTGTCGATCGCGGAGTGGATGATCGCGTGGCCGGAGCCTCGCAGTACATCGCAGCGGTGGATTACAAGACGTCGGTGTCATCGACGCCTGGCGCGGGCAACAAGAAGGCATGGCATGATGGTGTGGTGCTGCAGGTGCCGCTCTATGCAGCGGTGTTGCGGCTGCAGTATCCAGACTCGTTGCTGGCGCACATGGAGTACCGCACATTGCGCACGCCGAAGGTGGTGCATCAGCTGAAGTTCGTGAACATCAGGAACGCCGCGAAGAAACTCAGTACGCTGGAGATCAATCCAACGGCCGAGGAACAGCTGGATGCAGCGATGAACGCCGCGGCGCGCCGGATAGAGATGGTGCGAAATGGCGAGTTGCCCACCAATCCAACGCTATCGTGTGGCTGCTCGCCGTACTGTCCGGCGCGTGATGTCTGCCGTGTTCCGGGCGGGCCGGTGGATACCGGGTGGAAGTCATGAGCACTCCGACCAATTCGATCCCCGCAGACGCCTTGCTGCAGCGTCTCACCTCCTCTCAGCGAGACGTCGTGCGGTCTACCGCGCAGCGATTGCTGGTTGGTGCCGGTGCGGGCTCGGGCAAGACCTCCACCGTGGTGCAGATGGTCTGTCACCTGCTGGGCGCATCGGTCACGGACGACGAAGGCACGGTATTCGACGCGCAGACCCCGCTGGAACTGGGGCAGATCGCGGCGATCACGTTCACGAATCAGGCGGCGGCTGATCTGAAGCGGAAACTGCGTCAGGCGCTCAAGTCGTCGGGCCTCGTGCACATCGCGGCTGAGGTGGATGGCGCACGCATCGGCACGATTCACGGCTTCTGCGGCGATCTGCTGCGCGAGTTTGCGTTGCGTGCGGGGCTGCGGCCAAGCGTGACGGTGATCGACGAGATGCAATCGTCGGCCCTTGGGGGTGACTGCGCCGAGCAGGCGTTGACGGAGGCGGTGGCGACGCGTGATCCGATCTGGCTCGAGCCGCTGGTCAGTGGGCGGCGCATCCGTGATGTGGCGCGATTCATCCAGACGCTGGCCGCGGACACCTCGCGTCTCGATGCGTACGCGGCCAATCGTGACGAACTGCGCACGCACGAAGAGCGGTTGCTGGATCTGGCGATCCGGGCGGTGGAGATCCGCCGTGTCCACATGGCAGACGAGGGGCTGTACGACTTCGACAGTCTGCTGGTGGCGACGCGAAACCTGCTTCGTGATGTTGCCGAGGTTCGGCGTGCAATCCAGGCCCGGATTCGAGTACTGATCGTGGACGAGTTTCAGGATGTGGACCCGGTGCAGCGCGACATTGCGATGCTGCTGGGCGGGCTGGACACGGATGACCCGAACCCGTCGCGCATCGTGCTCGTCGGTGACCCGAAGCAGAGCATCTTCCGCTTCCGTCGTGCGGACGTGACGCTGTGGAACGGGGTGGCATTGCGATTCGGCTCGGCCAGCGCTGACGGCTCCAGAGCAGAGTTGTCCGACAATTTCCGCAGTCGGAAGGGGATTCTGGCGCTGGTGGATCGAGTGTTTGGCTCGGTGCTCGATGGTGCAGTGTCACCGGATGGTGAGCGCAAGCCATTCGAAGTGGATTACGTCGCCCTTCGCGCGTGCGGGAAGCATGCCGAAGGTGACGAGTGTGTCGAGCTGCGCTGCGTGCCAGCGCATGCGGACGGCAAGCAGCGGTCGGCGGGTGAAGTGCGCCGACTGGAGGCGCAGGATGTGGCATCGCGGATCGAGGCGATGCACGAGGCGCAGCGCCCATACGGCGAGATCGCGATCCTCCTGGCCGGGTGGGGTGATGTGGAGAAGTATGAGATCGCGCTTCGCGCGCGCGGGATTCCGGTATACGTGTTGCGCGGCGAAGGATTCTGGGAAGCGCGCGAGATCGTCGATTGTCTGCTGGCACTGCGCGCCATTCGGGACAGCGGCACGGTGGTGGTGGATCAGGCGGCGCTGATCGGGTTTCTCAAGTCGCCCTTCGTCGGAGTGCGCGATGACACGCTGCTGGCGCTGGCCGAGCACCGGGCTGGCTGGCGTGACGCACTCAGGATCGAGCAGCGCGAGCGGCCGCTGCTCGACGCGGCGTGCTCGATTCTCGACCGCTTCGGGGCACTGCGTGATCGGATGCCACTTGGTGAACTGCTGCAGCGGCTGATCATGGAGACCGGTTTCATGGCGGCGCTGTCGCTCGATCCGGTGCGTGGCCCACAGGCGATCGGTAACCTGCGCAAACTGGTTCGCGTTGCCTCTGATTCGGGTGATCTGTCGCTGGGCGAATGGTTGCGTGACGTGGAGGAAGTGCGCGAATCCGGCGCGAAGGAAGCGCAGGAGCGACTGTATCGCGAGCGCGCCGATGTCGTGACCATCACGTCGATCCACAGCGCCAAGGGGCTCGAGTGGCCGGTGGTGTTCTGGTGTGACATGGTGCGCGGAGGCAGGGCGGAGAGTGGTACCCTGCTCGACGGGCGTGAGTCGTTCAGGCTCAAGGACCCGGCACTGGTGGATGAGGATGGCGAGGAGAAAGACGAGGTGTTCAACGACTTCTCGGCGCAGCTGGCACTGGAACGTCAGGCGGAGTCGTATCGATTGTGGTATGTCGCAGCCACGCGGCCACAGCAGTTGCTGGTACTGAGCGGAGTCGCATTGTCGATACCGAAGGCTGACGACGGCAAGGTTCCGGCGGATGATGCGACGATTGCGAAGAAGTTCAGTGGCAGCCCAGCGGACCTGATCCGTGAGAGCTTTGCGAATGAACTGGAGGCAGCGGATTTCCCGGACGTAATCAGCTACGCACACACCGACGGGACAGCGTTCCGGCTGCTGGTGTCGCGCGTGGCGGTCGATTCGGAGAGCACCGGGATCACCGGCACTGAGCTGCTCACGCCTGACGTGGATCCAGCAGCATTCCTTGGCCCGGATGCCATCGTCGCCAAGTCCGGCAAGTTGCGCCTGTCGGCCACGCAGCTGATGCAGTTCAGCGCCGAACCCGGTGGCTGGTGGTCCCGCTACATCCGGAGTCTCGATCCGGACGAGCCGCTGGCTCAGCGTGGTGTGCGGGGCGGCAGCGCGTTGGGAGGCACCATCGTGCACGATGTGCTCGAGCACTGCGGTGCAGAAACGGTAGACCTCGAGCCACTCATCGAGGCCGCGATCGGGCGGCACGCTGGCGGTGTGTCTGATGATGGTGAACGCGAGGCACTGCGCGCCAACGCCCGCGAGAAGGTTGCGCGCGTGCTGGCGCACCCGCGCTGGACTGAGGTTGCAGGCCACGCCAGTGCCAGGCGTGAGCTGACGTTCACCCGCGTACTGTCAGACGGGAGCACGATCGAAGGGGCGTTCGATCTCGCGGCAGTGATCGACGGGGAGACCAGCATTCTCGACGTGAAGAGTGGCAAGCAGACTGACGCGGTATCGCTGGCAGCGACCTATGCGATGCAGGGCGTTACTTACAAGGAAGTGGCAACGGCGATTGCGCGGGGTCGGCCCGCGACCTTCGAGCTACTGCAGGCGGTGGATGGGATGGTGGTGACGGTCGCGGACACACCAGGCGAGGCACTGGCCGTCGTCGAGCGCCTGCGCGTGTATCGAGGGGCGATGGGTCGGTGATCGAATCCCGCGCCGGCACAACCTGGCACCAGTCAACGGCCGACTGTCCGGGCGCAGTACCGCATGCTATGCTTTCGGCCAGCGGCCGGGATATCCGGCGCCGTTCGGTTTTCTGGTGTTCATCCGGGCCAGCGACAGGCCTCTCGAATTCCACACGGGTGGAGGCGCAAATGGCGTACCTCGACGATTTTTGCGACAACACGCTCGCGTTCCTGACACGGAACATCGTGTACGTCATCGTTTCGAAGGAAACGCTTGGTCTGGTCGACGTCACAGTGGAGCCGCGGGATCCAGCCACTACAATCGCGAACATCCCGGTCGGCGCGTTTGGCGGTGCCGCCGAGGGTGGTGTGTACAAACTCCGGAAGAAGACTGCGAACGACGCACGGGGCCTGAGGGTCTACTTCTGCGGCTACGAACAGAACAAGACGATTCCGCTGATGCTCGGCAATGATGCGAACTGGATGTTCACCGTCACGATGAACGGATGCACGTTCGGAGTCGGCAGCCAGGCCGGCGCTGATGGAGCGGTGCGGGTGGCTCATGCCAACAATGCGAAGCAGATGAAACCGGGCATTTCGGTAGGTCCGGACGGTGGTGTGACAGGACGTGCGGCACAGGCACGCGTGCAGGCGATGTATGCGACCTCGCACGTGGGGCCAGGCGGACTGCTGATCGAGCCGGACACCTATCAGGGCGCCGACCAGGGCATGGAGGCGACGACGTTCGGGCATCACCCGACGGGCGGTGCCTGGTCGTTCAAGGCGTTGACATACCGGAAGGGTGGTACGACCTGGACGCATGGTGGTGTGATCGTCTATCCGATTCCGTAGGCGCCGACCGGCACGCCGGGCACGTAGCGCGTTGCTGGCTGAACGAGAACAGCGGCTCGTGGCGAAGTGCCACGAGCCGCTGTTTAGTCGTCGATCGGACCATCTCAGCGCGTCAGACGTTCCGGCGGCGACGGGCGATGAGTCCGAGGCCGGCCAGGCCTGTCAGCATCAGGGCGTACGTGCCCGGTTCCGGCACCACGCCCGGCGGCACTACGACCTGGGAGGCGTCGGCGACGACCATATCGTCGAACGCGAAGGCATCTTCATCATCCGGATTGCCCGTCAACAGGAATTCGATCCGGTCGAACGTGTTGGTGCCGAAGAGGACACCCCAGAAGCGAAGTCCACCGTTGAGTTCCGGGAAGAATCCCTGACCGAGCGACGGTTGGACGGTGAGGGTATTGAGCAACGTATTGCCGTTCAGCAAGCGGACCTGAACCGACCCACCGACGTCACCGAGGTCGGTGCCGTAGAAGCCGAAGCCAGCGACCCGCTGGCTGAACTGGACCGCGAATGACGCGTTCCCGCCGACCGACAGCTGGAAATAGCGACTGCCGCTGATCGCCATGCGACCGAACGGGATGATGCCGGCCGTCTCCTGCTCGACGTTGCCTGCACCGGTCAGGGTCGCGTTGCCGGCGAAGCCGAAACCGAGCGTGAGCGGCGCGCTGGTTCCAGCTGCGATCCCCTCGAAGTTCTGGGTCGAGACGCTGCTCGAGAGACTGGAAAAGAACGAGTTCCGCGCGGTGAGTGCGGCACCGGACGGCGCTACCTTCTGAGCGCAGCCGTTCGGCCCGCCCGCCACGCAGCCCGGGTTCTGCGTCAACCCGGTAAAGACGGTCTGCGCACCCAGCGGCGCTGCCGCGAGCATGAGTGCAGGTAAAACGCGATCCAATCTCATTGTCTGATCCCGATTCGGAGTCCTGGGTGGGTCTGGTCGATTCGATTCCAAGGCATTGCGTGTGCCGCGCCAGTCGGCACGTCGGATCAACATTTCGAAACGCGCGTAAGTATAATCGTGGCAATGATTTCTATTGATGAGTCTGTCGCGTGGACGCCGAAGTGAGACTAATTCCCGATGATGACGTGGGTGGCGGATCAGTCCGACACGGTGTGGTGTGCGAGACACAGCGTCGGGCAACTGTTGCCGGGTCCGCTTTCTGGCCGATCGCAAGTCTTGGGGCGACGTTTGAGCGCGAGGGACCACCACTGGTTTGACCAAACACTTCCGCACGATCTCATGACACGACTTCTGCCTGCCCTCCGCGCCGTCGCAGCCATCACGCTCTTCGGCATTGCCACCGTGCCAGTGGCGCATGCACAGCGCACGACGCTCCCGGAAGTGAAGATCCGCTGGGATCGCATGTGCCAGATCCGCCAGGAGAAGTTCGATCATATCCTGCCGGAAGCGATGCGGGAGAACGGCATCGATATGTGGATCGTGGCGCAGAAGGAAGGGCACGACGATCCACTCGCGCCACTGCTCGGCGGGGGATACACGGGCAGTGTCGGCTATTTCATCTTCACCGACAAGGGCGGCGATCGGATCGAACGGGCGGTGCTCGGCATCACCGATCATCACCGTGCACTGTGTGGCGCATACGACATTCCCGATGCCGATGGCGATCTGCTCAAGTTCGTGCAGGCGCGGAATCCGAAACGCATCGGGATCAACATGTCAGCGGAGATGGGTCTGGCTGACGGGCTGACCAAGTCGATCCACGACCAGATGGTGAAGACACTCGGGCCCCAGTTCGCATCGCGGCTGGTGAGCGCCGAAAAGATGGTGTCGGATTTCTCGTCACGCCGCACCGCGTCGGAGATTGTCGCGTTCGGCGAAGCGGGGGAAATCGGTCGTCAGATTGCCGAACGCGCGCTGTCGAACGAGGTGATCACGCCGGGCGTGACGACGCTGGCCGATGTGGCATGGTGGATCGAGCAGCAGCAGTTCGAGCGCCGGCTCGGCTCATCGTTCACCGTGCCGTCGGTGTACATCACCGGCCCGAATGGCATCGAGGCGACGAGCAACGATCGCATCATTCAGCGGGGCGACATCATCATGCTCGACTTCGGCGTCGGTTACCTGACCATGTGGACCGACCAGAAGCGGATTGCCTATGTGCTGAAGCCGGGCGAAACGAAACTGCCGGAGAGTTATCAGAAGGCATTCGACAATGCGGTACGGGTGCGCGACGTGATTCATCGCACCGCGCGTCCCGGCAAGACGGCCCAGGCGATGATGGACGATGTGAACGCCGCCATCGTGAAGGCCGGTATTCTGCAGATGCGCGGCTTCAACCAGACGCGTGCCGACAACAGCGTGGAGTTCATCATCGGCTGTCACTCGGTGGGTGACTGGGGCCACGGCATCGGCCCATCGATGGCGTTCTTCAATCCCGGGCGACTGACGTACGAGATGCGGCCGTCGAACCTGTTCTCGATCGAGCTCTTTGCCTATACGCCGATTCCCGAGTGGGGCGGCAAGAAACTGCGCATTCCGCTCGAGGACGATGCCACCATCACTGCTCGCGGAGTGGAATGGGTGTATCCGGTGAACCCACGGATCATCCTGATCAAGTAGCACATCTCGCTTCTGACGCGCATGGCTCTGCCCATTGCGCATCGATTCATCGAGGGTCGGATTTACTGAACTGCAACAGCGTCAATCGCAGTTGCAGTTGCCTGTACTCGCACTGCTCTCAGCGCGCCTTTCGGATTTCGATATCACCGTTACCCGTGCTGAGCGAGAGGCGTTCGCCGCCCTCCCCGAGCTGACCACGGAGACGGTTACGCTCAATACGGCCCTGCAGGCGGATCGGCAGGTCCGTCGTCACGTCGCCATTGCCGGACGAGGCCTCGATTTCAGCGCCGAAGCTCGCCGGCACCGAGAGCACGATGCGACCGCTGCCGGTGGAGAATGACATTGGCGCCGCGCGATCGATTCGTTCCATCGCAACACTGATGTCGCCGTTACCGCTGCTCGCCGTGACCGGGCCATTGGAGGTGGTCACGCTCACATCGCCGTTGCCGGTGCTGGCTTCGACGGGTCCACGTGCCCCTTCGACCGTCACGCGCCCGTTGCCGGTGCTCGCGGTGACGCGGCCTGTCGTACCCGAGACCAGCACACGCCCGTTGCCCGTGGCTGCCACGACTTCGCTGCCGGCGCCGTTGATGCTGACGTCGCCATTGCCAGTACCGGCGTTCACCAGCACCCCGGCGGGAATGGTCACCACGAAGCTGGCGCGAGTGCGTTGCCGATTCCAGCCGTCGCGTGACCGGTTTCGACGCTGCCGATAGCCGCGATCCATATCGCACTCATCGTCGTCGTTGTAGACGGCGCAGACGACCAGGCCGCCGTCCAGCTTTTTCACGATGAAGCCGATCTCGCTCATCGATGCGCCGCGATCGGCGGTCTTTTCGGCGCGGATGTCGACGTCGGAGCCTGAGCCCTGTCGAATCGTGATCGTGCCGTTCGGCGACGAGAGGCGCAACCGATCGCCGGTGTCCATTCGTGCGCGCATGCTCCAGCTGTCATCCGCGCGACCAACGACGGTCTGGGCGCTGGCGCTGGCTGCAGCGAGCGCGAGGAGGGCGGCGGTGCGGAGGAAGGTCGGCATGGGAACTCCATTGGGGGGTGGCACGGTACGACTTCAGCGCGGCATGACGGATGTGCCGTGGGACACCCCCGTCATACGCGAGGGTTGCCCGACGGTTTCCATTCTGTTTCGCACGTATGGACCAGCTCGGGTTGTTGGACGGGCACCCGGGCGTTCGATTTGATCGGGCGGCGCCGGTCGGCGAGTGTCCGCACGTCGTATCCCTGCGTTCTTCACCACCTCCCGCGCCCATTGCCGTTACGTCGTCGAGTCTGCCCGTTGTCGTCCCGGACATGCTGCCGCGGCCTCCTGGCGCTCGCCCGTTCCGTTGCCGCAACCCTCTGTCTGCTGCCGACGGTGCTGCTCGGTCAGCAACTGCCTGACAGCGCCCGCCGGGTGGAGCAGATCGTGCTCACGCGGCACGACATCTTCGATTCCACCGAGGCGGCGCGTTGGGTCCGACGAATCGTGAACCAGCTGCACGTGCGCACCCAGGCTCGGGTGGTGGAGCGGGAGCTGCTGCTGCGCGTTGGTGATCCCCTCGACTCCGCCCGCACTGCCGAGACGGGTCGGAATCTCCGCCGACTACAGGTATTCCGCGATGTGCGGGTGGACACGAGCGCCGATGGCCGGACGCTCAACATCCACACCTACGATGGCTGGTCCACGCGACCCTACGCCACCTTTCGCAGCACGGGTGGTCAAACGCTCATCAGCGCCGGCCTGCTCGAAACGAACTTCCTCGGCCTCGCGACCACGCTCGATGTCCGCTACGTGCAGGATCCCGATCGCTCACTGGTGCGCCTGGCGTTCGGGGCGCCGCGCCTGATCTCGAATCGGGTCAGTACGGG
>JANPFJ010000555.1:0-1623 GCA_031423355.1 Gemmatimonadaceae bacterium | reverse complement strand
GGCGGGGTCCAGTCCCGGTGCTCCGCTGTCCCGAGAGTTCGCGAACGGCACGCCTCGCTCGTGTCGTGCGGTGCGGCGAGGGAACGCCGGCAGGAACGCGCGGATTGAGGGCTGGCTATCTTCCGCAGCGGCGCTTCTGCTCTCCTCACACCACCTGAATGACGACCGCTGACGATCGGCTGTACCGCGGGACCGACGGTCTCAACTCGGGTGCGCGGCGCGGGGGGCTGGCTGATGGGCAGGTCACCCCGGTCGAGCGCTTCTTCACGCGCAGCCATGCCACGCCGCCGACCGTCGACCTGGCGCGCTGGCGGCTGGTCGTCGACGGGATGGTCGAACGCCCGGTGTCGCTGTCGTACGCCGAACTGCAAGGGTTCCCAAGGCGAGAGATCGTGTCAACGCTGCTCTGCGCTGGCCTTCGGCGCGATGAGTTGCTCTCGATTGCGCCATTGCCGGGTGAGCTACCCTGGGGGCCGGAGCCGGCGAGCACCGGGCGCTGGGGCGGTGTATCCCTGCGCGAAGTGCTGCTGGCCAGCGGGCTGTCGCCAGACGCGCGACACATCGAGTTCACTGGGCTGGACGCCGTGGAACGACGCGGGCGACGCTTTGGCTTCGGTGGATCCATCACGCGTGACAAGGCGCTGGAACCAGATGTGCTACTGGCCTTCGAGCTGAATGGGCAGCCGCTGTCACCGACACATGGATTTCCTGTGCGCAGTGTGGTGCCCGGATGGATCGGGGCGCGCAGCGTGAAGTGGCTTGGTCGCATCACGGCGGCCGCCGAGCCATCGTTGAACTACTTCCAGACGCATGCGTATCGTGTGCAGCGCGAGCCGGATACAGCGCGACCGGGTGACGTGACCGGTGGCGTCGCGCTAGCCGAAATCACGCTGAACTCGGTGATTCTCGATCCGTCGCCTGATCAGCGGGTGGCCGCCGGGCCGGTGGTGCTGCGCGGCTGGGCGATCGGCACCGGGGCGTGCGCGATCACTGCCGTCGAGTATTCGACTGATGGCGGGGCGCAGTGGCACGTGGCAACGCTTGACGCAGTGCGGGATCCCTGGACCTGGACACGATGGCAGGCGACCGCGTCACTCACGGCGGGGCGTCACACGCTGATGGTTCGCGCCGTTGACGAAACGGGTGCGACGCAGCCGAGCGATCTGGCCCAGGTGTGGAATGTGAAAGGGTACCTCAACAACGCGTGGCACCGGGTCAACATCATCGCGGAGTGACTGCTACCGTTTGGCGATCTTCGAGATCGTCTTGCTGACGGAGCGCGATGGTACGTCCATGTCTGCTGTCGCGAACTGGACGGCGGCCTTCACCAGCGCTTTCACTCTCGGGTTGCGATAGTCTGTGGTATTGCTGACCTTTACATGTCGGATCAGGTTGCCCGTTCCCTTCAGCAAATGATGCGGGTCGGGCAATCGCGTGCCCTTGTTGAAACCAAGGTTGACGTGATTGGTGTAGATCGGAAGCATGCAGTACGCATCGCCCAGCTTTTCAGACAGCGAGAAGACAGCCGTCAGCGCGTGCGTGTGATAGAGCAGTTCATTCGCGGTCGGGTGCAATTCGAGCATGAACGATCGCAGGTCGTAGAACAGCTCGATCAGTTCGGGG
>JANPFJ010000554.1:0-4543 GCA_031423355.1 Gemmatimonadaceae bacterium | reverse complement strand
TCCGCGCGCGTGATCTGCATGTACGCCTTGAAACTGGTGGCACCTTCATCGGCCCAGTAGGTGGCCATCCGATGTGCGTCGGCCGAGTCACGCAGGGCCTTTACGCCGGGAATCGGCAGCCCCGGCCCATTGAAGTACGGTGCCGTGACACGAATGTCCGGACCAGGAATGCGTCCGGCCTCGACGTTTCGTGCGACATTGAAATCGGTGTAGCCGCCCATGTTGCCAGCCGTGCGCATCGTGGTCACGCCGCCGGCCAGATAGAGTCGCGGAAAACTCTCCGCGTGAGTCGGATAGGCACCGCCGCCCGCGACGTAGAACAGGTGCTCATGCAGCATCACGAGCCCTGGGATCACCG
Source organism: Gemmatimonadaceae bacterium (assembly GCA_031423355.1). Lineage (GTDB taxonomy): Bacteria > Gemmatimonadota > Gemmatimonadetes > Gemmatimonadales > Gemmatimonadaceae > JACMLX01. Next base: position 4,185 of record JANPFJ010000554.1, on the reverse strand, counting down.
TCTTGCCCGCCAGGTCCCGCACCGCCGCGCCGACTGGAATCGCCGTTGTGCCGGTTGGTCCGAACGCCGCAATCTTGCCCTCGCGGAGCACCAGTGTCTGTCGTTCGCGGGCCGGTGCGCCCGTACCGTCGATCACCCGGGCGTTGGTGAGCGCGATCACGGGCTCGCTGGCCACGATGAACTGCGCGGGAGCCTGAAGCAGCAGCGCAACGGAAAGCGCGAGCATGAGGATTCCTGACGGAGTGAGAAGCGAGAACCAGCCGATCCGGTTACTGCTTGAGCCGCAACGTCCGCAGATTCCTGTCCGCCAGAATGTCCTTCTCGTGGAAGGGCAGCGGCACCAGCCCGCCTTTCGAGTACTGCCGCGTCAGATCCCCCGAGTGTGGTGACGCCGGGTCATCCGACTGCGAGTACGTCAGAATACCCCGCGCATCCACCGCGCCATCGGCGGTCCAGCCGACGACCTGGATGTAGCTGTTGCCGGCAATGATGGGCGTGTAGCCGGACGGCTTGAGTTCGGTGGAGATCACGCTCCACATTCCCGCGAATCCATCGCCGCCGGGAATGGGGATCCGCTCACCGCTGCGCATGTCGTACTGGATGCTGCCAAGTGCTGCATCGAGCGGCACATTGAACTGCGCCAGGCGCTGTTGCGCGAGCGCGAGTGCACGACGCAGCCCCTCGCGTACGCCGGGCTGTTCCATCGCGAGGCCGCGCGGCGTATTGGCAGCATCGGCCGGGTCGAACGGCACGCGATACACTCCGGGCACGCGTACCGCCTGCCGCCAGAACTCGCGCCACACATGTCCGCCGCGGCTGTCGATCGTCTCGCGACGGTTCCACGCGGCCAGCACCTTGCACGACGCGCCGATGTCCACCGTGGTGCCCGACAGCACGACCGGCTCCACGGGAACCGTGCAGAGCGTCAACAGATCGTCGAGCAGCAGTTCCGCGCCAAAGTTCCGATGCGAGAAGAGCATATCTTCCAACGTCTGTGGCGTGGTCTTGGCGCCACCTTTCAGCGCCTCGGCAATAAACGCCAGGCCGGCACGCGTTCGCAGACTGCGCGCGGTGCGCTCGGCGCCGATGATCGGCGAAAAACCTTCCAGTGGTGCGAGGGGTGTGGACAGCCAGTAGCTGTCATTGGCGTTCGAGACCACGTCATCGCGCCGGATACGGGGCATCGCCGCTGCCGGCATTGCGCCTGGCACCTTTGAAGCGGCATCGGCCTTCCACTCGCACGCCGGATCGGCGCCATTCAGTACCATCACCGATGCGGGAACGCCAGATGGCTTCACGCGGCACTTGTCGATCGTCGCCGCGTCGAGGTTCGGCGTCACGCTGATGTCAGCGTAGAAGGCCGTGCCTGACTTGTCGGCGGCCAGTGTATTGGTGAATGGCACACCCTGCTGACTGATCGCCGCCTCCACGTCGTCGATCGTGGTGGCGCGATTCAGCATGTCATAGGTGATGGCCGCCTGATCGTTGCCGAGGTTCACGTCGCGGACGGCGTATGCGCGTGCCGCGGTCCAGGGCAGCTGCTCGGAGGCGATCACCGGACCGTAGTGCGACAGGTACACGGTACGGGTCTCGTTGCTGAGGGTACCACTCGCGGTTTTCACCGGCACGGTGACGCTCACTCGCGTCATGCGCCGCCAGCCGTCACCGTAACGATACTGCGTGGCGTCGTCCGGCTTGAGCTCGAGGGTGTAGAGCGTGGAGCGAAGCGCGGTGGAGACGGTGTGGCTCCACGCGACATCCTTGTTGAAGCCAATGCCGATACGATTCGTGCTCAGGAGGCCGACGCCCATGACGTCCAGCTCGCCGGGGATGGTGGTGTGGATCATGTGGAACCGCGACGATCCCTGCCACGGATAGTGCGGATTGCCAAGCAGCAGGCCGCGCCCTGACGCCGTGACGGCCTTGCCCATCGCCACCGCGTTGCTCCCGACGCCCTCTGGCAGGGTGAAGTCCGTGCTGATGCTGCCGGTGCGCATCTCGCCAGGAGGCGCCGCGTTCGCCATATCCTTCTGGAATCGCCCGACACCGTACCGAATGCCGACGCCGATGCTGAGGCGTGTCACATCATCAGCGGTCATGGGCTGCACCCACTCGGCGTTGCGGCAGTCGGTGGGCAGGTCGCTGCGGTGATCGCGCAGATAGCGATTGAATCCGTCGGCGTAGCCGCGCGCGAAGCGGGTGCTCTTGGCACTCTGCGCCGCGTTGAACCGTCGCAGCGTTGCGGCGTCGAGCACGGTGCGATGGAAGATGTCGCTCTCGCGGTTGCCGTCGGCGGGGCCGAGGAACTTCGACATCTCACCCTTCACCATCAGCACCTCGCGGGCGATTGTGCAGACGGCGTCGGTCGCGGTGGCGTAGGCAAAGCCGTAGCCGAGGCTCGGCCAGTTGGCGGCCTTCACATGCGGGATGCCGTAGCTCGTCCAGCGGATTTCGGTGTCGTATCGCGCGGATTTCTGGGCGCTGAGGCTTTGGACGGCCAGCAGCGACAGGAGGGCGATCGACGAGGTGAGTGATCGGCGGGGCATCGGAGAGCAGTGGTGTGGTGGGCGAGCGGAATGCGTACCGGGGTAGAGCGTAGCGTCTGCGGCAGCATCCCGCCACGGCGGGCGGTCCGCACTGAAACCAGTGGCGCCGCGTGGCGTACTCTCCGCAACCCCCGCGTGGCGCGTGCCCGCCTATGTCCCGCCACCCCTCCCAGATGCTCGCCGCTGCGCTCTCCGCCGCCGCCGTCGGACTCGGCGCCCTGCGCGAGAATCCGCTGCGCACCGTCCTGTCGACACTTGGCGTCATCATCGGCGTCGCGGCCCTCGTTTCGGTGTTGTCGCTGGGTGACGCGATGGAGAACTTCGTCCGCAAGGAGCTGGAACGGAGTACGGACGTGCAGACCGTGGTGGTTCGGGCCAAGCCCTTCATCCTCGTTGACGGTGAACGGACGCCGGTGCGCGGCGCGCCGCGCTTCACTACCGCCGACCTCACGGCGATGACCAGTGAACTCCCGATGGCGCGCGCGTCGATGATGTCGGTCTCCGGCAGTGCGCGGATTACGTGGGCGCGTACCGGCAAGCATCGCAACGTGATGGTGACCGCGACGACGGAAGGCATCGATGCGTTCGGCAAGACGAAGCTGCACGCAGGACGGCCCTTCACGGCGTCGGAGGCGCGGCACAACGCGCCGGTGGTGATCCTCACGCACCTGCTGGCCCGTGAACTGGCTGACGGGCGGAGTGTCGAAGCCTTGCTGCAGCAGTTCGTGCAGGTCCGCGGTCAGCCTCGCGAAGTGATCGGTATCTTTGCGGCAGTCACCGGGGAGCGGGGCTACGGCGCCCGCGTGCCGTACGCCGCGGCAACGCAGGTGCTCGGTCCCGATGCGCCGATCGAGAAGCCCGATCTCCAGTTTCAGGCGAAAAGCGTCGAGGCCATCACGTCGCTGCAGCATGCGATTCAGGATTGGCTCGCGACGCGCTTTCGCGATTGGGAGAACCGCGTCGAAGTCGAGACGATGGAATCGACACTCGAGCAGGTGAATCAGGGCTTCGGCATCATGAAGCTGTTTCTCGGCGCCCTCGCCGGTATCTCGCTGCTGGTGGGCGGCATTGGCATCATGAACATCATGCTCGCCAACGTCACCGAGCGCACCCGCGAGATAGGGATCCGGAAAGCGCTCGGCGCCCGCGGCAGGGACATCAAGCTGCAGTTTCTCGCCGAAGCCATTGCGGTCTCCTGTTTCGGGAGCGCGGTGGGTGTACTGGTCGGCGCCATCATGACTGCCGCAGTGGTCGTCGGAATCCGGTCGTGGAGTGATGCGCCGGAACTGCGATTCGTGTTGGCACCCAGCACCATCGTGCTCGCCGCCGCGTCGGCGGCATTGATTGGCCTGATCTTCGGGACGTATCCAGCGCGCCGCGCCGCGGGGCTCAGTCCGATCGACGCGATCCGGCACGAGTAGGGGCTCAGCCCGATCGACGCCATCCGGCTGTCCGAACAGAGGCCGGCCGCAAGATCGCCGGGTGGCGCCGGTGCAGGGGATGCGGGGGCTGTCTGCCCGGGTGTCGTCCGCGCGCTACGTTTTCCAGCGTCCTCCGCACGTCGCCGGCACTCAACTCCCGAAGACCCATGGCCGTCTCCCCACTCGTCAGGCTGCTGTTCGCGGTCGTCGTCGTCAGC
>JANPFJ010000553.1:0-1400 GCA_031423355.1 Gemmatimonadaceae bacterium | reverse complement strand
GAGCGCGAGCGAATCGAATGTCGTGAGGCGCTCGCGATGAAAGAATGGCGCAGGGACCGCCAGGTGATTGAAGGCGGTGGAGAACTGCGCTGTTTTCGGGGTCACGCGGACCAGTACGCCGAGCGCGTTGTACAACTCGTCCTTGATCGCGGGGGCGTGATCAAGTCGACTGAGCTCGGCGATCAGGAATCGGAGTCGCTGGGCCGCCCGCACGCCAAGCGCGTCGAACAACTCGTCGTTCGAGTCGTCGTTCGAGCATTCGATGTCTGCGGTGCTCCGTTCAAGGGAGGGGAGCGTGAGTCGGAGCACATCATGCAGACTGCGTGTCCCGTCCGAGAATTCGTCGAACGTGACCGAGCAGTGCGGATGACGCAGCAGCCACCGCACGCACTCGTGCGAGTAGCATCGCGTCGCGCCGATGTACGGCAGGCCCAGCTGCTCCACAATCGCTGGGTCACGCCCGCGACAGCGGCGCAGCCGTGCGGCCACGCGTCGGAGCTCGGCGACGCTGGCGCGGAGCATGCCGGCATTGGCGGGATAGGCGCGCAAAAAGAGCAGGCATTCGTAATAGACCGGCAGACTCTTGTTCGCCGGCAGGAGGTGGCGGCGAATGTCTTGAATATGCTTTGCCGTCGCTGCTCTGGAGGCAGCGTCGAATCGACTGTAGACGCGGAGGAGCGCGGCGACGCTCTCGTCAAACGGTGTCATCGCCGCACGTTCGCGCCTGGTCGGCCCTGCGCCTTTAGGCGCCCTTCTCAACGGCCTGCTGCCCTTTGTGGTAGGTCGTGTACACAAAGACCGGAATCGCGAGATCGCCAAGGTGCTGGTCGATCAGTGGACGCACCACATCCCACGACAAGCCGCCCGCACCTGTGGCGAGTTTGGGCATCGCGAGGCTTTTCACACCGGTCGTTTCCACTTCGTGGCGTAATCGGCGCAGCGCGTGATTGACGTTTGACGTTGTAGCCCGGCCGCTCGACGACGACGCGTGATCGCCTTCCTGTGTCATCAAGTTGAAGACCGTGCGCCCTTCTGCGTTCCTATACGTCCAAAGCTCGCCGGGCTTGGGATGCGATTGTCGGGCGTAGTGGCGGAAGTCTTTGGCCATGGATGGCCACATCTCGCGCAGGGCGAGCGCGAGTCCAGCGTCGAAGTGATCGTTGGGCGACACGCCGTGCGCGATCGCTTCGGCCTTGGTCATGAGGATATCACCAGCCACGTCATGAATCACGGAATGAGCTCCGGGTTGGGTCCGCGCAGCGCGCGCATGCGGAATCGTGCGCTGCTGCACTCCAACGCTGGCCACTTCGCGGGCAGAAAGCAGTGCGGGAAACCCTCACTCCGTGTAGGGACACCGCGACACGGGATCGTGCTGCATGCTGCGGCCGCTGTTCATCACG
>JANPFJ010000552.1:0-1052 GCA_031423355.1 Gemmatimonadaceae bacterium | reverse complement strand
ATGCTGCGCGATGCGTCCTTGCGATCCCCCCGCCGAGTGTAATAACCTATGGGCATGCCCGCGATCAGCAACGAGTGGACCGTCGAAATGTTGGATGCACTGCCCGATGACGGGCAGCGCTATGAGATTATCGATGGGGTGCTTTTTGTGACGCCCGGGCCGAGCGAGGGGCATCAGGACATTGTCGGCGAACTGTACGCGTTGCTACGCGACTACCTCATGGGCAGTGGGGTTGGCAAAGCGATGGTGTCGCCGTCGGACGTACGACGCGGCGATCGGCGGCGGAATCGCGTGCAGCCCGACGTCTTTGTCATCGCCAAGCGTGACGGGAAGCGCCCGCCGTATCCCTACGAACTGCACGACCTCTTGCTCGCCGTCGAGGTCGTATCGCCCGGTAATCCGCTGCTCGACTACCAGGTCAAACGCGATCTCTATCTGCGCGAGGGTGTTGGCGAGTATTGGGTGATCAATCCTGACGCGCGCAACGTGTCACGGTGGCGCGGCCGCGACGATCCCGGCGAGGTGCTGAGCAAGCACGTTTCGTGGCATCCCGATGGGATGCCGACGCCGTTCGTGATTGATCTGCCACAGTTTTTTCTCGCGGCGTTCTCCTGAGCTGGCGGACCGGGAACAGCAGACCGGGAACGGCAGACCGGGAACGGCAGACCGGGAACGGCGGCGTGGTCGGGCGTCCCGTTGGTCAGTGATCCAACAGCCGCGTGTCGGTCATGGCTTGGCCGACACCTTGGCCTTGAGCACGCTGAACCAGCGCAGCACTATTTGCTCGCGCGCCTGCACCGCACCGGCCGCCGTGACCATGCGATTGGGGATCGCTAGTACGAAGCGACGACCATCGGGATGCAGATCCCAGTTCTCGACGCCCGATGCGTCGATGGTCGCCATCACCTGTGGCGGCGACACGCTCGGCGAAGGGCCCGCGGTCACGGCCACGCGCAGCAACGTCTCGATCGGTGTCGCGCGCACCCAGTACCACGCGCTCTTTCCATCCGCCGACCAACGCGGCACGTCGCCGGAACGTGGGCTCACGAGCC
>JANPFJ010000551.1:0-3978 GCA_031423355.1 Gemmatimonadaceae bacterium | reverse complement strand
GCGATGGCGTACCGCTTGCTCGATGGCGATGTGCTGATGAGGAAGTGCCTGGACGACGCGCAACGGGCGCTGAGCGTGCTGCTCGATATCGCTGCACTCGATGCGCGACTCGTAGGCGTCGCCGGACATTCGTATGGTGGGTATACGGCACTCTACCACGCCGCCGTTGATGCACGATGCCGATTCGCCTGCGTGAGCGGCGCCGTCTGCAGCTTCGCCAACCGTCGTCGGGAAGACACGGGCATCACGCTCTTCGAGACGGTGCCAGGGCTCGCTCGCCAGATCGATACACACGCTGTGCTCGCCGCCATCGGACCTCGGCCGACGTTCGTCGTATCGGGTACAGACGACAAGTACTCACGGGATGCCGACCAGGTCGTGGCCAAGGTCGCCGGCGACTTCATTACGCAGCTGCGTGTCCATCGCGGGCACGCGCTCGATCAGGAGCGATTCGACGCGATCGTCGAGTGGCTTGTGGATCGCGTGGCCGATCGTTGACGAGGGACGGATAACGAGGGACGGACAACGAGGGACGGATAGCGAGGCGGTGAATCGGTCCTGCTTCCGAATTCTTCTTGACAGCAGCGCGCGTGGTTATGCGACTTGCAGCGGGCGAATATGAGCGATTTCGTGTTTCAACCCGCGCGCCGCGTCCCAGAGATCGACGTTGCGCTGCAGATTCAACCAGAACTCGGGCGAGTTGCCAAACAGCTTCCCCAGCCGTAGCGCCATTTCGGGTGTCAGCGCGCGGCGCTCTCGCAGCAGCTCATTCATCGACTGGCGAGACACGCCAGCCGCCTCGGCGAGCGCGGTGACCGAGAGCCCGTACTCCGGGAGAAAATCCTCGCGAAGAATCTCGCCGGGGTGGATCGGCCGGCGTTCGCGCGGACGCGTGTTGAGGATGCTCATGCGATGGGCTCCGGTTAGTGATCGTCGCAAAACTCGACATCATGCGCATCGCCATCCTCGAAGCGAAAGCAGATGCGCCACTGATCGTTGACGGAAATCGAATGCTGACCAGCGCGATCGTCCTTCAGCGCGTGTAGCCGATTTCCTGGCGGTACGAGGTCCGCTTCGGCGAGCGGACGAACGACGAGCTGAGTCACTGCCGGTGCTTCCCCAGAATGCGAGCGCGAACATCGGACCACGGGAGCGCGGCGTCGGGCTGGGCATCGCGGTCGTCGAGGCGTTCGTCAAGCAGGAGGCGCTCGGCCTCAGTGAGCGGAAGCGCCTCGGCATCCGCGTCGGCGGCGATGCTATCCCAGATATCCTCGACGAGCTGGAGGCGCTCAGGGATGGTCAGCGCAGAATAGTCGAGGGCGGGACGCGAGGACATGGGTCGTATTTTGCCCTTGGCGTGTCGGTGGAGCAAGGGGCTGGTCAGCCAGAAACGTGGTGTCCGCCTCGCAATCCGCAAAATCCGCCCGCTACGATGCGCGGTCGGCCCGGTTTATCCTGGAGTTGAAGAACGGGTGCGCATTCAGGTTCCCCGCGTAACGGATGGCCGGGTTGCGGCGCACCACGACGGCGCAGCGCGCTGCGGTGGAAGTGCTGCCGGGCGGCTCAGGTCTCAAGTGGGATGCGATCGACGTTGACATCAGCGTCCCGGGCCTCCTGATGTCGTCGTTCGGGCAAAGCGGAGGCCGCGACGGAGCTGGCGCGCATCGCAGCCAGCAGAACCCGCATGGAACCCTACGCCGCGCTGCTGACTGCGTGACTCAAGAGGGCCTGCCGCGCAAGGCCGAGCACGGCAGTCGCGTGCTCCCGAGACACCGCGGGAAAGTCGTCGAGGAAGTCCGCCAGAGGATGACCGCCCTCGACGTAGTCGACCAGCGTCCGCACCGGCACCCGAGTACCGGTGAAACAGGGCTCGCCCCCGAGGCGCTCAGGATCGGACGAAATGAGGGGGATAGGCAAGGTCATCGCTCAAGGGCGCAGAGGTGTTCTTACAAGCTAACAACTCGCCAGCAGCACCTCTGCACGGCGCGCGCGATCAATGGTCGGCAAGGCATGTCCTCTACAGCGTCGCTTCACTTCCAGGCGCGACGCCGCGTGTGCATTCGGCGTTTGTGCTGCAAGCGAGCGGAACTCGGCGGCTCGTCCATCGCTCATCACTTTCTATATATATTTGTTTATTCTATAATACTATACGTTTAAGTGTAGTTCAAGTGTTCAAAACACTCGGAAATAAACGAAAAAGTTTACAAATACAAATAACACGTATATGTTTAGTTCATGCCGCAAAGATTCCCGATCGCCACTGCACAACAACTGACCGAATACGTGCGGGCGCTGAGAAAATCTCGCGGCCAAACGCAGGCTGATGTCGCACGTCTATTGGGTGTGTCTGCAATGCGCGTCGCGGCAATTGAGAAAGATGTTGGCCGGCTGAGCACCAAGCGGCTGATTGAGCTGCTGCAATTGCTGGGCGCTCACTTGGATCTGGAGATCGCACACGAGACCACGTTACCCTCCTCTCGGCACACAACACCGTCGGACGACCCAACGCTGATCGTGAAATCCATGCGAGGCACCCGCGACCGATCGCGGGGTGGAGAGTGGTAAACCAGCGCCGACGCGCTGGACGCAAAGCACTCGGCATATGGATGAACGGCGAGATGGTCGGAACGTGGAGCAAAACCACGGCCGAAGTCGACGTACTCTCCTATGAAGAGCGCTGGATCAGCTCACCACGGGCCCGCCCACTCTCACTCACCCTGCCGTTCTTACCGGGCAACGAGGATCATCGCGGCGAGCACGTTGCAGCATGGTTCGAGAACCTGCTGCCAGACAGTAGCGACATCCTTGCCAGAATCGCACGCCGATTTGGCGTCAGGAACACCGCGCGAAGTCTGCTCGCCGAGATTGGTCGAGATTGCGTGGGAGCGGTCCAGATTCTGCCACCTGACGAGGCACCAGTCGACACCGGCCGGCTCGAGGTCGACCCATTGACCGCGGCCGACGTTGCGCGAACCCTGCGCGGGGTTACCAGCACCGCCGCCATGAATCTCGATGACAAAGCAGACGAGTTCCGATTTTCTGTGGCAGGCGCACAAGAGAAGACGGCCCTGCTTCGTCTCGACGGGCGTTGGTACCGCCCGCGAGGAACAACACCGACAACCCACATACTGAAATTGCCGTTGGGTCGCGTTGGCAACATGCGATACGATCTGGAACACTCGATCGCCAACGAATGGCTCTGCCTCCAACTGCTTGACGCGCTCGGCTTCGACGTCGCGCGCGTGGAAATGGCGAGCTTTCGCGACGAGATCAGTACCGAGCGAGTACTCGTCGTGGAGCGATTTGATCGTCAGTGGCGCAGCGACAAGAGCGGCATCATACGACTACCACAAGAAGATTTTTGTCAGGCGACAGGAACACCGCCCAGTCAGAAGTACGAGAGTGACGGTGGACCGGGGATACACCGAATCGTTCAACTGCTTCGAGCTGGCGTCGCGCCGGAGGAGGATGTCCGCACCTTTGTGCTTTCGCAGCTCGCCTTCTGGCTGCTTGCGGCAATTGATGGACACGCGAAAAACTATTCCCTGTTCCTACGGCGTGACGGTTACGCCCTCACGCCGCTGTATGACGTGCTCTCGGCGTGGCCGATCATCGGGCATGGTCGCAACACACTCCCAATTCAGAAAGCAAAGCTCGCGATGGCGATTCGTTGCAAGAACCGGCACTACGAGATTGCACGAATTGCGACTCGTCACTGGAAGTGCCTTGCGGAGCAGACGGCAGTGCCGTTCAACGCGATGGAACGCCTCGTGGAAAGCGTACCGGCCGCGATCGAAAAAGCGCACGCGGTACTCCCGACGGACTTTCCGGAAGCTGTCTGGGTGGCCATCACGGATGGACTTCGCCAGAATGCCGCGCGCTTCACATCAGGGATCGACGCTCGAGCGTAGACGGTGCTCTAGCGTGAGTGAATCGCTACACTCGCTGCAGCCGAATTGCGGGCTGCCCGGGAGGCAC
>JANPFJ010000550.1:0-14004 GCA_031423355.1 Gemmatimonadaceae bacterium | reverse complement strand
GAGGGTTGGATCCGCCGCGTTCGTCATCGTACGTCGCAACCGGCAGGGCCGGCACCAGCGAGCACTCAGAACGCGTGAGAGATACGAACAAGCGGTGGAATGGCGCCGTGGCACCATTCCACCACCACTGCGACTACCGCTTGCTGAACTGGAACTTCTTGCGGGCGCCCGGCTGGCCCGGCTTCTTGCGCTCGACCGACCGCGCATCACGCGTCAGGAGGCCGAATTCACGCAGCTTCTTCTTGTGGTCCTCGTTCATCTTCACCAGCACGCGAGCGATCGCGAGGCGGAGCGCCCCGGCCTGACCGGCCTGACCGCCACCGCTCAGATTGGCCTTCACGTCAAAATTGCCGATCGTATCGGTCACCGTGAACGGCTGCTGGATCGACGTCACCAGTGACGGACGCGGGAAGTAGTCGCCCAGCGTGCGGCCACCATTGATTTCCCACTTGCCTGTCCCCGGCGTGATGTAGACACGGCAGACCGCTTCCTTGCGGCGGCCAACGGCATGAACCTGTTCGGTCGCCATTACTTGGTCGCTCCCTTCGCGGCGGTCAAGGTGAGCTGCTGTGGCTTCTGCGCAGCGTGATCATGAGTCGGGCCGGCGAAGACGCGCAGCTTGCGACGAAGAGTGCTGCGGCCAAGGTCCGTCTTCGGCAGCATGCCGTAGACGGCCTTCTCGATCACGCGCTCGGGGTGCTTCGCGATCATGTCGGCGAAGGCGGTGTACTTCTCGTGACCCATGTAGCCGGTGTGACGGAAGTACGTCTTCTGCTCGGCCTTGCGACCGGTGACGCGCACCTTGCTGGCGTTGATCACGACGACGAAGTCGCCGGTGTCCGCATGCGGGGTGTACATCGGCTTGTGCTTGCCGCGAATGACCTTCGCGACTTCGGCGGCGAGACGACCGAGGACCATGCCTTCGGCGTCCACCACCCACCACGCGTGATTCAGATCCGCGGGCTTCGGGCTGTACGTGCTTTGATTCGGATGCATCAGGACTACGGACGAAAATTGAGACAGCGCCGCACCGGTGCAGGATGCAACCCGGGTCTTGGCCCCCTCAGCGAGGGTGTTTTGGACAGACCCGAAGCATAGCCAACCCGTGAAGTCCCGTCAACACAACGGGTTAGGCCAGCGCGCTGTCGGCGCGAATCGCTCCCGGCGAAACCCCTTGCAACCGTAACGACGTAGGAGGAGTCCAAGAGCCGCGCCACCACCTGGCGCCCATTCTCCGTCCCGGCCTCCGATGCTGCTCCCAACCCTGCTCCTTCAACTCGCTCTGGTGCAGAGCGTCGCGGTCATTCCCGGCGAGAACCCTGCCGGCCGGACCGGCGAGAATGCTGCGCGCCGCGCTGAGGCGCCCAAATACCGGCCGTCCCGCGCGCAGCGGGCGCCGCAAATCGACGGTCGCGACACCGACATCCTCTGGCGCACGGTCACCGCCATCTCCGATTTCCGCCAGTTCGACCCGGCTGAAGACAGCCAGCCGACGCTGCGCACGGAGACGAAGATCGCCTACGACACCAAGAACCTGTATGTCCTGGTCCGCAGCTTCGACCCGCGGCCCGACAGCATTCTGGCCGTCCTCCAGCGACGCGACGGGCAGGCGCTGTCGGACGACGTCATCATCGGTATCGATTCGTACCACGACAAACGGACGGGGTACTTTTTTCGACTGACCGCCGCAGGCTCCATGGCCGACGGGTACATCTTCAACGACGGCGAAGAGGACTGGGGCTGGAACGCGGTCTGGGAAGGGGCGAGCCGCGTGGATTCCCTTGGCTGGGTCGCGGAGTTTCGGGTTCCACTCAGCCAGCTGCGCTACGTGCCCCGGGAGGAGAATACCTTCGGCGTGCTGGTGGTCCGACGGGTCGCGCGCCGGGGGGAGCGCATGGCGTGGCCCCTGTTCCGGCGCTCGAAAACCGGCAATGTGAGCCAATGGGCGGACGTTCCAGGATTCACGGGCCTCTCCGCGCCGCGACGCGTGGAAGCAATGCCATACTCCGTCGCGAAGTACGGATACACACCGCGCGCCGACGGTGCGCCACGCGATGCCTCCGCCACGCAGTTCGGTGCCGACCTCAAAATCGGACTGACGTCGAACGTCACCCTCGACGCGGCGATCAATCCGGACTTCGGTCAGGTAGAAGCCGACCCTGGCGTCCTCAACCTCAGCGCGTTCGAGCAGTTCTTCGCGGAACGACGCCCCTTCTTTCTCGAAGGCAGCGGCATTTTCCGCTACGACATCGACTGCAATGATGGTGAGTGCACCGGACTGTTCTATTCGCGACGCATCGGACGCGCACCACAACTCAGCGGCCAGTTCGGCGACGCCGCTTCTGCGCGACAGTCGCCGATCCTCGGCGCGGCCAAGGTCACCGGGCGTCTCGGCAACGGGTTGTCGGTCGGGCTCCTGAATGCGGTCACCGATCGTGTGGCCGGCGCGCAATCGCGCACGATCGAACCCCTCACGAACTATGGCGTGCTGCGCCTACAGCAGGATCTGCGAGGCGGCAACTCCGGCATCGGTCTGATGCTGACGAATACCACCCGTCGGCTCGACGAGTGGTCCCGGGATGCATTGCGAGGAGAGGCGTGGACCGGCGGTCTTGACACGCGTCACCGGTTCGGCGGCAATCGCTTTCAGCTCTCAGCGCAACTTGCCGGCAGCCGCGTGTCCGGGACGTCACAGGCGATCGCACGGACGCAGCGATCGAACGTGCACCTCTACCAGCGATCGGACGCCACACATCTCGACTACGACAGCAGCAGGACATCCTTGACCGGGGCACTGGCCCAGCTATCGCTGGAGAAGCAGGGCGGCGGGATCACCCGCTTCAACACCAGCACCTGGTACATCACACCAGGCTTCGAGATCAATGACGTTGGGTTCCGCACGCGAGCCGACGAGATCGGTGCGTCCGCGTGGATGGGCATCCGGCCGACGAAGCCATTCGGCATTTTCCGTCGCGCGGGGCTGAATTTCAACGGCTACACGGTCCTCAACACCAGCGGCCTGGTGACCGGCAATGGTGGCAACATCAACGCCAATGGCCAGTTCACCAATTTCTGGAACGCCTACCTCGGCAGCGCGATCGAAAATCCGGTCGCCGCGTATTCGGATCGCGATGCCCGCGGAGGGCCGGCGGTGTTCCAGCCGCGTCAGATGCGCATGTGGACGGGTATCGAAGGCGACAGCCGCAAGGCCATTGCCCCGAGCATCAATGCACAGGGTGCGCGGCGATTCGATGGGCGTGGCAGTGACTGGCGGCTGAGTGGTGGTGCGAGACTCCGCCTCGGCAGCCAATTCAACGGCAGCCTGAACCTCAGCTACGGTCGCGCCATCGATGACCAGCAGTGGCTTGGCAACTTTGTCGACTCTGGCACGACGTCGTACACGTTCGCGCGATTGTATCAATCGACGAGTTCCGTGACGATGCGTGTGAACTACACGATCACACCGACGCTGAGCGTCGAGAGTTACCTGCAACCGTTCGTCAGCGTCGGCTCATACACGAACTGGCGAGCACTGGCGAACGGGCGCTCGAGCAATGTGACCGCACGTTTCCGTCCGTACACCACTCGGGGCACGCCGGAGGGCTTCCGGTTCGGCCAGCTGCGCACGAACAGCGTGGTGCGCTGGGAGTACCGGCCGGGCTCCGTGCTCTTCTTTGTCTGGACGCAAGGACGAGACGCGTTCACCGACGGACCAACGGAGGTCGGCGTTCAGCCAGCGTTGAGGGACGTCCTCGCACAGCGCCCGCAGAACGTCTTCCTGGTGAAAGCCAGCTACTGGTTCGGGCGCTGAGATCGCGACACGCGTGCTCAGGACAGTTCGACCAGAACCGCACCTTTCTGAACAGCGGTACCGACGATCACGCGGACCGCCGTGACCGTTCCGTCACCGGCGGCGCGAAGTTCGTTCTCCATCTTCATTGCTTCCATGACGATCAGTCCCTGCCCCGCGGTGACGATATCGCCAGGTTGCACCGAGACGCGCACGATCATTCCCGGCATGGGCGCGATCACCGGCGCGGGACCGGCTGGCCCCGCGCTGGCGGCTGACAGATCGCGAATCGTTCGCGTGCGTGCATCGAGCGCCTCCAGCGTGTGGCGGTAGCCATTGAGCAACAGCGTGTACTGCCCACGAGTCGCACCGCGGCGAGCGATGACACGGTGCACGGAGTTGCCGATCATCACCTGACGGACGGGAGAGCCTGGGACGTCAGTCAGGAGCGCGCGCACCGTCGTGCCGTCATACGTCACACCATCCGGGCCGACGTCGACATCATGTCTGGTCCCATGAACCTCGACCACATACTTCATTGCGCCTCCCTGTCGATCGTGCAGACGGTCTCGACATGCGAGGTCTGCGGGAACATGTCGAATGCCTGCACCGCACTGATGCGCCAGCCGATGCCGAGCCGCGCAATGTCGCGACCAAGCGTGGCAGGATCGCAGCTGACGTAAATCAGGCGTCGGACCTCGGCCGAAGGCGCCGCGATCAATGCCGGCACCGTCGCGTCGACACCGGCGCGCGGCGGGTTGAGAATCACGACTGCCGCCGGAAGAGCGTGTGGCAGCAGATGTTCCACCCTGCCGGTCAGCACCCGCGCCAGCGGGTCATCATGCAACGCAGCGCCAGCCACCGCTGAGGCTTCCTGATCCAGCTCGATCGCCGTCACACGACGACCGTCGCGCCGCAAGCGCACTGCGAGTGCTCCGCTGCCGGCATACGCATCCACAACGGTATCCGCCGACACTGCATCGACCTGTGACACCACGTAGTCGCGCAGCAGGCTGGCGACCGCCGGATTCACTTGTGCGAAGCTCGCTCCTGCTTCGCGTATTGTCCGTCGATCGAACCGGAGCGAGCGAACCTCATCGTCGCGAACCCACCAGATCGCATGCACCGCGGGAACGCCCGCCACCAGCGCCTCGACCGACGACTGTTTCCATTGCGCCCCGCCTTCGACCGTCAGTGCGAGCCCCCCTGCGGCGAGCAGGCGGACTGTCACACGCAGTGCCATCGCGCGGGGCAGATGTTCCGCCGTGTTCATCAATTGGCGCCACCCATCCATCACTTCCGGCATGGCGATCAGACACTCCTTCAGCTCGAACACCTGCGTCGGATCACCCGCGACATACATCCCCGCGAGCCAGCCACTGGGACGCAGTCGATCCCGTTGCAACGCGAGTGTCAGCGTGTTTCGGTACCGCCACGGATCCGGGCTCGCCGTCACAGCGACTGTGCCGACGACCTGCTTGCCGATCCGCTCCAGCGCATCCCGGATCAATTCTCCCTTGATCGCGAGTTGCGCCGGATACCGAATACCTTGCAACTGGCACCCACCGCACCGATCCCCATCGTAATGCTGACACGGCGCCGGCTCTCGATCAGCCGACGGGCTCAGCACCGACAGGATGCGCCCACGTGCAAAGGTCCGCGACCGCACCAGCGACACCGACACGACATCACCCGGCACGGATCGTGGGACAAAAACCACCATGCCGTCGTGTCGGGCGACGCCATCCCCACCCGCGGCAATACGCTCGATCGTGACCGTCACCGTGTCGCTCATGCGCCGCGAAGCCCTTCAGCCCGCGCCGCCCGCTGCCACGCGGAACTCACGACCGGGACCATCGCGGTCGGCACCGTGCGGCCACTGTTCCGGTCCCGGTCCGCGATCAGGGCCGCGGCAATCACCGCGATACGCACTTCATCCGCTGGAGGCAGCACTCCACTGAGTTCGGGCAATTTCGCTTCCAGCCATTGAATAGTGATATCACCCCGACGAAACTCGGCGTCCTCCATCATCCGCAGATGGAACTCACGCGACGTCTCAATCCCTTCGATCTCGAGTTCGAGCAGTGCACGGTGCATCCTGTCGATTGCGGCCTCGCGTGTCGCCGCGTGCACGATCAGTTTCGCCAGCATCGGATCGTAGAACAGTCCGACCTCGCTGCCCACCTCGACGCCGCCGTCCCATCGCACGCCAGGACCGGATGGCACATGCATCGACGTAATGACGCCGGTCGACGGAAGGAATCCGTTCTGGAAATCCTCGCTCGTGATGCGACACTCCATCGCCCACCCTCGCGGCACGATGAGTTCCTGCACGAATGGCAGGCGATCGCCGGCGGCGATCCGGATCTGCCACTGCACGAGATCGATGCCCGTCACCAGCTCCGTGACCGGATGCTCAACCTGAATGCGCGTGTTCATCTCCAGGAAGTAGTAGTTCCCATCCCGATCGAGGAGGAACTCGCAGGTTCCGGCGTTGACGTACCCGGCCGCCCGCGCAGCGGCGACGGCGGTGGCACCCATTCGCGCGCGCAGTTCAGTCGAGACCGCGATGCTGGGTGCTTCCTCGATCATCTTCTGGTGTCGCCGCTGCACCGAACATTCGCGTTCACCCAGATGCAGCATCGTACCGTGCTGATCGCCGAGCACCTGAATCTCGACGTGACGCGGGCCTTCGATGTACTTCTCGACATAGACGGCATCGTCACCAAAGGCATTCAGTGCTTCACGCTGAGCCGAGGCAAGTGCGGAGGGTAACTCGTCGGCGGAACGCACGACGCGCATTCCCTTGCCGCCGCCACCTGCCGCGGCCTTCAGCAACACCGGAAAACCAAACGCGGCGGCGACCTCCAACGCTTCGTGCACGTCGCGCAGTGCGGTCGTGGTTCCGGGGACCACCGGGACGCCGGCGGCCACGGCCAGGGTCCGGGCCGCGGTCTTGCTACCCATCGCAGCGATGGCCTCGGCCGGCGGGCCAACCCAGACGAGACCCGCGTCCCGAACGGCTCGCGCAAACCACTCACGCTCGGACAGAAACCCGTACCCCGGGTGGATTGCCTGGGCGCCGGTCTGACGCGCGGCATCGAGAATCCGTTCGCCAAGCAGATAGCTCTGCGCCGCAGGTGCAGGGCCGATGTTGACCGCCTCATCCGCTTCGCGGACATGAGGCGCGGTCGCATCCGCGTCGCTATACACAGCGACACTGGCGATACCGAGTTCGCGACAGGCACGAATGACTCGGAGGGCAATCTCGCCACGGTTGGCAACGAGCAGCTTGGTGAACACGGGCACGTCTGTGGGAGAAATGGCGAAGGCCGAGGGCCGGCGACGAAGCACGGCTGTCAAGCTAGCGCACGAGGGCCGCGTCGGCGTCCGGAGCATAAAAACTGCGCGCCGCCCCGATCCTGGGGCGGCGCGCAATGGCGTGCAGCGGCGGTGTGCCGTGTCAGAGCGCGGCGCGGCGACGACGTGCGACGAGAACCACCCCGGCGAACCCCGTCAGCATCAGTACGTACGTCGACGGTTCCGGAACGACGTTGGCGCGAACGAGGAACTCCTGCGCGCCGCCCTCAGGGCCGGTCACACTCTCGTCCGTCACAACCGCCCAGGCGCTGGTATTGACGCTGGCCAGATCCGCGGCGTTCAATTGATCGAGCCAAAACTGAACGTCCGGGTTGGTGGTGCCGCCAACCGGAGTCGTGCCGTTGCCGACGTTCCAGATCGCGCCCTGAATGCCCGCCCAGGCGGTGGTCGGCTGGCTGGCGAATCGATCCGCGAGCCATGC
Organism: Gemmatimonadaceae bacterium; assembly: GCA_031423355.1. Lineage (GTDB taxonomy): Bacteria > Gemmatimonadota > Gemmatimonadetes > Gemmatimonadales > Gemmatimonadaceae > JACMLX01. Next base: position 6,412 of record JANPFJ010000550.1, on the reverse strand, counting down.
CATTCGGATATACGTAAGGCGTGTCGACGCTGCGTCGCCCAGCGTGAGCCCCTGCCGGGTGCGCGATGTGAATTCCGCGTCACCGCTCGAGAGGAGAGTCAACCGTGCCGTGTACGCCTGCCCGTCGTCGAAGTAGTTGTTCAGGTCGACGCAGACGATCTCCTGAATGGCGCTGCCGAAGATGCCGCCGAACGTCATGGAGAACGGGCCGACGTCTACCGATCCCGGCGCGCCGTTGAACGTGGCCGCGATCGCCCGCGACCCCGACGATGCCACGACCGCTGCACTGGTGTTGGCACCGAGGGAGAGCTGTGCCGACGCCGTACCTGGGGTGACGAACAGCGCCGCGGCGGCGAGTGCTAGAGTGAAGCGCATATGGGCTCTGGTTGGAGGATCGCAGCGGTCCCGACCGCAGCTCACCAACCTTTATGGCAGGAGCCAGACCAATGGCCGTGCTCGCCATCAACTATCTGGTCTATCATGATATACTTCAACGACTTACGTAGCTTTCGCGGCGAAATTCTGCCCTGATGTTACCGTTCCGGAAAATGCATTCCGTTGCGTCAACGCCACGATTCGATGTTCCGACGACGGACGACTGTCGTGGCGGCGCAACGGTAGAGATCGCTCCAGGATCGCCTAGAGGGGGATGTTTCCGTGCTTCTTCGGTGGGTTGCGGTCACGCTTGCCTGCCAGCGCCTCCAGAGCGTCGATGAGCCTTGGCCGGGTATCCCGCGGATCGATGATGTCGTCGATGTAGCCCCACGCGGCCGCCATGTACGGATTGGCGAACTGCTGCCGGTACTCCTCGACCTTGGCATCGGTGGCCTCGACCGGATCAGGCGCCTCGGCGATCTCACGCTTGTAGATGATCTCGACGGCGCCCTTCGGCCCCATCACGGCAATCTCTGCCGTCGGCCACGCCACATTGAAATCCCCGCGAATGTGCTTCGAGCTCATCACATCGTAGGCGCCGCCGTACGCCTTGCGAGTGATGACAGTGAGCTTGGGTACCGTCGCCTCACAATACGCGTACAGCAGTTTCGCACCGTGCCGGATGATGCCGCCGTGTTCCTGTGCCACGCCGGGAAGGAACCCTGGCACGTCTTCGAACGTGACGATCGGAACATTGAACGCATCGCAGAACCGGATGAAGCGCGCAGCCTTCATCGACGCCGCGATATCGAGTACGCCAGCCAGCACCGCGGGCTGATTGGCAACAATGCCGACGCTTGTCCCCCCGAGGTGCGCGAACCCGCAGAGAATGTTCGGTGCGTAGTCCCGATGCACTTCGTAGTACTCGCCATCGTCCACGATTCGCCGGATGACGTCGTGCATGTCGTACGGCTTGTTCGGATTGTCCGGGACGACATCGAGCAGCCCCTCGTCCCGCCGATCGCGCGGATCCGTTCCGGCGCCGCGCGGTGCGTCGGCAAGATTATTCGATGGGATGAAGCGGAACAGATCCCGAATCTGCGTCAGGCAGGCAATTTCGGAGTCACACGCGAAGTGCGCCACACCCGATGTGCTGGCGTGGGTGTCGGCACCACCGAGCGCCTCCATCGTCACATCTTCGTGTGTCACAGTCTTCACGACGTTCGGGCCCGTGACAAACATGTAGCTCGTGCCGCGCACCATGTAGATGAAGTCCGTGATGGCCGGCGAGTACACGGCACCGCCAGCACATGGTCCGAGAATCGCCGAGATCTGCGGCACAACGCCGCTGGCGAGCGTGTTGCGCAAGAAGATGTCGGCGTAGGCTCCGAGTGCGACCACCCCTTCCTGGATTCGCGCGCCACCGCTGTCATTGAGACCGATCACCGGAGCCCCGTTGCGAACCGCATGATCCATGATCTTGCAGATCTTGTTCGCGTGCGCCTCAGCCAGCGATCCGCCGAGCACCGTGAAATCCTGCGAAAACACATAGACCAGGCGCCCTTCGATGCGACCATATCCGGTCACGACGCCGTCGCCAAACGCGCTGCCGGCCTCGGATCGAGCCGTCACGAACCTGTCGATCTCGACGAAGGAGCCCTCATCGAGCAGGACATCGAGACGTTCACGGGCAGAGAGTTTCCCCTTGTCGTGCTGCGCGGCCAGTCGCACCGCACCGCCGCCAAGTTCGGCTTCGGCACTTCGGCGAGCCAGGAGGTCGAGTTTCTCGGAAATGGACATGAGGGCAGAAGCTAGCAGCCGCGCCGCGGTCCGGCGACCGCGGATGCCCCGCGGGCGGCGGGTGCCGCCACTGAGCGCACGATGCGCGACCTGTGCAGGCGGCGCATCGAGGTATCCGATCGAGGTGACCACCAGCCTGCGTGGGCGGCCCGTCACCACATCGCTCATGGCGTTGCGCCTCGCGAGCCCCGTCACGCACGGGCGCGCATGGACGAGAGGCGCGGTCTGCCGTCTGGCACTCGGCGGCTGCGCGGCGATTGCTCCCGCATCGCGAACAGGAGTGGACCGCAGTAGCGCCGCAGCGTGACATGTGAGCGATAGCCCCTACCAGATGATCCCGGTACCTTGATGCAATGAGACACTCGGTCACGATGCTGGCCCTCGGCGGCGTCATCTCCGCTCTCGCCGCGCAAACCTGCAGCGGGCAATCCGACGCGCCGGCACGCCCGCCGACAACTGGCGGGCTCAGTCTCGCGCTGAGCGGGGTGCGCAGTTCCGACGGCAGCACCCTTGCCGCCGACGTCCTGTGGGTCGGCGCCGACATGATGGATGGAGTGGGGATTCGATTTCTGCGGGAAGGCCTCGCGCCCGGATCACACGGCTATGCCGCGATGATCGTCATCGGCGGGCCACCACGGGACAGCCTGTCATGGCTCCGGCTCGACTTCGGGATGGGCTACGTCGGCCAGCAGTCGGACCAGCCCCGGAAATTCCATCAGCGTCACGGTATTGGCGCACAGCTGGGTGCCACGATTGCGCCCATCAAGTTCAGCATCTTTCGACCGGAGTTGAACGGATGGGCGATCGTCGGGACTTCGGCGCAATTCCTCGGCGCATCAGTCGGCATGCGGGTTCTCGATCCCAGACAGCGTTGAACACCCGGCATGCTGGTCGGAGACCATCGCGCGACGCTCGTCTCGACCGATTCCCTCCCCGTTGCACCGGTTGATCATTACATGAACATGGCATGAACGTGGCTTGAATGTGGCAAACGCGACTCGCAATGGCCGTGATGCGCGTGCCAGCGCGCGGATGCCGCTGGGTGCAGTGTCCAGTCCGTGACCCTCGGTGCGAGTGATTGCGGCACTGTGAACGTCACCACCTCATCAACGACACTTCATGCTTGAGTGCGTCGCCGCGCCGGTCGCGCCCCGTCCGTTTCCGTTCGATCCTCGACACTTGCCGGGGCGGCGTCAGTCAGCAGCGATGCCGGCTGCACCGCCCCCGCACCAAATCGCGCGCGCACGCGATCCATCGCACTAGCGAGCGCCCGATCACGCGGCGTCTCAGCAATGAACGTCGGCGCACCGGGCAACAGCGAGAGCTGCTCTGCCAGATCGCCATCATCCAGCTGGGTCAAGCCGACGCCGAGCAGACGGACCGGCAGGCGCTTCTGCTGGCGGATCTTTCGCAGCAGCTGCCGCGCCGCCGTGAATACCGCTCGTTCGGTTGAGACCGGAGCATCAAGCGTCTTGCTGGCCAGCTTTGTCGCGAAGTCATTCGTGCGAAGCTTGACGGTAATCGTACGTGCGCGCAGGCCGTCCTGGCGCAGGTCTGCGACCACGCGAACCGCGAGTCGCTGCAACTCGATTTCGAGCGCAGAATCGTCAGCGATATCGTAGTCGAAGGTGTCCTCGCGACTCATCGCCTTCTGCTGCTCTCGGCCACGCAGCGCGGATGCGCCCTGCCCTCTCGCCTTGCGCATCAGCCAGTCAGCGAACTTGTCGCCCAGATACCGGCGAATGGTCGCCGGATCTGCGTCCAGCACATCTGGCACCCTGACCAGACCAAGACGGGAAAGCCTCTCCTGCGCCTTCGGCCCGATACCCGGAATTTCAGCCAGCGGTTGTGTACGCATGAACGCCTCTTCGCCGCCGGCGGGAACGATGTGCACACCGGTTGCGCCGCTGCCAGGAATCGGCTTCGCCGCCCCGGCGGCGATCTTGGCGATGAGGGTACTGGTTCCGCCACCAATCGAGACGCTGCAGCCGGTATCGGCGATGACGGCCGCGCGTATTCGCTCTGCCGTGATCGCGAGCGGCTCGTAATGATAGAGTGCCTCGGTTCCCGTCAAATCGAGATAGAACTCGTCGACGCTGGCGGCCGCGACAACCGGAGCAAATCGCGTGAGCACTTTCTCTATCGCGCGACTCTTTTCGCCACAGGCGCCGCGAGGGACCGGCACCGCCATCGCTTCCGGGCAGAGCCGCAACGCCTGCGAAATCCCCATCCCGCTTCGCACGCCGAAGGCACGGGCTTCATAGCTCGCAGAGCAGACGACCCCACGACTGCCCGGTCGGCCACCAACGATCAGCAGCGACGCTTTCCCGGCGCCTCCGGGATCGACAAGCCGCGCGACGGACACAAAAAAAGCATCCGCATCGGCCAGAAGGATTCTCGGCTCCCGAGAACCAGCGGACGACGCGGACGGATTCATACCCGAAAACTACCCGAAAACACCCACAGAAGGGAGCTAACCTGCTCTCCGCCAAATCTCGCTATTTTGCAGCTCGTTGGAGCAGGAGACGCCGGCGGCGAAGACCGAGAAATCCGATTGAAAGCCCCGTTGCGGTGAGGAGCAGTGCGTCGGGCTCGGGCACAGGCAGCAGCAACCCACCTGTGATGATGTTGTCGAAGTCCTGCGTGAAGCGGACGTCACGCCCGACGGCGGTGCCGGTCAGCCCGCTCCGGAAGTCGACGATCATGGTTTCGTAGATGTCGCCGATTGGCCCCGCGCTGCCTACCATCTGGACCGCATTTCGGTACGTGACCAGAGTGTTCCAGGCATCCGACATCCCAGAGAACGCAAAGTCGCGACCGAGCTGTGACTGCGGTGTTCCCACCGCGTTGCCGAAAGTACGGTCAAAGATCACAGGACCCGACGCGCCGGACAGCGTCAGCGACTGGAGCGTGTTCGCAGTCCCGAACACAGTGAGGGTGAATGGATTCCCCCACGTGTTGGTGGTCGAACCAATCGAGAGCCTGAAACGGCCGCCAAAGTTCACGCCACTCAAGCCACTTCCAATGCTTCCCCAATTCGCGGTGAACGTCTGGCCATCGCTGAAGCGACCCGAGATGAGCAGCCCGAAGAGGTCATTCCCCAGTGTCGAAAAGTTTCCAATTGCGGGGGCGTAGTAGGCATTTCCGACTGCGTTCTGCAGAGTCTGGGCACCGGCGGGAGCAGCCATCGCGAAGGCAGCAGCGAGGAGCCTGACCGACTTGGTGAGCGTCATTGAATGGTCCGGAAGAAACGGTGAGATCACCAACGGCGGCACGCCGGCCTGGCTGACCCGAACATGCATTGCAATTCACTCACCAGTCTCGAGCATTCGACATCCCGCAGCCTAAATCTCTTCAAATCAACGTTTTACGACACTCACCTCCTGCAGATACGCACTCCTGGTCGGTCTTTGATCTGGCAAAATGCCGTTGCCGTCGCAGAGCGCAACACTGCCTTCCGCGGACCGCAGAAGGCGAAACCGCCCCGCCTCTCAGAAGAGTGGCGGGGCGGTTTCCGTCGAACAGGAAATCAGTCGAGTTACTCGTCGTCCGCTTCTTCGACGACTGCGACTGGAACTTCTGGCTCAGCACCTTCCGGCTTCGGCTCCGGCTTGGGCGGTTGGTCAGCCGGGATATTGTGCACCGACAGAACGATCCGGCGGTGGATCGGATCCACCTCGTTCACGGTCATGTCGAGTGTCATTCCTTCCCAGATCACTTCGTCCAACTCCACGTAGGTGAGCGGCACGTTGATCTGGTTCTGCGGCACGAACCCTTCGATGTCGTTGCCGACATCAACGACCACGCCCTTGTCAGCCAGGCGAACCACCTTTCCGGAGATCACCAGATTGACCGGGTAGGTCTCTCCGATGCGGAGCCACGGATCCTCTTCAGCCTGCTTCAGGCCGAGGCTGATGCGCTTGTTCTCGGCATCGATATTGAGGATCACGACGTCAACCGAATCACCCTTCTTGACCACTTCCGACGGGTGCTGGACGCGCTTGGTCCAGGACATGTCGGAAATGTGAATCAGGCCGTCGATACCCGGCTCGATTTCCACGAAAGCGCCGAAGCTGGTGAGGTTGCGGACCTTGCCCGAGATGCGCGTACCGACCGGGTACTTGAGCGGCAGCACAGCCCACGGATCCTGCTCCGTCTGCTTCATGCCGAGCGAGATCTTCTCCTCGTCCGGGTCCACCTTGAGCACCACGGCCTCGATCGCCTCGCCGATGCTGAC
>JANPFJ010000549.1:0-2518 GCA_031423355.1 Gemmatimonadaceae bacterium | reverse complement strand
GTGATAGGCAGCCTCAGGCGTGCCATAGAGGGCTTTGAACCGCGCCGACTGCTTCCAGTCAAAGCGGCCGCCGTCGACGACGACCCCACCGATGGCGGTGCCGTGCCCCCCGATCCACTTGGTTGCGGAATGCAGGACGATATCGGCTCCATGTTCGAGCGGGCGACAGAGGATTGGCGTACCGAAGGTGTTGTCGACCACGAGCGGCACTCCCGCTGCGTGCGCGACTTCCGCAAGGGCTTCGAAGTCAGGGACGTCGAGCTTCGGGTTGCCGATCGTCTCGACGTAGATGGCGCGTGTCCGCTCCGTGATGGCGCGTGCGAATGCGGCGGCGCCATGCGTGAGATCGACGAAGCGGGTCGTGATGCCGAGGCGCGGCAATGTGTGGGCGAGCAGCGCATACGTCCCTCCGTAGAGCGACGTCGACGCGACGATCTCGTCTCCCGCCTGAGCGAGGTTGAGCAGCGCCAGTGTCTGCGCCGCCTGACCGCTCGCCGTCGCCACCGCCGCGACGCCGCCCTCCAGCGCCGCAATCCGACGCTCGAAAACATCGGTCGTCGGATTCATGATCCGCGTGTAAATGTTGCCGAAGGCTCGCAGACCGAAGAGGTCGGCTGCGTGGCTCGGGTCATCGAACACGTACGATGTGGTGGCGTAGATCGGCACTGCACGGGCGTGCGTTGTCGGATCGGCGCTCTCCTGTCCGGTGTGGACGGCGCGCGTGCCGAGCCCAAGGCATTGTGAGGTGTGTCCGGCAGCAGTGGTAGTCATTGTCGCCTCCGTGGCGCATGAGTGCTGCCGCCTGGTCAGCGTGGTGCATGCAGACTGTCGTGGTGACCACGACTGGTCCGCATACAACAAGGCCCGGCAAGCTGGAGGCCGCCGGGCGCTCGCGTTTTAGCTCTTTATTTTGCGTGGCGGCAAGAGGCGGCAAATTACCACGGGCATTCAATTGTTCTGATAGGATAGCCATATCAACATGCCGCCGTCAAGTCCCGGGTGCATCTGCACTCGCGCGCGTATTGCCATCGCGCGCAGCGACACCGCCGTGGTCCACTTTGGTTTGACGCGCCCGTTACACTGATTCAATTATTGGACGTTACACAGGGCGCGCCCCGGACAGCTCCTTCGATGACGATTGCGACAACTGACCGCACCGAACTCCGCGAGCTGACTGCTGACGACGCGCCGTTCATCCTCGAGTTGTTGAATCAGCCGTCATTTCTCCGATTCATCGGTGATCGAGAGGTGCGGACCCTTGAGGATTCGCTGGATCGCATCGAGACGCGCTTCAGAAAGAGTTATCGTGAGAACGGATACGGCTCGTACGCAGTCGTCCGGCGAGATACCGGCGTGGCAATCGGCATCTGCGGATTCGTGCGACGAGACTCTCTGCCGATGGCGGATCTTGGCTTCGCATATCTGCCGGAGTATGAAGGGCTGGGATATGCGCGCGAAGCCGCCGTCGCGACGCTGGCATACGGCTGTAACCAGCTCGGAATGTCGACGGTGATGGCGATCGCGCAACTCGACAACACGCGATCACTCCGTCTGCTGGCGCGCCTCGGATTCCAGCAAACGGACACGCGTACGATGCCTGGAGACACAGCGCCTGTGGCGCTGTTCACCCTCGATCTGTCGCAGGCGTCAGCGTCACCCTTGTCGTCCGACGATGCGACCGGGCACTCGGACGCCTGATTCACCGTCCGGGTGGCACGCATCCGCGCCGTGTCAGCCGCGCACCATCTCGAGCTTCGGGTAGGCGGCCCGGAAACCGCAGACCTCGTACGCCCGCTGACTGGGCGTCAACGGTAACGTGCCGGCGCAGGCGACATCACATCCACTGGTCAGGGCGTGCTTCAGCCGGAAGGCAATCATCGCCTTCTGAATTCCTCGCCCGCGAAAGGCCGGGAGCACACCGTCGCCCCCGAGCAACGCCACGCCGTCAACCATGCCGAGGACTGCGCCGCCCGCCGGTTCCCCGTCCACGCTCGCAAGACAGCCAACGATGCCCGGCACACGCAATGAGGTCAGGAACGGCGGTTCGAAGGTGCGCCAGTCCGGTGCCTCCATGAATGCGGCGCAGACGATTTGGCCGAACAACTGCTCCTCGGCGGGTACGGCCCACCGGATCGTGACGGCGGAGACGACCGGCAACGGGTCCACCAATTCGCGCCACCAGAGTTGCTGGAACTGCTGTACGCGATAGCCGCGACTGGCCAGTAGCGGGAAGAGCGTGGCATCGGCGGCCGGGCTGACTTCAAGAACAGCGGGTGACCCGCTCGCGCCGGCGAGCATCACCTCCGCGGCAAGGAGTTCCCGTTCGGAAATCGGCTCGACGAGACCGAGAGCCTGATTGAGTGGATGTCCCTCACCCCGGACATGCACAAACCCGCCGCCGAACGGCATGCTTCTGCCACCGCTGGCACGATTGAGCGACTCGTTCTGCCTCGCCTGCGCGAGTTCGAGCCGTCGGCTGAGTGTTCGGAGGTCTACGGTCATGCGGCTGTGATCGGTG
>JANPFJ010000548.1:0-1391 GCA_031423355.1 Gemmatimonadaceae bacterium | reverse complement strand
CGAAACAAGTTCCCGGAGCGTCACGCGACCGGCGCGGGTTGTGCCGCGCACCTGCTATTTTCCGGAATGTCCAAAAACTTCAAGAACTTCATCGGCGGGCAGTGGATCGCGCCGTCGACAGGTCGCTATTTCGAAAACCGCAACCCGGCCGACCAGCACGATTTGATCGGCCTGTTTCCCGAGTCTGGCGTTGACGACGTGAATCGTGCCGTCGACAGCGCCGTTCGTGGATTTGCGCAGTGGAAGCGAACGCCCGCGCCAGCGCGCGGTGATGTGCTGCGACGCGTGGGCGACCTGATGGCGGCGCGCAAAGAAGAGATCGCGCATCTCATGTCGCGCGAGATGGGCAAGCCGCTCGCGGAAACGCGTGGCGACGCGCAGGAAGGCATCGATACGGCGTACTACGCGGCCACCGAGGGCCGTCGCCTGTTCGGGCATACCGTGCCCAGCGAACTCGCCAACAAGTGGGCGATGACCATGCGGCGCCCGATTGGTGTGTGCGGACTCATCACGCCGTTCAATTTCCCGATGGCGATTCCCACGTGGAAAGCGTTTCCTGCGCTGCTTTGCGGGAATTCCGTGGTGCTTAAGCCGGCTGAAGATGTGCCGCACACGGCCACCGTGCTGGTCGAGATTCTCCTTGAAGCGGGTTTGCCGCCTGAGGTGATTCAGTTGGTACACGGATTCGGCGAAGTGGTGGGCAAGGCGTTGGTCGAGCATCCGCAGGTGCCGGTGATCTCCTTCACAGGATCCACGCAGACTGGTCGCGTGGTGGGCGAAACGTGTGGTCGCATGCACAAGCGTTTGTCGCTGGAGATGGGCGGGAAGAACGCACAGATCGTCCTCAACGATGCCGATCTTGATCTGGCGCTGGATGGCGTGCTATGGGGCGCCTTTGGCACCACCGGGCAGCGCTGCACCGCCACCAGTCGCCTGATTCTCCAGGCGCAGATTCATGATCAGTTTGTGGCGCGTCTCGCCGAACGGGCCACTGCGCTGCGGCTCGGTGACGGTCGCGTGGCGGGCACCGACGTTGGTCCGTTGGTCAATGACGCGGCTCGCGAAAAGGTTGAGCACTACATCACCGTGGGACGCGAACAGGGTGCCACGCTGGTGTGCGGCGGCGCGCGGGCAACGGGCGGCGCGCTCGACAACGGATTCTTTTTCCAGCCGACGATTTTCTCCGGCGTCACCGCAGGATCGCGCTTGGAGCAAGAAGAGATCTTTGGACCGGTGCTGTCCGTGATCAAGGTGGCCGACGTGGAAGAAGCGTTTACGGTGAACAACGACGTGCGGTATGGATTGTCGTCGTCGGTGTACACGTCGAACGTCAACGTGGCGTTTCGTGCCATGCAGGACCTCGACAATGGCATCACGTACGTCAACGCGCC
>JANPFJ010000547.1:0-1264 GCA_031423355.1 Gemmatimonadaceae bacterium | reverse complement strand
AACGCGCCTCGCGGCGGCCTTGCGGATGCGTATATACAATTGTAAGTTTCCGCGTGACCTTTGAGTGGGATGCTGCCAAGAGCACGCGGAACCTTGGGCAGCGCGGATTCGACTTTGAGTTCGCGTCGCTCGTTTTCGCGGGCACGTACGTGGAATTCGACGACACGCGCCGCGACTATGGGGAGCGGCGTATTGTGGCGCTCGGCACCGCTGATGGCATCGCCCTCACCGTCGTGTTCACCGATCGCGTCGAATCGACCGGCGCCGTGGTGCGTCGTCTCATCAGTGCCCGACTCAGCAACCGTAAGGAGCGCCGTCAGTATGCCGAAGCCCTCGAAGCCATCCGCGCGCAAGGCGAGCCCAACGAAGGGGCGCGCTGATCTTGCACGCCTCCGACGTGTCACGGAGGCCGAGATCCAGCGCACGTCACCCGTGGAGCTTCGTGATCTCCCGGAGTCGCTCTGGCAGAACGCCCGCGTCGTGACGCCAGTGGCGAAGCAAGCGATCTCGATTCGACTGGACCGTGACGTCTTGGAGTTCTTCCGAGCCACGGGGCCCAGATATCAGTCGCAGATCAACGCGGTGTTGCGCAGCTATGTCGACCACGTCGCGGCAGCCACGCCACCGACACGCCGCAAACGCGCGGTATAAACTCACGCTGCTGCTGACAGCGCATGGCGGAATGCGCGCGGGGATTTACGTGCCGCACGTGTTCCAGAAGACAACGCAAAAGACGAGCGGACTGGGACGTTGGGTTTCCGCGCACCGAAGCCGCGCAAACTCACGCAGGCGCGAGCGGCCAGATTGCTCAAGGTCTCGCAGCCGCGCATCAGCGATCTCGCATTCACTCTTGCTCATCGCGTTCATGAACACCCGTCGCCGACTGCCGCTCGTCGCTGCCGCACTGTGCCTCCTCGCGATCCCTGCCGCAGCGCAACTCCCTCGCGCGGTACCCAACGACCATCGCACCCCGGCGGGCCGACTGGTCGACGGGGAGCTGCACGTCGCGCTCGACGCGGTACTCGCGGAGTGGAGCCCGCGTGGTGAGGCGGGACCAATCCGCAAGGCGCTGACCTTCAGGGAGTCGGGCAAGATGCCAACGACGCCTGGGCCCATGATCCGTGTGACGGCGGGAACGCCGGTGCGCGTCACGATCCGCAATACACTCGCGCAGCCGGTGCGCATCGGCGGCCTCGGCGATCGGGATGCCGCGCCGTCGCCCGACGCGCCGGCCTTCCTGCCCGCGTTCATGCGCGCGACGTCG
>JANPFJ010000546.1:0-4381 GCA_031423355.1 Gemmatimonadaceae bacterium | reverse complement strand
CGTCGAAGGCGAGATAGACCGTGGCCATGCCACCGGCGCCGAGTTCGCGCTCGAGGCGGTAGCGGCCGGCGAGGGCGATAGCGAGCCGCTCGGTTTGCGTGGCGCTCATGGGGGCGTGCTCCCGTTTCGCCGTAGCCCCGGCAGTTGCGGCCAGTTGACGACCATTTTGATGTCGACGGAGGATTTGCCTGCGACCATCAGGAATTCTCGGCCGCTCGGGAACACGCTCCAGTTCGTCTGCGCGAGGCCATGCATGTAGCGGTCGACAAAGAGCGTATCCCATTGGGCGACGCGCAGCGGAGCCCCGGTGAGCCGAGCCGCCATGATCCGCCGCTCCGCACTACGATAGAAAAGCGTCCCGCCTTGCGGTGACCAGAGAGGCTCCGTGCCTCCCGTGATGGAGATCTGCACGCGCGGCCCGGGGCCTGGGAGCGGTTGCAAAAAAATCTCATACCGACCGGATTCGTTCGACGCGTAGGCGAGCCATCGCCCATCGGGGGAAATGGCTGGGTTGGTCTCGGCCGCCAGCGTCGCGACCAGCGGCCGGAACCGTGCCAGGCTGTCGGTGGGCGCCAGCAGGATGTCTCGACCGTCGTTGATGCCGCCGGTGCCGCCCCGCCGTAGCACGCTCCAGCCCCCCGCAGGCCCCAGGCCGAAGTCGAACAGCATGGCGGACGAGTCGCGCAAGAGCAGCGTATCCGCGCCGCTCCGATCCCACGCGCGCGCGATGATCTCACGGCCTGTCTCGCCCAGAAACTTGATGAAGGCGACACGACGTCCATCGCGCGTCCATTTCGGCATCAATCCCTCGCCCTCGGCCGCGATCGGCTGCACCGCTCCGGTGCCAACGTCGAGCAGGACGATCGGACCGGTGGGAGTCTTTCGGGCGGGCTCGTTGTATTCGACCACCACGCGTTGGCCATCCGGGGAGAGGCGCGGCGCGTAGTAGGCCGCGGTGCCGCCCGGCCCGGGCCGGTCCGCGCCGCCATCGCCAACGATCCGCAAGGATCTCGTGTTGCCGGCGAACTCCCCCGAGTGATACGCCAGCGTGCCGTTGAGCGAGACGGCCGCGCCCACGGCGCCGTTTGGGTTTCCCACCCAGACATTCGGTTGGAGCAAGACGGGCGGCCCTTCCAGCGTGCGCGACCGCAGGGAGAACGGCACCGCGAACAGCTCGCCAGTCACGCGCCCGAAGATGATGTGGCCGGAGCCCGAGTACTGCGGGTTGGTCCCCACGATCCCAAGGTCGTCAATGTGGCCATCGTCGAGCGAGAGCACGCCGAGATGATCGTCGTCGAGCGGTGCGTTCGGGCGCGTCCCGAGCAGGTTGACCAGCGCGAAACGGCCACCGGGCAGGACCGCGGGCCAGCGGAGTCGTGCAATGCCCGCCGCCGCGTTGGCCGCGACGAGCACGCGCCTGGAGCCGTCATCGACCGAGGTGAGCCAGACGGTATCAATGCGCGCGTTGACGATGCGCCCCTCGTCCACCCAGCTCGCATTGCCCGACGCATCGATGCGTCGGGCCGTTCCCCCCGACACCGGAATCCGGAGCAGATCCTGGCCAGCGCGAAACAGCACCGTCGTGCCATCCGGAGAGAACATCGGATCGACGCTGCCGCCGGGTAAGCTGGTCTCGGAGCCGGCAATCAATCGAAACTCGGTTCCGTCCATCTGGCGCAAATACAGGCCGCGTGTTCCAGCCTTCACGCCCACCACGATCAGTTGGCGACCGTCGGGCGACAGGGCGAGCCGTCGGCCGCCTGCGGTGTACGGCTTCACGCTGTCCGGCAGCGTGATATCGAAGCGCGATGCGGCGGGTTGCTGGGTCGTACGCGTGGAGAGCCACAGCGCACCGGCCGCGGCGGTGAGCACGACGCCCGTGGTGAACCCGAGGAGTGTGCGCAGGCTTGGCGGCCCGCGTCGCGCGGCCGCGCCGCGCACCACGGTGGAACGGGAGGCATGTCCCGTCACGGCCCCCGGGTCGCTCAACGCCGCCGCAAACTCGCCGGCCGTCGCCCAGCGATCGGCCGGCAGCTTTTCGAGGGCGCGCAACACCGCCTGCTCCACCCCTTCCGTCACGGCCTTGCGTTGCACGCCGATGCTGCGCGGTTCTTCCGTGAGCACGCGCGCAACAATCGCCTGCACACTGCTGCCGATGAATGGCGCTTCGCCCACCAGCATCTCATACGTCACCGCACCCAACGCATAGATGTCGCTGCGCGCATCGATCACGCGTTCGCCCATCGCCTGCTCGGGGCTCATGTACTGCGGCGTACCGAGCGACAGACCCGTCTGTGTCATACGCGGCCCGCCCGCGGTCTGCACGGCGAGTGCGATGCCGAAATCGGCGACGACGGCCGAGCCATCCTGCAGCAGGATGTTCTCGGGCTTGATGTCGCGATGGATCACGCCTTGTCGATGTGCGTAGTCGAGTGCACTCGCTGCTTCGCGTGCAATGCGGAGCGCGTCAGCCACCGGCAGCTGCCGCTCGCGCTTTAACCGCGCGCTCAGCGTTTCGCCGGTGACCAGTGGCATGACGTAGTACAGCAGCCCGTCGGCCTCGCCGCTGTCGAGCAGCGGCAGAATATGCGGATGCTGTAGCTTCGCCGTGGTCTTGATCTCGCTCAGGAACCGCTCGGCACCGAGCGCCGTGCCGAGATCCGGGTGCAGCACCTTGATCGCAACCTCGCGCTCGTGCTTGAGGTCGTGCGCGAGGTAGACGGTGGCCATGCCGCCCTGGCCGAGTTCGCGCTCGAGGCGGTAGCGGTCCGAGAGCGCGGCGGTGAGGCGGTCCAGGACAGGAGTCATGGCGGGGGGGCTCCAATGGGCCACGGCGACCGGTACGGACACTCGCGCAGCTGATGCCGTGCGAGGAACGCCTTCCACATGGGTAAGTCGCGAATGGCGTCGTACGGCGGATTGCAGACGGAGAACGCGATGTTCACGAACCCGCCGTCCTGCTCGAGGTTGTCGATGAACAACGTGGCGGCTTCGGCGCGATCACCAAACACCAGCGCGACAGTGGCGCGATCATACGATCGTACGTCGGCACCTCGCGCACGAATCTCGCGTTGCAACGCACGCGCGGCGTCCCACTGCCCGGCAGCCGCAGCGGCCAGGAGCGCGTTGCCGGGTCGGCCGCGGGACCGATCGGAGGCAGGGATGAGGCGCGTCAAGCGAAACGCGCTGTCCGCCAAGCCCGCCCAGATCAGCGTGATCACGCGGTAGCTGGCGAAGGTGGTGCTCGTCGCCCGGGCATCGATCTCGAGGGCCCGCGCGAATTGGCGCCGCTCGGTGAAGAGACGGGCCCGCGTGTTGAACGTCGTGAGCGACAGCGGGTCGAGCGTGAGGGCACGCTCCATCTGTTCGTCGGTGTGCACCGTATCGCCCACGGCGTGAAAGTAGAGGCCTGAATAGTGCGCGGCGATGGCGCTACTCGGCTCGTGTCGGCGCGCGGCTGCCATTGATGCCGCGGCGTCCGCGAACTCGAATCGGCGCGTGGCCCGAAATCCCAGCGCCGCGTGCGCATCGGCACTGGTGGAGTCGAGCGCCAGCGCCCGTCGCGCCGCAGCAGCGACGTTGGCGTCAGCCGCCGCAAAGTCCACGTCGATATTGAAGTTCGGACGAATCACATACGCCAGCGCGAGCGCCGACCATCCGCGCGCGAACGCGCTGTCACGCTTCACGGCCGCCTCGAGATACTTGACGGCGCTGTCGAGCGGACCGGCGCCACGCTGCGCCCAGTAGAAGCGGCCCTTGAGATAGAGGTCGTATGCCACGGCATCGGTCGTCCCGCGTGCCGCGACACTCGTCAGCGCGGGTTTCGCACTTCCACCCGCGGCCTGCGCGAGCCGCGGCGTCAGCGCTGCCACGATCGCGGTCGTGAACGCATCCTGCACCGCAAACACATCAGCGCCCGTACGTTCGAACGCATCGCTCCAGAGCATCTGCCCATCGCGCGTGCTGGTGAGCTGCGCGGTGAGACGAATGCGATCACCGGCGCGGCGGACGGTGCCTTCCACAATGGCGCCCACACCCAGCGTCTTGCCCACGTCGGGTGCGAGAACCGTCTTGCCCTTGAATGAAAAACTCGACGAACGACCCGCAAGACGCAGCCCGGGCAGCCTGGACAACGCGTGCGCCAGTTCGTCGGTGAGGCCGTCGCTGAAATACTCGTCGGCGCTGTTGCCACTCGTGTTGACGAAGGGCAGCACCGCGAGCGCGGCGATCGACGCCGCAGTGTCGCTTGCCGTGCGCGCGCCGGCGGCAGCGAGGGCGCCTGGGTCGGCCGCGCCTTTCGCATCGCCGCGTGTCGTCATCCAGAGTGCGGCACCAACACCGATCGCAACGACGACGGCCGCAGCAGCGACCAACGCAGGCC
>JANPFJ010000545.1:0-14256 GCA_031423355.1 Gemmatimonadaceae bacterium | reverse complement strand
CGGTGCTGCTGCCGAACACATCCGCGCCGCCTGCGCCGCCGCCAGCGGCGTCGATCGTGATCGTCTTACCGTCGCGCTGAATTGTGATCACGCCTGGTGCGGGCGTTTCCCCTCCCTCGGCTCCGATCCCGCCAGTGCGCGGCGCTGCCGGAGCCTGAGGGGGCGCGGCAGGCGCCGACGGCTGAATCGCTTCCGGGCGCTCGGCAATTTCGGGACGTTCGGCGACCTGCACGGCCACCAGCAGCACTCGTGATGCGTCAACCACGTGGTACCTCCAGAGGGGCGCGATCAGACAGCAGCCGCGTGGTGAAGCGCTGCCCTTCGCTGATACGTTCGACTTCAATGGCGACCGATTCGATCGCCGTCTCCATGCGCGCCATCCGCTGCGTCAGTTCGGCAGGCAAGTCGGCCTTCTTCGAGACGCCGCGGGTGATGGCGCGGTATCGCAGCAGCAGTCCGAACACGAGAACAATCGCCGTCGCGACGATGCCGATGCCAGCCACCACGAACGGCCCATCGCTGGCGCCCTGCTGGTGTGGCACGGGCATGCCCAGCGCCGACATCACCGCTTCCGGCGACGCGCCGTCGAGGGTGATGGTCTGGCCGTTCTTCTGGATGGTGATCACGCCGGTGTTGCCGCCTTCAGGGCCGGCTTGCGCCCCGTCGCGCTGGGCCTGTGCTGCATCGCGCGCTTGCTGTGCAATGTCGCGAGCTTGCTGCGCGGCGTCGCGAGCCTGCTGTGCCGCTTGCTCCGCCGCGCCACGAATCTGCGCGGCCTGCGCGACGGCCTGTTCCGATGGGTTCTGTAACATGCTCGGTATCGACACTCGGCTCATGATGATCCCTCTCTGCGATTTTGCAGCACCGCGTCGCCACGATCCGGCACCGCGACCGCAACCGCGGCCCCTTCCGCCAGCATCCGAGACGTGTAGCGCTGCCCTTCGCTGATCCGTTCAACCTCCACCGCGATCGACTCCAGTGCGTTTTCGATCCGCGCCATCCGCGCCTCGGACTGCGGTGATGCCGCCGCCGGGGCGCCGCGCATGGTGCGGCGGTAGGCGAGTGTGATCGCCGTCAGTACCACGATGCTCCCCATCACGATCCCGGTCAGGCCGAGCACCTGCCATCCTTCCAATGGCGGCTGTGCTGACGGGACTCCCAATCCGAGCGAGCTCAATTGCTCCGCCGTCGGATTGTCGAGGATGACCGTCTTGCCGTCGCGTTCGATCACGATCCGTCCACTTGGCGCGATCTCGGCCAACACTGGTGCCTCCGCCGCCGGCGGACCCGCCTGTGCTTCCATGGCACGCAGCGCCGCCTTTTTCGCCGCCAGTTCGAGCCGCGCATCGAGCTGTGCGGCTTCCGCAGCGGCTTGGCTCGCGGCACGGGCCGAGGCCGGTGCTTGTGCACTTCCCTGCATCAGCATGCTACCCATGGGTCACCTCGTTCGACTGTGCGCGAACCGGCGCGGCGGAACGTGCCTTCGGCGGCTGCGCCTGGGCGGCACCCTCCGACAACAGACGCGTCGTGAAGCGCTGCCCCTCTGCCATCCGTTCAACCTCGACCGAGACCGTCTCCACCATCGATTCCAGCCGGTCGAGCCGCGCTTCCAGTTCCGGCGTCAACCGAGTCGGGACGTCGCCGCGCTCCTGTTTTCGGATATAGGCACGCACCAGTGGTATGCCGAGCGCCAGCACGATCACGGTGAGGAAAAAGAGGCCGGGGATGACAATGTTTTCATTCATCGCGCTGGTCCGGTATCGGGAAGGTGCCCATCGTTGGCAGTGTCAGTGTGACGGTCGTCCCCTGGCCGGGCTCACTCACCGCGGCCACGCTGCCGCCATGCGCCAGCACCGTCTGTCGCACGATCGCCAGCCCCAGGCCGGTGCCGCCGGGTTTGGTCGTCACGTACGGCTCCCAGATCCGGCACAGTGTTTCCGCCGTGATCCCCGGCCCGGTATCATGTACACGAATCTCCACGGCGGGAACCGGGGCCGTGATCATCGCTGCGGCCACGGTGATGGTCCCGGTTGGTCCCGCAGCATCAGCCGCATTGAGCAGGATGTTGCTCACGGCGCGGGCGAGCGGATCGTGATGACCCGAGACGAACGGCAGGTTGCCCGGTAGTTCGAGCGCCACCGTCATCGTCGGCGCCAGCGTTGCGCGCGTCGCGTAGCGCAGCAGCTCGGCAATGTCGATATCGGCCACGGGCCCATCGGGCAGCCGGCCGAACTGTGCAAAGCTCCTGGCCAGCGTATCGAGCCGGGCCGTCTCGGTCTCGAGGACGTCGATCGATTCCTGCAATTCTGGCGCGGCCGCCTTCCGGAGCCGGGAGACGGCAAAACGAATCGGCGTCAGCGGGTTTTTCAACTCATGAGCAACCCGGCGCGCCGTCTCGCGGAATGCGCCGAGCCGCGCCGCGTCGGTGGCGGCCGTCCGTCCCGCGTCGAGTTGCACGGCCATGGTTCGCATCCTGGATCGAAGCACGTCAAACTCCGGAGCACCGCGACTCGGTGCTCCCTCCGGGAGCGCCTCCGCCTTCGCGATGCGCTCCGTCCACTCCACCACTTCATCCAGCGGCCGACTGAGCTGCCGGCTCAGGTGACCGGCGACCCGGCCTGCGACAATCGCCAGCACGAGGAACAGCAGCACCGCCACCACCGCCACCACCCGGATCACCCGCGGCGCCAGATACTCGAGCCGCTTCGCCTGATCCACTGACGCCTGCAACTCGGCCTCGTGCGCATCCAGTGCTGCGGTTGCATCGCCACCGGACGCCGATCGGCGAGCCGCCGTCAGCGCCTTGCTGCCGGTTTCCGCCACGCGCGACCACGCCCCACCGGCCGCTATGAACGGTAGCGTTCGGTTTGCCGCCATCAGGCCGACCCCGGTCAGCAGGGCGGCCGGCAATACGGCGAAAGCCATCAGCACGAGCAGCAGACGGGTCCGGAACCCGAGACGGGACACTGGGGCGAGTACGGGCTGGAGGAGGGGGAGGTTTCGGGGATTCTATCCACCTGCGCATCACCCCGGCGGTGGCGGTGCCGTTGCGCGGTACGGTCATTAGTTTATCGGGTGCACTTCCGCTGTCGCGGCCTCCGGCCGGCCTTGCCCTCATGTTCCGGGGCGGGGCGCCGGGGAGAGCGACCGCGCAGCCGCCGGCCCCTCTGCCGATGCGGCGCGTGCTTCTTCGTTTCTTCACATCCCCAGTTACATGAACGGACGCTCGTCGCGCCCGCACGCACCCAGAGGGCCCATCGCCCCGGTGCACCGCGGGCCGCAGGCTACCAGCACCAATGCTGGTTCCTCCTCCAATTACTCGCAGTACAGTCAGGCCCCGAACGCCGCGCTCCTCATCGACTTCGACAACGTCACGATGGGGATCCGCTCCGACCTGCAGACGGAGCTCAAGAACCTCCTCTCGTCGGACATCATCAAGGGCAAGGTCGCTGTCCAGCGTGCCTACGCCGACTGGCGCCGCTACCCGCAGTACGTGGTGCCCCTCGCCGAGTCGTCGATCGACATGATCATGGCGCCGGCCTACGGCAGTTCGAAGAAGAACGCCACCGACATCCGCCTCGCGATCGACGCCGTTGAACTCATGTTCACGCGCCCCGAGATCGGCACCTTCATCCTGCTCAGCGGCGACTCCGACTTCTCGAGCATGGTGATGAAGCTCAAGGAGTACGGCAAGTACGTCATCGGCGTCGGGATTCGCGAAAGCTCCAGTGATCTGCTGGTGATGAACTGCGACGAATACTACAGCTACAACGCCCTCGCCGGCCTGGTCAAGACCAATGACGAGGAAACGGTCAAGCGTGATCCGTGGGAGCTCGTCACCGAGTCGCTCGCCCGGATGGTCCGTAATGGCGACGTGATGCGCGCCGATCGGCTCAAGCAGGTGATGCAGGACATCGACAACGGCTTCGACGAGAAAGACCTCGGCATGTCGAAGTTCTCGAAGTTCGTGCAGGAAGCTGCGCAGAAGGGCCTGCTCACGCTGACGCGGCTCGAGAACGGACAGTTCGAGATCGCGCCACCCGGCGGCAAGCCCGGTGTGACGCCGCTGGTGGCCACTGGCGATGTCGCTGGCGTACTCGACGAAGCGGCGGAGAAGGAAGACGGTGAAGAGCGCGGAACCCGCCGCCGTCGCGGCCGCGGGCGTGGTCGTGGTGGACGTGATCGTGAGCCGCGCGAACCGCGTGTGCTGACCGATGTCGTTGCCACGGCGGTGGCCGCCTCCGAGCCGGCCGCGCCGGACTCTGGTGATGCGGACACTGGCAGCGCGCCGGTGGGTGACGCGCCGCTTGCCGAGGCACCACGCCGCGGACCAGCGCCGCGCGTCCACGCGCCACGTGGGCAGCCGCGCCCGGCGCCGGCGGTCGAGGCACCACGCGTCGAAACACCACGCGTTGAGACGCCGCGTGCCGAAACGCCGCGTGCCGCTCAGGGACGCGATTCAATTGGCCTGGCGGGCGAACGGCTGACTCGCAACGAGGCGTTTGACCTCGTTCGCAAGGCGGTCGCAGCAACGTCCAGGGACGACACACCGGTCGCCATGCTGGCGGTGCGCGAGAGTGCTGCCGCGTTGCTCGGTCGCGACAGCGAAAGCCTCAACGAGCGCAACTTCGTGCGCATCCTGCAGGATGCCCATGACGCCGACGTCGTCGACCTGCGCAAGCGTGGCGACTCGTGGGAAGTGGCGCCCGTGCAGCAGGTGGCCGAAGTCTCGGAGCAGCTGGCCAAGCACGAAGCGGCCAATGCACCCAAGCCGGTCGCCGGTCCGCCGGCGCCGCGCGGCATGGGCTCGCGCGGCAGTTCACGTGGTGGGCGCCTGTCGGCTCCGCCGCCGGAACTGCTGATGGTTGGTGTGGTGGACGAAACGCCGTTGGTGGCGGCCGCGCCGAAGCCGGTTCCATCGGTGGCGGTACCGGCTGCCCAGCCTGCACGCGCACCCGAATTGGCGCGCTCAGCGCCTGCGCCGACGAAGCCAGCCGCATCGGCGAAGTCGCAGGGCGGACGTCGGGCCGCAAAGAAGGCGGCACCAGCCAAGGCTCCCGCGGCGACAAAGTCAGCCCTGCCACCCAAGTCTTCGGCACCCGCCAAGTCGGCACCGCCGGCCAAGGTGGCCGCGAAGGCACCAGTGGCGAAGAAGACGGCGCCGGTCGCGAAGACAGCGTCCGCGGCGAAGAAGGCTTCCGCCAAGGAACCCGCAAAGAAGACGGCGCGCCGGTAGTCGCGACGGGTCGACTCGGCTGAGTACGGAATCGCGCCCGCATCATCAACACTGGTGATGCGGGCGTGGTGCATCGATCCCTGGTTTCCCGATCGCTACGCTCGACCGCGACTCTCGACCGCTATTTCAGTATCCCATGCCTGCCGCCCTGCCTGCCGCCTTCTACAACCGCGATCCTGCGCTCGTCGCACGCGAACTCCTCGGCATGCACCTCGTGGTGCGCGAGCATGACGGTGTGGCGCTGCGGGCGCGCATCGTCGAGACGGAAGCGTATCTCGGACCGCAGGATCCGGCCTGTCATGCCGTGGCGGGTCGGACGCCGCGCACCGAACACCTGCATGGCCCGCCTGGCATTGCGTATGTGTACCGCATCTACGGCATGCACTGGTGCCTGAATGCCGTCACCCTGCCCGACGGGATCGGGTCGGCCGTACTGCTCCGCGCCGTTGAGCCGCTCGACGGTCTGCCGCGGCTGCAGCGCCGTCGGCTGACGGCGCGTCGCGAGCGGGACCTCACCAACGGCCCCGGCAAGCTGTGCGCCGCATATGGCATCACCAGCGCCATCGATGGAACGTCGCTCCAGCGCGGCCCGGTTCGCATCGTGCGGGGCACCGCCGTGGACGACGCGGCCGTGCATGTCTCTCCCAGAATCGGGATCACGCGTGCAGCCGACTGGCCGCTGCGTTTCTTTGTTGCGGGCAGCCAGTTCGTTTCTTCCACGCCAAAACCATTCGTCGTCACCCCCTACCAACCATGACTTCCTGCATTGCATTCCGGACGTGCTGCACCCTTGCCCTCACGGTCGGTGTGCTGCACGCACAACCGCCCGGGACGCAGCGGAAGCCGGCGCCGACGACACGCCCGATGGCCGATCAGCTCGATTCGCTGCGCGACGTCTCGCCGCGCGCGATGCGACTCTACCGGGATGCGATTGTCGTCGATACACACAACGACATGCCGACCAAGGTCGCCGATGAACGCTACGACCCCGACGTCAGGAATCCGATCGGATTCGGACCGGGGTTCGGCTCGACCGACTATCCGCGCTTGCTGCAGAGCGGCATCACCGGCCAGTTCATGTCCGCCTTCGTCGACGCGCCCTACGCGATCATGAAGCCCGACAGTTCGTTCGCACGCGCCATGTTGCTCACCAACCAGGTGAAGGCGTTTGTGCGCCGACATCCCGACCGGCTCTTCTTCGCAACATCCGGTGCGGATCTGCGTCGTGCCAAGCGCGACGGCAAGATCGCGGTGTTCGTTGGTGTCGAAGGTGGCCACGCGATTCAGGGATCGATTGCGCGCCTGCGGCAGCTACACGCGGCCGGTGTGCGGTACATGACGTTGACCTGGAACAACGGGAATCTCTGGGCTGGCGCCGCCGCCGGGACGAACAACACGCGCACCGCCGGGCTGACCCCCTACGGCAGGCAGATTGTCCGTGAGATGAACCGCATCGGCGTGCTGGTCGACATCTCGCATGTCTCCGATTCGACCTTCTGGGACGCCATCCGCACCAGCACCAAGCCGGTCATTGCCTCCCACTCCAGCGCGCGGGCCATCGGTCTCCACCGCCGGAACCTCAACGATGACATGCTGCGGGCGGTCGGGGCGAATGGCGGCGTCGTGAACGTGAACTTCTTCAATCAGTTCATCGACACCATCTACGCGCAGCGCTACACGGCGATCGAACGCCGCCTGCGCGATGAAGACCGCACGCTCCGTGACGGCGGCATGGTCAATGAGCAGATCCGGACGCGGGTCGCCGTGCTGCGGCAGCGTCTGCTCGATTCGCTGCCGAACACCCCGCTGTCCGTACTCATCGACCACATCGATCACATCGCGAAAGTGGCGGGCGTCGATCACGTCGGTATCGGCTCCGACTTCGACGGCGTCACGGCGCTGCCCACAGGCATGGAAGATGTCACCATGCTGCCGCGAATCGCGCAGGCGCTGCTCGACCGCGGTTACAGCGACGAGGACGTCAAGAAGATCCTCGGCGGCAACATGCTCCGCGTGCTGGAAACCGCGATCGATCCCACCGAGCGCAAGCGGTAGCGGCCCTCGTTCAGCAGGCGCTGTTCACCGTCACACAGCACGCGTCATGGCAGCACCGCCGTCGTGCTCTTCGTGCGTTCGGCCGACGTCAGGATCGCGTTGTACACGAGCTTGAACGTGCCCCAACTCTGCCCGCGGTACTGCGGACGGAAGCCGAACATCACCACGCGACCGGCGCCAACCGTGATGTCCACCGCGGCCGCCTTGCCGGCCAGGGCGTCGCCACCGGCGAGGTAGCCGCTCATCAGGATCGACGCGGCGTCCGCCGGGTAGCGCAGCGGGACTTCGACGCGCGCGTCAGGTGCAACCTCGAACGCAGTGGAGTTGGTGAAGTACACCGGCACGGTATCGGGCATTCCCATCGTCAGGCGATGGCCCGGCACGGCGATCGTGCGCAGGATTGAACCCGGTGCAACGACATTCGCCCCCAGCGGTGCGGTGGGTGCCTGATCACCGGCGCGGCTGCGCTGGCCTGGTGCAATGCGGCGCACTGGCAGGCCTGGAACTGCATCCAGCGCCAGTTCGCTGCCCTTGTCGAACGTCATCAGCACACCACCGGCGGCGACGAATTCGCCAATGGCCTTCACGCCGTCGGCGCCCAGTCCGCCGGCGTACTGCTTCGGTGCCGCGCGCTCGGCGAGGCCGTCCTTCGCTTCGCGGAGCGAGATGTCGGGGATGATCAACACGTCGAAGGCGGCGCGCAGATTGCCCGCCTTGAGCAGACTGTCGGTGGCGTTCACGTATGGCACGCCCTGCGTATCGAAGAGCCAGCGCGTCCATCCTTCGTCCATGCTGGCAGTCCACGGCTTGTACAACGCCACGCGCGCGGCTTTCGACATCCGGGTCCGTTCGCCGACGGCGGGGGCACTGAGCGCAGTGCCGCACCAGCCCCCTTCCGGCGCATAGTCGCGCGCGAATGAGCCGGGCATGGTCACCGTTGCGGTGGTGCGCGCCCGCTGCATGTCGACGCGCACGCCCCGCTGAAGGGCTGCGAATGTCGCGGGGAAGGCACGCGAATCGCGGAGATCGAGCGTCACGCGGCCACCGGTCGGTACACAGGCTGAGGCGCTGCCGGTCGTCGCGCTGGTCTGCTGGGTGCCGCTCTCCATGCGCACCGACACACCCATCTGGTACGGCAGGGTCCAGCCGGCCACGTCGTACGGCCGATCACCGGCGCTGGCAGGCCACTTCTGCTCTTCGAACAAGTCGCGCACATGTGCCGCGTACGGCTGCTCCAGCGACACGGTCCACGAGCCGCCGCCCGAGCGCACCGCGTCGTCGTCACCGCGAACCTCGATGCCGCCGCGGCGCAGCACCTGTACCAGGCCATACGCTGCCGCCGGATCATGCTGTTTCGCGTCAATCACATACTGCTGACCCTTGCCGTTGGCGACCTGTGTGCGCGCCACCTGCACCATCGAGCGCACCAGATCGCCGCGCATCTCGCTGGCCATCGTGACCAGCGCCTGCGCTGCGATCAACTCATAGTCCATGATGTCCCGCAGCCGCCACACGCCACCGGTCCACGGACTTGGATAGTTCACCCGCGGTTCGTTGCGCAACGTGCCACGATTGGCGCTCACTTCGTCGGCCTTGATCGTGATCGGCGTCGCAATCCTTGCGCTCGCAGCTTCGGTCAACAGGCCGATCATGTTGTGCCGCGTGGGCGTCGAGCGTCCGCCGCCATTCCACCACAGGTCGTACGTGATGCCGTCACCGACGCCAGTCTTGCCGGCCTGCTGGAGCGCCCACGACATGCGCTGGCCAACCAGGTTGATGCCGCGGACGATGCGGACGTCGACGTTCTGGTTGATCGGGTCGATGTGCGGCGGAACAGTCAGGCGCATGCCATTGCTGCCCTGCTGGTGCACGTCGTAGTACACCTGCGGGAAGTACTTGCCATAGAGGGCCGAGCTGACCGCCCGGCTTTCCTTCTGCGTGACCATGTACCAGTCGCGGTTGTTGTCGTGCCCCACGTACTGATGATACAGCCACGGCATCGCGCCCCCTTCGAACGGTGTGCCAAGGCCTTCCTTGTACCAGTCGACGATCAGCTGCATGCCGTCCGGGTTCATGGACGGCACGAGGGCGATGACGACATTCCGCATCGACTTCTGGAGGGAGTCGGTCGTCGCGAGGCTGTAGGCCAGTTCCATTGCCATCTGACTCGAGCCGATCTCGCTGCTGTGCAGGTTGCAGCTGATGAAGACCACCACTGGCTGCGATGCCACCAGGGAATCCTCGGCCGCGGTGCTCAGCGTGCGCGGGTCGGACAGCCGGCGTTGCACGGCGAGGATCGCGTCCAGGCGCCGGATGTTTTCCGGCGTCGAGATCGCAGCCACGATCATCGGCTTGCCCATCGTGGTGGTTCCGATGGTGTCGAGCTTGACGCTGGGCGATTGCCGCGCGAGTGTGGCGAAGTAGCGCAACACCTGGGGATAGTCGGCCAGGACTCGATCCGCTCCAACCGCGATGCCGAGGACGTCGCTCGGCGTTTGGATGGGTCCCTGGGCGACCGCGGAAGTGAGGGGGATCGTCAGCAGCAGGGCGGGACACAGCAGGCGCAAAACGCCAGCGATCGGGCGACCAGAAGTCATGGGAGTGCGAGACGCGGGGAGTGGAACATGGCCGTCAGGCAGACGGTCGAACGCTATCAGCCGAGGGGCGGACATGTCGCACACTATACGGGAGAACACACCGCTGCCACCGCCCATGCCGCCGAAGGAAATGCGTCTCCGCACCAACGTGCACGGCACCGTGTTCGCTGCGCGGACCGCCGTCGTCGATCGCCTCGAGGCGGGCCAACCGCTCCTGTTGGTGCCAGACCCGCCGCAAGCCGATGACCCCCCCGCGGTGTGGGTGCACGTCGCCGGCGGCGACGTGCTGGGTCATCTGCCCGTGCAGGTCGCCGCCTGGCTGGCGCCCTGGATGGTCGCCGGCGGCCGCTGCCGCGCGACGGTCACCAACCTTCTTGGCCCCGATGCGGCCAGTTGGAACCGCATCGAGGTTGAGCTCGAGCGATCGCTCCCGTAGGAGCATCCGGCGACCTGGGACCTCCGACCGTTGGTCGCCGGTCCACGGTCGCCGGTTCGGGAACCGCGGTGCCTCTGCGTCGTGCTGGCGGCTTCGTCGCCGCGGCGGGCGCGGCCGCCTTCGTGCCACCGAGCCCGATCGCCAGGCCCAGATCACGATTCACGCGCGGCGACAGTTTCGTCAGCACACCACCACCGACGTTCCCCTGAAATCCGCTGGCGCTCAAGGTCGCCGTGGCCCGGCGTGCGACGGACAAGGAGAGCCCGGCATTCTCGGCGCTTGCCACGCGCGACCCGTAGTCACTGATATCGGCTGACAGGCTCAGACACGCGAGACGTCCCGAAACAGACGGTGCGTACTTGCTGCTGCCCACATCGAAGGCGCGGCAGCGCGCCTCCTTCGTGGCGACGCGAGCGGGATCCTTGCTGCGGTGAACGACGGCCGCATCGTCGCTGCCGCAGATCGATCGCTGTGGCGCGTATATTCTGGGGAGCATCTGGATCCAGCCGGTTCAGGTGCCGATCCTCGATCGCAGGGCGACGCGAAGGCTGCGCCGCCGCCACGAGGTTACCAGCAAGCCATCACAACGAGCTCGACAATGTTTTCCCGCGATGTGCGCCGGTTGCTTGTCACGACCAGATTCTGGCACAACAGCGCGCAGCACTGCCTGATCGTCGTCGCTTGCATGTCCGCACTCGCTTCCGGTGTCCGAGCACAGACCACGCGGCCACGTGCGGCTGCTGCGCCGTCGGAATCCGGCGCAGCGATCACGCGAGCGGGCAATGCAGTCGTCACGATCGTGGCCTATCGCGATGGCACAACCGAGATCACCAGCGGCACCGGCGTGCGGGTAACCGATGGCCGGGTCGTGACTGCGCTGCGACATCTGCGCGGTGCGAGCCGGGCCGAAGTGTTCGGCGCGGACGGTGATCTGCTGGCGCGCGTGACTACGCTCGAGCAGGCCGACGTCAAGCTCGATCTGGCCATTCTTCAGCGGATTCCCGCGCTTGGCAATCGCATCACGCTGGCTCGGCGATCGGCCGTTCTGCAGCAGAAAGTCCGATTGCTCGGCCCCAGGAAGGGTGCGGTTCGTGCCGTGGTCGATCGGACGATCTCGCACGTCGAGCCCGATGCTGACGGACGTCCGCTGCTTCGGCTCGGTGCGCCGATCGCAGGGAGCGCTGCGGGGTCGCCAGTGGTGAACGCCGCCGGCGAACTGGTCGCGATCGCAGTTGGCATTCTCCCCGGGAAGGACGAAGGCGATATCGCGGTGGACATCGCGGCAGTGCGCGAGCTGCTCGGGCGACCGCCGGCACGCCTCGGTTTTCCGTCGCGTGATGGTACGATCGCGGCGGCAAAGTCAGGGACCGACCCGAAGACCGCGACCCCGCCGGTCGCGGTGACCGTTGAGCCAGCGCCGGCGACGCGTGCCAGCGTGTTTCCTGACCGGTATGGCACGCCGCCCATCAGTGCCGATACCGCGGGCCAATTCGCGGTCGAGCTCTTTGGCTGTGTTCGTGTCGAGTCGCGGCAGAAGGTCTACTGCTATCTGAGAGTGACAAACCTTCGTCAGGGCGCCACCTTCACCGTCAAGGGCGGGGATCTCGCGGACAGCACGCGACAGAAGGTTCGGGCCGCGTCGAATCTCCTGATCGCAGCGAGCGGGACAGCCGCTGAGACGACTCAGAGGGTGGCGGGGTGGCGCACGAAAGCACAGGTCACGTTGCGGGAATTGGACCCGACGCGTCTCGCACTCGAATTCGATCCGCCGGCGAAGGACGGGGATGTGACGCGCCTGATGTTCGATATTGCCGGTGAGAGAACTCTCTGGCTTGGGCCGTTCATCCTGCGTCGGGCACCCTGATCCGACATATTTGTCGGGGTCGCCGGTGTCGTGAAGCTGCGCGGGGCACACTGGGATCGATTACCTGAGCTACGGGGTCTGGGCGTCGCATGATCGGAGAACGCATCGGCCACCTGAGAGTCATCGCGTCAATCGGCGTCGGTGGCATGGGTGCCGTCTGGCACGCTGTGGACGAGTTGCTCGATCGTCACGTCGCGCTCAAGGTCATCCGACCTGAGCTGATGTCGCGGCCGGGCCTCGCCGAGCGTTTTCGATCTGAAGCCATCGTCCTCGCGCGCCTGCAGCATCCCTGCATCGCCGCGCTCTACGGGCTGGAGAAGCGCGGCGACGAGTTCGTGATGGTCATGGAGTTCGTCGACGGCGAAACGCTCGACAACCGCCTCGCCAACCAGGGTGCCCTGTCCTGGCCGGAGGCAACCCGGATCACGCGCGCCGTGCTCGATGCGCTGGATCATGCCCACGAAAGCGGCGTGATTCATCGCGACATCAAGCCCGCCAATGTCATGATCACGCGCGCCGGACGTGTGAAGGTCATGGATTTCGGCATCGCGCGCCTCGTCGGCGCGCAGCGACAGACGCGCACCGGCGCCGCTGTCGGCACGCCGTCGTACATGTCACCAGAACAGCTGCTCGGTCAGGAAGTCGATGGTCGGGCCGATGTGTATGCCGTCGGCACGCTGCTCTATGAACTCACCACCGGACATCTGCCGTTCGAGGTCGAGGGCGACTATCTGCGCATGATCGCGCAGCTGCAGCAGGTGCCCGCGCTGCCGAGTACGCACAATCCCGAGCTGCCGAGTGGTCTCGATCTGATCGTGGCGCGCGCGTTGCAGAAGGAACCTGCCGACCGGTACGACACCTCCGGGGCCTTCCGGGACGCACTCGAGGAGCTGGAGCGTGAGTATGGGGTGCTGCGCCCGTACGGTACGCCCGCCGCGGGCTCGTCGACGGTCTCCGGCGCTCCCATCGCGCGCCCATCGTCCAGCAGTCAGCCGGCGATCATCCCGCAGGCGATTCCGAACTTCAACAGCAATTCCTCTGCAGTGTTGACGCCGGTCGAATCAGCCATGCGGCTGACTCCGATTCCGTTCTCGGTCGCGCCGGCCGGCGCCACACCGATCGACCTGCAGGTCCCGGCGAGCCTCACCGGCGCCGCGGCGCCGTCCGCACCGCAGCCCACACCGCAGCCCACACCGTCGATGGGTGTGGCAGCACCAACGCCTGAGTTCACGTCGGCGGTCGCTGATGCGCCCCCCCTCGCAAAACGAAGCGCTGGTCCTCGCGCAGCCATCGCGCTCGCCGCGATTGCCGCCGTGGCCTTCGTCGGCGTGATGCTCACCCGCGGTGTCTCGCAACGCGAGGCCGAAAACACGGCGCCGCCACCGTCGCTGCAGGTTCCTCCGCCGATGATCGCTGCCTCTCCCGCGCCGCCGACGCCGGCACCCGCGGTGGTCGTCGCTGACACGAGCGCTCTGATCGATAGCGCCGCGATCAAGAAAGCCGTCGCGGACTCGGCGCGGCTGGCGCGCAAGGCGGCCCGTGATTCGGCCAAGCGGGTCGCCGACTCCGTCGCTGCGGCAAACTCGGTCTTCACGCTCCCCGGTGCTGGCGGCCCGTCGAATGCCGATCTCACTACGGCCCGCCGGGAAGGTCGCCGCGGTGCGGAAGAGTGCGTCTCCGTGCTCAACTCACACGATGCGGCTCGGATCGAATCGCTCTTTGGCGGCGACAAGAAGAATGTCGTCCGCATCGCAAAGGACGGGAAACTCGAGGTGAACGGTCCGCTGAGTCCCGAGATCGACACCGACGCTGCGGACCGTGCGACCGCTCGATTTGCCGCGCTACTGCAGTGGAAGAACGGCAATGCGGAGGACCGGACGGCGCGCGCCTCGTTGCGTGCCATCGTGACCCGTACCGGGGCCGGGTGGTCGACCCCCCGATGCCTGATCGACAACGACGGCGGCGCACGGTTCTGACCGAGCGCCGCCCGGGCGGGGCCGCCCGCGCGCCGGCCCCCCCAGCCAACCAATTAGCCCACCCACACCCAACCCCCCCCCCCGAACAACCC
>JANPFJ010000544.1:0-2084 GCA_031423355.1 Gemmatimonadaceae bacterium | reverse complement strand
GGGCATCGAAGTGACTGGCAACTACGTGCGCGCGGGCGTCGCCACTGCCTATCCGCACCCGAACCAGTTCTTTCACACGAAACTGCAACGGGGCCAACCGGTCTATGTGAACTGCGACATCCTCCTCGGCGGATTCGGCGGGGAAGGGTATCGCAACTACATCATCACACCGAGCACGCCGGCACACGACCGCATGTGGCAGGTGGTGGCAGAAACGGTGCAGATCATGGTGGAGGAGACGAAGCCGGGTGCCGTCTGCTCAGAGATTGCGCAGAAGGTCCACGCGCATCAGATCAAGGCCGGGATGCAGGACTTCATCTACCATCGCCCCGGGCATGGCCAGGGCACGAACTTCGAAGGGCATCAACCGCCATTCCTCGCACTCGGCGATGACACGGTGGTGCAGGAAGGAATGACCTTCTCGGTGGAGCCGGGATTGTACGATGCGCAGCGCGGGATCGGCATCAATCCGAGTGATCGACTGCTGGTGCAGCGGGACCGTGGTGTGCTGCTGAGCAGCATCCCGTTCACGAAGGAATGGAGTTACCTGACGCTGTAGGGAAGCTGTGAAGACGTCGGATGAGTCGCGCGACGGGCGCTCTGGGGTATCCGCCAGGCGCCCGATCCCGACGTAGCTGTCCCAGACGATCGTATCGGTTGCTCTCGTTCAGTTGGTCAGCTTGCCGCGCGAAGCGTCGTGGGGACATGCCGGTGCTTCGTGCCGCGCCCACGCGACGGCTGACGTGGCGCAGTCCAGAGCACAGCGACGCTATCGTGGCCCCGCGTCAGGGCATCAACCATCGCTTCGTTGTCAAAGGCACGCAGGCGCGTTGCGAGTTCGGCCAGCAATCCGCTTTCGACGGCGACCGTATGTGCGACGCGAACCGCATGCGCATCGCGGCCAGTGAGCTGGATATGCACATCCTCGCCGTCGTCGCCGTCTGGCGTCGTCGTCACCGACACCTCTGACAGATCGTCCCACGAGACCGCTTCAAGGCGACCTTCGCGATCAAATCGGCGGACGCCCCACGACGTCAAGTCGATCGACTCGAGGTCGGTCGGTCTTTCGGATGCCGTCAGCGCAGGACGCAGGAGTGTGACCGCCAGAAAACCGCCGGATGCGAGCAGCAGCCACCAGCCGTCCGGGTTGTCCAAGCGAAGAAACAGAAAACCGCCGAGTGCGAGTCCTGCCGAAGCGACGATGGTCGCAGCGTCCAGGCGTGTGTTTTGAAGAGTCATGACCCCGTCTCCGCTCCACAGCGGCGTCGCTGTGGCCACCGGTGTACTTCACTGCTGCTCAGAGGAGCAGCAGCTCATCCATTGGGACCTTTCGAGTACTAACTGATACCGTACAGTATGACAAACGTTGCATGAATGAGGCCAGCGCCACAGCAACCTGATGCATTCTGCCGTGCACATCCGCGCACTGTGCCTTCGCTGGCTGCGAACGCATCCGCATCCGCCTCGTGAGATTGCATACGTTGCAGGCATTCGCCCGGTTCGTGCTTACTTGCACAAACAAGGCGCTTGTGAAATATTTCACAAGCGCGGAATTCTTGCCGTGCCCCTCATGGTCCGCGCGGCGGTCGGCGCATTGCTGCCTGCTGTTGCGCGACGGAGATACAGATGTTGCCAGCCGAGCCAAACACCAGCACACGGGAAACCAGTACACATGCGCGTGATCCGCGCCCACACGTCGTCATCATCGGCGGCGGTTTCGCGGGACTGACCGCCGCCAGACATCTGGCCCGTGCAGCGGTACGAATCACGCTGATCGATCGCACCAATCACCATCTCTTTCAGCCGTTGCTCTATCAGGTGGCGATGGCGGTGCTGAATCCGGCGGACATCACCGTGCCGAT
Organism: Gemmatimonadaceae bacterium; assembly: GCA_031423355.1. GTDB lineage: Bacteria > Gemmatimonadota > Gemmatimonadetes > Gemmatimonadales > Gemmatimonadaceae > JACMLX01. The sequence continues at coordinate 222 of JANPFJ010000544.1, read as the reverse complement.
CCGATGGATGCTCCGCGATCAGCCGAACGCCACCGTCATCATGGCTGAAGTCGATGCAATCGATGTCGCCGGTCGCACGATCTCGCTCGACGGCGGCACATCCACCGTCGACTGGGACTATCTGCTGGTGGCGTCGGGCGCGCGGCACGCCTACTTCGGGCATCCGGAATGGGAAGCGAACGCGCCAGGCCTCAAGAGCATCGAAGACGCGCTCGAAATGCG
>JANPFJ010000543.1:0-1908 GCA_031423355.1 Gemmatimonadaceae bacterium | reverse complement strand
AGCCTCGGCACGCCGCAGTACATGAGTCCCGAGCAGGCGATGGGTGAACGCAGCATCGATGCGCGCAGCGACCTCTATGCGCTCGGTGCGGTCACCTACGAAATGCTGGTCGGCGAAGCGCCGTTCATCGGCAGTAGCGTGCAGGCCATCGTGGCGCGCGTGCTGACCGAGGAACCGCGCAGTATCAGCGTGCAACGCAAAGCCGTGCCCGCCGGTGTCGAGCAGGCCGTGATGCGCGCGCTGGAAAAGCTGCCGGCCGATCGCTTCGAGAGCGCGAAGGAGTTCGTCGACGCGTTGGGACGTGAAGGGCAGCCGACGATGCTGCGCACTGGCGCCAGCGCCCCCGCCGCTCGCGCACCACGCAGCCTGCTCGCGGTCGTCTCATTGCTCACGGTCGTCACCAGCGTGGCCGGCTTCGGCTGGTGGCGGGCGGCTCAGGGCGGCGCATCAACGCCCGAACCTGCGCAGTTCGCGGTGCCGCTGCGCGACTCGGTGCCCTTGGTGCTCGGCGCCTTCGAACGGGCGGGCGTGGCGCGTCCGAGCGTGCCTGCGATTGCCATTTCCCCTGATGGCCAGACGATCATCGTGGTCGCGCGAATGGTGGATGCCTCCGGTGAGCGCCCATCACGCCTCTATCGCCGCCGTATCGCCGACGAACGCCTGCAGCCCATTCCAGGCACCGACTCCGCCTCGGCGCCCTTCTTCGATCCGTCCGGCCGAGAGATCGGTTTTTTCGTGGGAGGATCGTTGCGGAGCGTGTCGCTGACAGGGGATTCCACGCGCCGGATTGCGGAGGATCTTGCGTTCCGCGCAGCCTTCGCGAACGCCGGATCGTGGGGACCCGATGGCACGATCATCTTCAGTGATGCGGTGGGCCTGTGGGAGGTCCCCGCGACGGGTGGACGGCCGCGTCGCGTGCCGGTCGCTGATGACGACACCCTGACGGCGCTTACCGTGCGCGCTCCCTACGTGATCGCCGGTGGCGCGCGCGTGCTGTATCACACGCCGCGCACGCGCGATCCGCGCAGCGTCGTATTGCGGCTGCTCGATCGCACGTCGGGGAAAGCCAGTACGGTGCTGGAGCAGGCGTCACATGGCACGCTGGTCGGTGATACGCTCCTGCTGTTCATGCGGGGCACCGCACTCATGGCGGCGCGCTTCAACGCGCAAACCGGGACGGTCACCGGCGAACCGGTCACGGTGTATCCGGACATCGCGAATGCCACCTCGATGCCGCTCACCTCCGGTGACTCCAACATGGGGCAGTACGCGGTCTCGGCACACGGAGATCTGGTGGTGGCGCGGGGCGGGTTCTATCCGCCACGATTGAGAAGCTTGGTGCTTCGCACGCCGACCGGCGCGCTGCGTCGGTTACCCGTTCCCGCCACGGAGTACTGGTTCGTGCGCAGTTCGCCCACGGGTGATCGGCTCGCGTTCTCGATGGATGTGTCGGCGCGCGGGTTCGGGACGACGACGGCGGTGTTCGACCTGACGCGCGAGCTGCTCACGCCAATCACCTCACAGGCGGCGTTCAATGATCGCCCCGTGTGGAGTCCTGATGGACGTCAACTCGTGATCGAATCCGACGGCGCCGAAGGCCGCGCACTCACGATCCTGAACACCGATGGTGTCACACCGCCCCGACGCCTCGCCATTCCATATGGCACGCAACGTTCGGTGGCCTGGTTGCCAGACGGCCGCATTGCATTCACCGCCGCGTTTCCCGGTGGGCAAGGGCTGGGGCTCTGGTCGGCGGATGGGACAACCCGCCGGTCGAGTGCGACTGACTCCACCGGCGTGACGTATGAGGCGTTCTCGCCCGACTATCGCTGGATTGCGTATGTGAAGGCCGGCCAGGTGTTCGTGCGCCCCTTCCCCGGGCCCGGGAGCGCGGTGGCGGTCTCTGGA
>JANPFJ010000542.1:0-44875 GCA_031423355.1 Gemmatimonadaceae bacterium | reverse complement strand
CAGTCCCGGCTAACACCTTTATTGACATTGGTTTACATCGATTCAATGATGAGGCTGCCTGGGCGCTTTCCGGCCTCAGGCGGAAAGGACTGCCGAGCGGTGGGGCGGCGCGGATTGCCGCCCTCGAGGTCATCCTGTCGCGACCGGCGAAGCAGATGTTTGCGTGAGACGGCGAGGTGGTCCGGCGTCGGCTCGTTTGCCGTGTTTATCGCTTTGGTCGGGTGTGATTGACCGGGTATCGCAATCGGCGGTGGCGAGTCCAGCCCCGGGCCTTCACCCAAGCCATCCGCGACCCACGCACGACCCACCTACGACCCACGTACGACCCACATACAAAACTCTGTTCACGCGGGGCTCGCGTGAACGGAGTTGACGATCGGTGCCTCGCGTACTGAGTGCACGGTCCGCGATGCGTGATTCACGGCGTGCCTTGACCCTCGGCGGCGCGGCGTCAGCGGCGTGCGCTGCGTCTGCGCGTGTCACGACACCAACGCCGCTGGTGCGCCCTTCCCAACGTCGGGAATGACTCAGTCGTCGATGGTATGTGTGCCGGCCCAGTTGCGGCCGAACTTCGCCTTCTGGCGCATCACGAAGGCCAGCACTTCCGCGACCGCGACGTACATCTCGATCGGGATCTGTGTGCCAGGCACCGCCTTGCTGGCCAGCAGCGCGCGGGCCACGGTGATGTTCTCCACCACGGGCACCCCGTGCTCGAACGCCAGTTGCTTGATCTTCTCGGCGATCTTGCGTTGACCGATCGCCACGATGATCGGGGCCGGCGCGACCATCGGATCGTACTTGATGGCCACCGCGATGTGGATCGGGTTCACGATCACGACGTCGGCCGTAGGCACCGCCGACATCATGCGCTTGCGTGTCAGCGCGCGCTGCGCGCTCCGGATGCGCTGCTTGATCATCGGATCGCCGTCGGCGTTGCGCGCTTCGTCCTTGACTTCCTGCTTGCTCATCTTGAGCGACTTGTGCCACCGCCACCACTGAAACGCGTAGTCGGCGACGCCGAGCGCGACGAATGCGATGCCCGTGCGGCGCAGCAGTCCGATGGCGTGCTTCTGAAACAGGGTCGCGACGCCCATCGGGCCCTGCTGCGCCAGGCCGAGTACGTCACGCCACATCGCATCGACGGCGCTGTACACCATGCTGCCGATGATGATGAGCTTGAGTACACTCTTGACGAGATCGACGAGGCCCTGCGTGCCGAGCAGGCGCTTCAGATTCGTCAGTGGGTTGAGCTTCTCGAACGACGGCTCGAGTGTCTTGAGGCTGAGGATGCCCCGTGCCTGCGCTGCCGTCGAGACAAAGGCGATCGCCGCGAAGGCACCGAGCAGCATCGACAGCTGGCTGAGCGTTCGCCAGCCGAGCGCGATCACATCGATCAGCAGGTCCTGCGGCGTGCGGAGATTGGCTCCCGCATTGTAGAGCGCTGCGGCCATCGTATCGGTGAGGTACTTCCCCATCACCGGTGCGACATTGGCGAGAACCACGGCCGAGCCAAACAACATTGCGGCCGTCGTGAGCTCGGTGCTCCGCGGGATGTTGCCCTTCTGTTTCGCCTCGTCGAGCCGTTTGCCAGTCGGCTCTTCTGTCTTGTCGGTCTCGTCAGCCATTCGGCGGGGCTACCGGACCGACGAGAGCATCGGACCGAGAATCCGTTGCATCAGGCCGTCGTGGTATGCAGGCCAGCTGGTGGCCCAGACCGATGTGAGCCCAAGGGTCGCCGCGAGCGTGAACAGCCCCGCCACGATCTGGAGCGGGAATGCGACCGTGATGATCTGGAGCTGTGGCGCTGCGCGTGTCAGGATCGCGAGCGAGACGTTCGTCAGCATCGTGGATGCCATCACCGGCGCAGAGAACATCACGCCGAGCGAGATCAGCTGGCCACCCAGCTTCGACATCGCCAGCATCCCGGCGCTCAGATCGGGCACCGTGCCCACCGGCATGATGGCGAGCGATGTGCCAAGGCTGTCGATCATGACGAGGTGGCCACCACTCGAGAACAGCAGCAGGGTGACGAATGCCGTCATGAACTGCCCGAGCACCGGCACCTGAATGTTCGTCATCGGGTCCAGCACGCTGGCGCCGGCCAGGCCCATCTGCACTGCCATCAGATCACCACCAGCTGATGCCGCGCCGAGGACGACGGCGGTACCCAGGCCCAGCCCGAAACCGATGATCGTCTCGCTGAGCATCGTCAGTGGCGTCAGGATCGGTTGTGTGTGCGCGTGGGCCCGTGCCACCGGCACCAGCACCAGGGTGAAGATCAGCATGGCCGCAGTGCGCAGCTTCATCGGCACCGCCTTCGACGAGAAGACGGGCGCGATCATGATCAACCCACCGATGCGCGCCGCGAGGAGGATCGCGGTGGCCGCGCCGGCACTCGTCAGCAGCTCAGGGATGGCGGCCGGAGCTGCCAGCATCACCGGAAGCTCTGGACCAGCCCGGTCACCACCAGGCCCCACCCGTCCACCAGCACGAAGAGCAACATCTTGAACGGCAGCGAGATCATCGCTGGTGGCAGCATGACCATGCCCATGCTCATGAGCACCGATCCGACGACGACGTCGATCACGATGAATGGCAGGAAGAGCGCGAATCCGATCTGGAATGCGGTGCGCAGCTCGCTGGTGACGAAGGCGCTCATCAGGATCGTGAGCGGTACGGCCTCGCGTGATTCCGGCTGCGAGATCTCGGCCAGGTCGACGAACGTCTGCAGATCCTGATCGCGCACCTGGCGCAGCATGAACGCCTTGAACGGCACCACGGCGCGCGACATCATCTCGACCTGCTCGATCTTGCCATCCATCCAGGGCTCGAGGGCATTGCGATTGACGTCCTTGAGCGTGGGCCCCATCACAAAGCCGCTGAGGAGCAACGCCATGGCGGCGAGCAGCTGCCCCGGTGGGGCCGACTGCGTGCCAAGCGCCTGCTTCAGGAAGTGCAGCACGATCAGGATGCGCGTGAATCCGGTCATCATCAGGAGCAGGACCGGCAGCATCGACAGCAGGCCCATCATGATCACGACACCGACGGTGCCACTCATGCGGAGCCCTTCGCCCGAGACACCGCCGCCAACCTTCAGCTCCATCTGTGGCGCGAGCTTTGAGATGATGCTGTCTGCGCGCCCGGAAATTCGTTGCGCCGCCTCGGTTGTCAGCGGCGCGTTGCCTTCGGCACGCTTTTGCAGCGCGGCGATATCGCGCGCCTGCGGTGCGGGCAGCAGCGGCGCGATCGTGGCTTCACCACCGGTGCGCGAGGCGGTCGCCGCGGGCTTCGACGGGCGTGGCGCCGTGACCTGTGGATCGAGTCGCTGCGGCAGATCACGCGGACCGGGTTGTGCCGCCGCCGGCGGCAGCGTGCGCAGTCCACCAGGCGCTGCTGGTGCGGCGGCGGCCGTGCCGGTACGCGCCGGTGTTGCGGTGACCGGTTGTGGCGCAGGTCGTGCCGGCGCTGCGGCCTGGGCGAAGAGGGTGGTGGAGCCGAGGGCACCAAGCATCATCACGATCACACTGCGACGCACCGACCCACGGATGGCGTCGCCGAGCACCTTCCGGAAACTCGACCCGATCTCGAGATCGTGCGGTCCGGCCGGCGCCGTCGCCGCTGCGATGCCCGGGAAGCGGAGCGCCCCATCGGCGTCGACGTTGGCTTGCTGCTCGCGATGCCCGGTGCTCAGGTCCGTCGGCAGCTGATTATCCTGCGCGGGGAGTGTGTGTGGCAATGTGAACAACGTGCGCACGCCACCATCGCCCACGCTGACCCCGATCAGCAGGTCGCCGCGCTGTACGATCGCGATGCCCTGGCGCTGACCAAGTGAAATGCGTTGCACGACCGTGAACGCCTCGCTCCCTCCGGCCTGGACAACGCCCGGCAGAAAACGTCGCGCGAGCTTTGCGACCAGCAGGACGAGCGCCAGCACGAAGGCCAGTGTCCCGATCATGCCCGCGTAGCCCACACCGGTCATCCGACCAGCTCCGCCCCGGAGGCGCGACTCACGATTCGCGTGACCCGCACACCGAAGTTCTCACCGAGTACGACGACTTCCCCTTCGGCGAAGCGTCGATCGCCGACGTAGATGTCGATGGGCTCACCTGCCAGACGCTCCAGTTGCACGACCGATCCGCGTCCGAGCTGGAGAATCTCCTGCACCGACATGGTGGTGCGTCCCAACTCGATGGCGACCGGTAGGGTGAGATCCATCAGCATGCCCAACGGTACTTCCCCGTTCGTGCCGATGGTCGCGTCGAGTTCGGAGAAGTCGCCGCCGAAGTCATCGGCGCTGCTTTCCGTGCCGGCATCCTGCAGCGGCAGTCCAGCGTTCTTGGCAGCAATGAGCGCTGCAATCTCGTCCTGATTCATGGTGTGTCCTGATCTGCAGACGTGAGGGAGCCGAGGATACGATTCTCCGAGAGGCGGCCGTCAGTGATGCGCGCGGCGAGTTTTCCACCGCTGCGGCCGGCCGTGGCCACCAGTCTGGGCTGGCCGGAGACGGTGACATTGAGCAGCGAGTTTGCACTGAGCCCGGTGTTGATGACCGTGCCGGGTGCGAGCTGCGTCAGGTCTTTCATGGTGAGACGGAACTCCGGCAATCGCGCCGCGACGGGGACGTTCGTCTTGCGCAAAGACCGTTCGGTCTGCTTGCGCTGCGTCCGCAGTTCCTCCGTGCTCCTTGCCGTGCTCGAGACCCGGCGCGTGTCGGCGCTGGTGAAGTATTCCTCGAGCGCCGCAAATGGCAGGCAGATCATGACCAGCGACGCGACATTCGTGGCAGAGACTTCGATGTTCGCAACCAGCACCGGATCTTCGCGGGCGCAGACCTGCAATATTTCCGGCGCCGCCTCGAAACCGCTGACCGCCAGTTCGATCGGCATCACCTCGCTCCAGGTATCGCGCACGATCGACGCGGTCCGATCGGCGACGATGCGGACGGCGTCCTGTTCCAAGGCGGTCAGCGGACGCGCCATGATCGTTGGCGCACTGCCGCCGCCGAAGAGGCGGTCTACCAGAAAGAAGGCGAAGTCGCTGCCAAAATCGACGACACCCTGCAGACCATTCTTGCCGTTGATCTCCACGATGTAACTACAGCAGGGGGTCGGCAGCGAGAGCGTGAATTCACCGAAACTGAACTGCTCCACACTCTGCAGTCGCACTTCGATCTGCCCGCGCACGCGCGACATCAGATAGCTCTCGAGGCTCTTCACCATCCGCTCGTACATCGCCTCGATGGTACGCAGGCGTTCCTTCGAGATGCGATGCGGTCGGCGGAAGTCGTAGCGCTGCGCTTCGTGCTGCACCACGGGGGGTTTGCGCCCTGATGCAGCCAGATCGAGGGCGCTGCCGCCAGTTCCGCCAAGGAGTCGGTCGATCTCGTTCTGATTGAGAGTGTCGTTCGCCATCGTCAGTGCATCACTGAATGACGAACTGCGGAAAGCTGACGCGCCTGATCAGCTTCTTCTGCTTCACGATCGTCGACACGAGCGTGCTGATCTCCGCCTTCAGCGGTTCGCGCGCCGAGACTTCGGACAGCTGCTCGACCGTCTTGGCGCCGACGAGGGCAAGGACCGCATCCTTGATTTCGGCATCGCGCTGCTTGAGCACGTCGACGGCGGCCGAGTCCTTCATGTCGAAGGCGACCGAGAGCATCAGGAAGCGTGTGCCGCCCGATCCCGCCGGATTGAGCACCAGATCGCTGATCGTATACAGCGGCGGCGGCCCGGCGGGGCCATGCTCGCCATCCTTGCCGGCACCGTCGGCGTGTTCGGCGTCCGCCTCGCCCTCGGCAACGTGCGCACCATCGCCCCCCTTGGGCGGGACATGCGCAGCGAGCTCGGCTGGTGTGAGATTTCCGACGATGCTGGCGGTGAGTTTCGGGCCGACCACTTTGGCGCCGACGAAGCCGCCGCCGCCCACACCGGCCAGCGCCAGAACGAGGGGCAGCACGAATGGTGGCAGGCTCTTCTTCTTCTTCTCGGTGCCTTCGTCCGGAGCAGTCTCTTCTTCGACCATGCTTCGATCCTGATGAACGTGTGGACGGATTGCGTCTGTCCCTGTTCAAAGCAGTGACCATGCCACCGCGTCCGGCAGCGGTGGCCGGTGTCGAAGTGTATGTCAAATAATGACTTATCTTCTTCTCTCGACGCCTGGACTGGGCGGAGAACGTGACTGGTCGGCAAGTCCTGCCGCCAACGCACCGCCCAATGTTGCCGGGCGCGACGGCGGATCGGCGGCCGTCGAGTGACTGGCCGCCGACCCGGGTCAGGTGATTAGCGCTTCAGGTTCACGAGCTCTTCGAGCATCGAGTCGCTGGTGGTAATCATCCGACTGTTGGCCTGGAAGCCGCGCTGGGCCACGATCAGGTTCGTGAATTCCTGCGCCAGATCGACGTTCGACATTTCGAGCGCGCCACTGGTGACGAAGCTCTGGCTGCCTTCCAGCGCGTACCCGAGCACCGCGCCACCGGAGTTGCCGCTGAGGGCGTACATGTTGTCACCGGTGCGCAGCAGGCCGGCCGGGTTGTTGAAGTCGGCCAGCACGATCTGCCCCAGCGTCTGGTTGACACCGTTGGTGAACGCGCCGCTGATGATGCCGATCCGGTCGATGCTGAAGTTCTGCAGCTGTCCGCTGGTGTAGCCGTCCTGATCGCGCAACACCGCCGTGCCATTGCCGGCGAACTGTGTGATGCCGCCCAGTGTGCCTGCGACCCCAGCTCCAGCGACCGATGCACCGAGATTCATGGTCACGGACATCTGCGCACCCCCTGGGCCGTTGATCGTCAGCGTCGGGCTGGCGATGGCGCTGCCCGCCGACGGACCACCGATGATCGCTGACTGCGTCAGGAGCGCGGTGCTCGGGTCGAAGTTGAAACGGCCATTGACCGTGCCGCCGCCCGCGATTGGAGCGCCCGGCGTGTCGCTGCCCAGCGTGTAGCCGGCCGGGAGCGAGCTGGCATCGATCTGCCAGTCCCATTGGTTCTGCGCCGTCTTCCACATCCACATTTTCACGTCGACCTTGTTGCCGAGCGCGTCGAACATGCCGATGGTCCCGTTCGTGAACGTCCCGGAGTTGGCATTGACGGCCCGCGTGTCAGGGCCGAAGCCGCCGAGCAGCGGACCGGTGCCATCGGGGTCGGCAGCGTTGAAGATGCCGGCTGAGGAATTCAGGTTACCAGCCACGGTGACCCGTGTCGTGGCGTTGGCCGCGACCTTCTGGCCGAACGGCAGCGTGATGTCGGTGATGGTGTCGTTGAGCACGCCGTCCAGCGCCATGCGCCCCTGCACGATGAAGCCGTTCGTCGGCGAGACCATGCGGCCTTCGGCGTCGAGCTGGAAGTTGCCGGAGCGGGTGTAGTACGTCTCGGTGCCCTTTCGCACCACGAAGAAGGCGTCGCCCTGCATCGCGATGTCGGTGCTGACACCCGTGGTCTCGACGTTACCCTGGGTGAACAGCTGGTCCACCGATCCAATCAATGATCCGAGGCCGACCTGCACCGGGTTCACGCCACCCTGATCTCCAGGCGGACGGCTGGCACCCTGCAGCAGTTGCGCAAACCCTTCCTTGAAGGTCACGCGACCGCTTTTGAATCCGACCGTGTTGACGTTGGCAACGTTGTTACCGATGACGTCCATCCGGAACTGATGGTTCCGGAGGCCCGAGACGCCGGCAAAGAGAGAGCGAAGCATGTGCGGAGTGGGATTGGAGGTGAACTGCGAACTGCAGGAGAGTGTTCAGGTGGAGCGAGTGCTCCGTGCGCGACTGCTGTGTGCGCGTGTGCTGCGGGATGGTGCGGCGCGTTGACGCGTCAGCGCGTATTGATGCCGGTGACGGACGAGAGCGGGACCCGTAGACTGCCCATCGCGTACTGCAGGCCGCTGCCGGTGGACTCGAGTCCGGTCACGACGCCTCGCACGCTGGTCTTCCAGGCAACGGGATTGTTCGCATCGGTGGCGGTGACGCTCACGCGATAGACCCCGGGCGCGAGGTCGCGCAGCGCCTGGCCGACGACGATGTCGCTGGTACCACTGGTCAGGTAGCCCATGGCCCGCGTCGCGAGCTGCCGGCCAGTGCGGGCATCAAAGACATTCAGTTGCGATGGGCCACCATTGCCCGTCACCGTCAGCATTTCCGCACCGCTGCCTGTCAACTCCATCAGATCACTTTCCGCGGTGATCGTGCGTCCGATGTTGTTCACCGCCGTGCCGGCGGCAACTTCATTCAGCAGCGCCGCCTGCGCCGCGCCCTGCGTTTCGAGTGTCTTCGAGATGTTGGTCAACTGCTCGACGCTCGAGAACTGCGCCAGCTGGGCGGCCATCTGGTCGGCGTTGGCGGGGCTCTGCGGGTCCTGATTCTTCAGCTGCGCCACGAGCAGCTTGAGAAAATCATCCTTGCCCATTGCCCCCTGGGCCTTGCGTCCGGGCGGTGCGCCTGGCGTGCCTGGTTCACGGACCGCGGGGCCGATCTTGATGGGTGACGCGACGGTAGTCATCGACGATCCTCCGGCTGCTCGCGACGCGAGCGTTGACGCGTGTCGTCGGACGACGACCGCGGAGTGTGACGCGACGAGTCGCGCGCGAATGCTTCGCGCTGCTGTTGGTCGCGAGTGGATTGGTCGCGCGTGTTGCTCTGCGCCTGACTGTCGGATGCGGCGCGCATGGCGGCGAGTTCGACGACGGGTGCGGTGGTGCGTGAGAAGGTGGCGCTGTCGGTGGTGCGGATGGCGGAGGTGGACTGGACGCGTACGCCGTCGGCGGTCAGCCCGCGTCGCTCCAGTGCCTCTCGCAATTCACCCAACCGATCCGTGAGCGCGGCCGCCTGCTGCGCATTTCCCAGCCCCAGGCGCGCATCAACGGATGTACCGCGTGTATCGATGCGAATCTGATCTTCCATGCCGCCGGCGTTCTCCATGCGCAGCATCACGCTGCTGAGCGGTTTCGCGGATTGGGTTGCCTGCAGATCCATCAGGTGACTGATGCGATCGGCCATGCTCACCGACACCGTCGGTGCGGCGACACGTGCCGCGCCAGCGAGATCGGTCGCACCGGCCATCGGCACGACGCCGCTGACCGCCAGCGGCGATATGGCCTCGCTCGTCTGCCCGGCATCGCGAGCGGATTCGCCTGGACGAGCGACGGTCGCAACCTTGGCCACTGATGCCACGGTGGCTACTCGGGCCACCTGCGCCACGTTCGCGACGCGCGCCATGGTCGACGCGCGCGACTCATCGTTCGCCCGGTCGTCGCTACCGGCGCGGTACTGCGCTGAACCACCGTGCGCCTCGCCGTGCAGATCGTTCAGGAGCGTGCTGAGCGTCTCTTCCGACACAGCCCCTTCACCGGGCAGTTCGACGTGGCCCGGATCACGGGCGCCAAGTGTCCGGAGTCCCTCCTGCTTCGCGATCTCGGCCAGGTGTGCGTAGCCGAGTGGGTTCTCCCATGCACCGTCCACCATCAGATCGGCAGCGCGGCCCTGCAGGTGCTTCGAGCTCCTGGTCCAGGTGACGACGGGGCCAGGGACAGTCCGGCCCTGTGCGTAGAGTGCGTTCTGTCGCGCCTGCGATCGTACCGTCTCGACGACGGTGACCTCGTGTCCGAACTCCCGCTGCATGCGCTCCATCACCCGATCGAGCCGCTCACGGAACGCGGGATCGAGGTCGGCGATGCCGCGGCCAGTCGTGCCGCGGTCGGGGAGCGCCGTGACACCCGGTGCGCTCGGCGGAACAGCGACTGATGACGCGGCGATCGACGAGCTCTCGCTGTCGCTGTCGCTGGCGCGCGTCTCGACCCTGATGTCGCGTACCGGCGTCCGGCCGCTGGCTGGTGGTACGTCGTGGAGCGCGATGCCCGGGGCATCGAAGTGATCTTCGACCAGGCCTGCGCGATCGTCGACCGAAGGCCCGTCGGGACGTGACATGCTCGATCGGTCAAATCCCGCCGCAGGTACGCTCTCGCCAACGAACTCGCGCCCGCTCATTGCAGGCTCAGGCACGTCGGGGCGCGACACTGGCACCGGCGGCAGCGGCAGTGTTGCCACCAGTTGCATCGCGGCTGCCGTGGCGGCCGCCGGATCCATCACGGGCCATACATCGGTCACGGAGGCGGGCATCGCTTCAGCCGCACTGTTCGTTTCAGGAAGCGACTCGGTGATGGCATCCGCAGGCAGTGAGCGGACGATGTAGTCCAGGGGCGGCGTAATCACCGCCAGGTCTGGCCGCAAAGCCGGTACATCATCCGTAGCGCCATCGGGGATGGCGATCGGTGACATCGCGATGGGCACATCAGCTGCGACGGCGTCGTCACCCTCGCCGGTCGTGGGCGTCGCGGGCAGTGACGACACGATTGCGGGGAGAATTGCTGCCGGCATCGACGACACGAGCTCGGGGAGCGCGCCGGTTGGCGGTGGCGCATCGTGCCTCGTGACGGCGAACTTCATCGCGGCGCTGAGCATCACCGCCCGGAGATCTGCACGCTGCTGCGCGGCGAGCCGCTGTTTTGCTGCCGCGGCGTCGTCGGCGACGCCGGGTGCATCGTCGGCGCGTGCGCTCGCGAGCGAATCGGCAAAAGAGTCGTTCGGCATGTCGGTGCCACGGCGTTCAGGCGCCGCATCGGCGCGTGGACGCAGCGGTTGCGACACCACGGGAAGCAGACTGCTCACTTGTCACCTCCGGGGCGGCGTGGTTGAACCGGGGTCAGCGCTGCGGCGCGTGGTGCGGGCAGATTGGTGAGAATGCCCGCAGTCTGACGATCACTGAGCAAACCCAGGATGATTCCCACATCGTGATCGTTCATCTGGGAGAGGACGCGTGCGGCGTCTTTCGGGCCCATCGTGGCGAAGATCTTCGCCAGTCGGCGCTGGTGGGCCTGCGTGGCGGCCACTGCTGCGGCAGCATCGTCCGGCTTCGTCGCGTGGGTCAGCGCAGCAGTAGCGCCGGCGGCAGGTGCGGTGACGGCGGGTGTCGTGCCCGGCTTCGTGACCGGCTTCGTGACCGGCTTCGTCAGCGCCGGGGCATGTGTGTCTGGTACCGGCGGCGCTGGCGCATGGGCGACAGGCGCATGAGCGGAGTCAGAAGCCGTCACGGGGGCGACGGCAGGCGTCACCGTCGCCGGATGTGTTTCGGTGGCGGTGTGATCACCGTCGTCATGCGCGGTCGTATCGCGGGCGCCCGCGCTGTCGGTCGCGGCGTGCGTCGAATCACCGGCGGGTTTCAGACCACGCTTCTGCGCGTCAGCAACGGCACTGGCGTGTGCCTTCCCCGCCTGGTACACGGAAAAGAAACCGCCACCACTGACGCCCATCAGCAGCCCGATGATCAGTGGCAGAATGAACTTACCCATTGGTGGTGCGCTCCGGATCGGTTGGAGTGGTATCGGCGTGGTGGAATCGCGTGAGCGCGATCTCGTCCATCGCCACACGGTCGGCCGTCAGCTCGGCGGTGCGATGTGCCTCCGCCTGCTTTTCGCGCAACGTGCCCAAGGCATGCCGGGCCTGGAACGCCTGGCGCAGCTCGTCCTGCGCGCGACGTACCATGCTCTCGGCCGTGATGACATTCGTCGTGGCGATCTGCAATCGGACATCGAGTGCACCGAGGACGTACTGCAGCTGCTGCAGCGCACCGACGGTACTGCCCGTGTTGCTGGCTTCGGTCAGTGACGCATGTCCAGCCGCGCGCGCCGAATCGATCGCTCCACGAAGTTCGCGCGCAGCGACGGCCTCTCCCTCGGCGAGATTGAGCGCCGTTGCCCGAGTGCGCTCCGCCTCCTCGCGAAGTTCGAGCACGCGCTGCAGCCGGAACTTGAAACGGCTCATGGCGTGGTACGCTGCTGCAGGAGGTGATCGTAACGCGCCTGCAGTTGCTTGAGGCGCGCGACGCTGTCGTCGATGCCAGTGCTTTCGCTGGGCGGCTGCCGCAGGAAGGCGAGCAGCTGGTCGCGGAGGCCGATCGCCGCGTCCACCAGGGGATCGGTGCCCTTCTGATAGGCGCCGACGAGGATCAGGTCCTCCTTCTCGCGCCAGGATGCTTCGAGTCGCAGCAGCAGGTTGGCCGCGTGACGGTGTGTGTCGGTGATGAGCAGATCACGCACGCGACTTTTCGAGTCGAGAACGTCGATGGCCGGGAAGTGACCGGCGCTGGCCAGCTTGCGCGTCAGGACGATATGACCGTCGAGGATGGATCGTGCGGCGTCGGCAATCGGTTCGTTGAAGTCGTCGCCATCCACCAACACCGTGTATACGCCTGTAATCCCGCCGACACGGGCGTTGCCCGCGCGCTCGAGCAGGCGAGGCAAGGCGGCAAAGACCGACGGTGGGTATCCCTTGGTAGTCGGCGGCTCGCCGACCGCCAGTCCGATCTCACGCCAGGCCATCGCCACGCGCGTGATCGAGTCCACCATCAGCAGCACCTGCTTGCCCTGGTCGCGGAAGTACTCGGCAATCGCGGTCGCGACCAGTGCACCACGCGCGCGCACCAGCGCCGCCTGGTCGCCGGTCGCGACGATGATCACACTCCGCTTCAGTCCCTCTTCACCCAGTGAGTTCTCGATGAACTCGCGCACCTCGCGACCCCGCTCGCCAAGCAGCGCGATCACGTTGACGTCGGCCTGCGCCTGCCGCGCCACCATCCCGAGGAGGGTGCTCTTTCCGACACCGCTGCCGGAGAAGATTCCGATACGCTGCCCATGACCGATGGTCAGCAAACCATCGATCGCGCGGACGCCGGTGGCCATCGTGCTGCCGATCACTTCGCGATGCAGGGGATTGGGCGGCTCGGCCAGCAGCGGCGCGCGCTCCTCGACATCCAGCTTGCCCTTGTCGTCAATGGGATGACCGAGGCCATTGAGAATCCGGCCGAGCAGCCCCGGCCCCACATCGACGCCGAACGACCGACCGAGGGCTACGACGCTGGCGCCCGGTGCGATGCCGTCCAGTTCGCCGAGCGGCATCAGCAGGCAGCCGTTCTGATGGAAGCCGACCACCTCCGCCAGCACGGAGCGGGCGTCATTGATGTTCGTAATGCGTGCCAGTTCGCCGAGTCCCATCTCGAGGCCACTGACTTCGATGGCGAGCCCCACCACGCGGGCCACCCGACCAAAGGTGTGCATGCGCGGCATGTCCGAGATGCGGCGCGTCATTTCTCTCGCGACGAGTGTCTCAGGCATTGGTGTACGTCAGCCGGCGATAGAGGCGCTCGAGCCCCGTGTCCACGCGCCCGTCGACGATGCGCTCGCGCCCTTCGACGACGCAGCCACCCTGTTCGATGCGTGCGTCACTCACCCAGCGCGCTTCGCGCCCACGCGTGATCGCCTTCGTGACATCACCATCGCGTTCGGCCGAGTACAAGGCTTCGAGGTCTCCCGGGTTGACCCGAATGGTCAGCGCCTGGTCGAGTCCAAACTCCTGTACGCCGCGCGTCACCAGTTCGACCACGGTATCCGATGCAATGGTGACCTCGCGGGTGACGATCTGGTGCGCAACGGCCACCGCGATTGCGGCGATGTTCTCCTCGATGTTTGCCAGCCAGCGTGCCTCGCCGACGCGAATGTCGTCGAGCGCGCTCTCGGCTGCCATCATGGCTCCGCGCAAGCGGGCCTGCTCGGCCAGCTCCCCCTGTTCGCGTCCCTCAGCGACACCGCGCAGGTACGCGGTGTCGAGTTCGGCCTGGTGTGCCTGCGCGGCCGCGAGCTCGGTGGCCGCCTGTGCGGCCGCGGCGACGTTCGTGCGACTGTCGCGCGTGTCGTCGAGATCTTCGTCGAAGACTGATGTGATGCGTGGTGCGTCGGTCCCGAGCTGGTTCGGCATCCAGCGTTCAGGGGCCGACACCACTCCGACCACGCGTGGTGTGACCAGTGTGCGACGGGCTGATGTGAAGAGCGGCTCAAATGAGGACATCGTCGCCTCCCTTGCCACCGATCACGATCTCGCCGATTTCCTCGAGACGGCGGACCTGTGCCACGAACGCCGTCTGGGCTGCCTCGACATCCTTCATCCGCGCCGGACCCATCATCTCCATCTCTTCCTGGAGCGCCGCCACTGCGCGCTGCGACATGCAGCCGAGGATTTTCGCCTTGAGCTCCGGGCTGGCTGCCTTGAGGGCCAGCGCCAGGCTCTTGGCTTCGACTTCGCGCAGTACACGCTGGATCGCCTTGTCATCCAGCGAGTTGAGATCCTCGAACACGAACATGAGGTTCTTGATCACTTCGCAGAGTTCCGGGTCGCGCTCCTCGACGCCTTCCAGCAACTCCTTCTCGAGCGCCCCGGAGATGAAGTTCATCACCTCGGCGACCGCCTTCGGGCCACCGGAGACCGTCCCCTCCGCCATGATGGACGACGCTTCGGAGCCGATGTGCTTCTCGATCAGCATCAGCATCTCAGGCTGCACCTTCTCCATGCCGGCCATGCGAAAGACCACCTCGCCGCCTTTCGACGACGGGATCTCCTTGAGAATGCTGGCCGTCTGCTGCGGATCGAGATGTGCGAGGACGAGCGCGATGGTCTGCGGGTGTTCGTTGCGAAGCGTGTTCCCCAGCTGCTGGGGGTCGGCGCGACGGAGGCGTGTCAGGCCGGCGGTGTCGGCCAGTTGGCCCTGCACGCGGCGCAGAATGCTGGCGGCCTTGCCCGGACCAAAGGCTTTCTCGAGTACTTCCCTTGCGTATTCCACGCCGCCATTCGACAGCGAGCCGATGCCGATCGCGGACTCGATCCACTCCTCGAGCACCTGGTCGATCACCGGACCGGAGACCTCGTCCATACGCGCGATCTCGTACGACAGCATGTCCACTTCGTCGGTGGACAACTTCTGCGTCACCTTGGCCGCGGCATCCGTTCCGAGCGCCAGGCAGAGCAGTGCCGCCTTCTGCCGCCCATTGAGCGAATCGAAGGTGATCTCCCGGGGCATGCGAGCGACGGCGTTAGCCATTCCGCATCCAGTTCCGGAGGATCTTGGCTGACACGTCGGGATACGCTTCTGCCGTCGCGACGACGCGTTCCTTGAGCGGATTCACCGGCATGCGCAGTGCCTGATAGGTCGGCGTGGGTTCCTCGCCGTCGTCAGAACGCTCGGCGAGCTGCCCCATGGGTTGACCGGCGCTGTTCAGCTGAGGCGATCGCGAGGCGGCAATCGCCATAGCGCGCGCGTCAGCGGATTGTGCCTTGAGGTTCTTCATCACGGTCAGCGCGATCAGAACAGCCAGCGCAAGGCCAATGAGACCCAAGGCGGGACGCTGCAGCTGCTCGAACGTGCGCATCGCCTTCTCACCGGTCGTCTCGGCTGGAATCGCGGTGATTCCCTCGAATGGTGTGCTGACGACCTTCACCAGGTCGCCGCGCGTGGAGTCGAATCCGACAGCGTTGCGGACGAGGGCGGTGATCTGATCCAGCTCCGCCTGCGGGCGCGTGGCGCTCACCCCTTTGGCATCGATGCGATCCTTGACGAGGACGGCCACCGTGAGCCGCTTCACGACCCCGGTGGCCGACTTGATGGTTTCGACCGTGCGCGAGTTGTCATAGCTGCTGGCGACATTCGTCGACCCCGCGCCGCCCTCGGTGCCCGGCGTGATCTCCGCCTTCTGCTCGGTGCTGAGCGCCTGCTTCTCCGGATCGATGACCTGCGACATGCGCTCGACCTGATCGAAGCTCAGGTCGGCGGCCACTGTCACCGTGGCGTTGCCATTCCCCACGATCTGGTTGACCATGGCGCTGGCCTTTTCGGCCAGATGGTCCTCCACGGCGCGCTGCTGTTCGAGTTGCGCGCTGCTGAGTGACGTCGGGTCGTTGGCGTCGAGCATGCGAGACAGCAGGCGTCCGCCATCGTCAAGCACGGCGACGCGCTGTGCCTCGAGGTTGTCGATGCTGCTGGCGACGAGCTGCGAGATGCCGCGCACCACGTCGGCTTCGGGCCGCTGACCGTTGCGCAGCTTCACCACCACACTGGCTTCGGCTGGCGCATCACCCGCACGACGGAACGCCTGCGTCTCCTTGATCGCGAGGTGGACCTGCGCTCGCTCGATGCCCTTCATCGTACTGATCGTGCGCTCCAGTTCTCCTTCCAGCGCGCGACGATAGTTGATCTTCTGGGCGAAGTCGGTCATGCCCCAGCTGGGCTGATCGAACAGCTCCATGCCCGGTCGCCCCTGCGCCGGCAAGCCCGACGATGCGAGCACGACGCGCGCGCGGGCCAGGTCCGTGGCGGCGACCATGATGTCGGTGCCACCACGCTCGAGCTGATAGGTCACGCCGGCCGCATCGAGGGCATCCGTCATCTTGCCGACGCTCTCCAGCGGCACGCCGCTGAATGCCGGCACCAGATCGGGCCTGGTGGCCCAGCGCGAGACACCGAGAATGGCGACGAGCGCAATCACGCCGACGCCCAGCATCGCTACGCGGCGGATTCCGCCGATGCGGTCGAACAGTTGTTCAAGTGCGGGAGGCATCGCGATCAATTCTGCATGGTGATGACGGTCCGGTAGGCCTCAATGACCTTGTTGCGAAGCTCGATCATGGTGTCCAGCGCGATGCCGGCTTCGCTGGCCGCAGCCATGACCTGATGCAATTCCACCTGTTCACCGTTGAGGAACCGGCGTGTCGTCTCACCGCTGATGTCCTGTGCGGCGCTGACTTCGTTGACGGCACGCGTCAGCACGTCACCGAATGCGCCACCACCGTTGGGCTCCGGCAGCACCGGAACGGACCGGCCGCCCTCCCCAGGCAGGCCGAACTCTGCAACACGCTGTGCGAAGGCACCGAAACGATCGATCGTCATGTTCAGCCTCGAACGTCGAGATGGGCGCCGCGCATGCCGATTGGCGCGGCTGTGCGGTCGTCGGACGACGCCATGCGAGCGCCGTACGTGAGTGGACCGAGGGCCGCGCGACGCGCGAGCAGTCGGGTTGTCTCGTCGGATGAGCGCGCACCGAAGGCCCGTTGTTCATCGGGTGAGGATGCCTGATCACCCGCGCGTGGTGACGATGACGGCTCGTCCGCGCGGGCGGCCAGACCGTCGTTGCGGCGGAAGAGATCCGGGAGTGCACCGGCCGTGGCCGGCAACTGTGCCGTGAGCGAGGAGATCGACATGCTCAGAGCTCCAGCGACTTGCGCAGCAGCTGCTTCACTGACTGGAAGACGGTTGCATTGGCCTCGAACACTCGGCGAGCATCGAGCAGATCGACCAGTTCCGTCGTGCGGCTGACGTTCGACAGGGTGACGTAGCCTTCGGCATCGGCATCGGGATGGCCGGGCATGTGCACGCGGGCGCCCGGCGTGGTGTCTTCCTGAATGCTGTCGACCACCACGCCATAGCTCGGATCGTCGACCGATCTCGGCGCGGATGGTGCGGAACCGGCCGGCACGTCGAACTGCGACGTACCGAATGGCGCGGTGGTGAAGGGCAACTGATTCGGGAAACGGAAACTCGCTTCCTGTTCAGTGCTGGTGGCGGTGCGGAGCTGCACCACGCGCCGGTTGTATGATTTTCCGTCCGCGCCACGCGTGACATCAGCGTTGGCGAGATTGCTGGCAGCGACCTCGATGCGTGTGCGCTGCGCGGACATGCCGCTGGCGGCGATGCCAAGTGCGCGGAACATCGGCTTGATCGCGGGGCCGCCAACGAACGGAAGCAGACCTGGAAGCTTTGGCATCAGGGTCAGCGATCCCGGAGCGCGCGGCGGATCGAATCGTACGTGCCCTTGAGGCGCGTCGCGGCGGTTTCGAAGTAGAGCTGTTCGTTCGCCAGCGCGGCCATTTCCTGTTCGGTGTCCACCGGGCCGCGTTCACCGGAGACCGCTGCGGCGGCAGTACTCCCGGCCGGCAGGGCAAAGCCGTCCTTGTTCACGAGGGTGGCGTTAGCGACGCGGTCAGCGATCTGACGATGCCGCAGCGCGCTCTGGTCCATGGCTTCCTTGATGGAGCCGGCCGAAGAGACCCGATTGATGAAGTTGAAGAGCGCCATGGTCCGGAACCGAGGTGAGGGGACACGCGTCGGGATCAGGAGAAAGCACGGCCGGTGCCAGTCGAGTTCGGGCAGGTCGAAATGACGGACTGATCTTTGGAACGTGTTGTTTCAGAAGGCTTTACGAGTCAGCAAGGCGGTGCGTGCGTCCTGCGGTCAGACTGGATGACACACGGCAGAGCTGGCTGTTGCGGCAAGTTGTGCCGTATGTGATCCGGCGTGTCTTGCCGCTCCGCGCGCCTGCCCCGACCCGAGGCGCGATTGGAACCATGCGACTGCGCGGCGGTTGTACGTCTGGTGCCGCCATTCGGTAGCTTCGGCGGTGCGTGACGAGGCGCAGGCGCGGAAGTCAGTTTCCGTGCCGGCCTGCGTCGGTTCCCGCTGTTCCCGCCCACACGCTTCCCGCCTGCGCCGCCGCAGGATCGCAGAACATGGCTACCGAGATTCTGTCACAGACCGAACTCCCGACGCAGCTCGACCCGCGTGTCGCCGCTGTCGTCGCGAAGTTGGCCGACCGGCCTGAGCTGGCCCCAGTGCTGGAGCAGTTGCTGGCGCTCGATGGCCCGGCGCTCGCGCGTGCCAAACGCTCGCTCGTCAAGGCGAAGGTTGCCGCGCCGTCGGCGCCCGAGATCGACGTCGATTTTCTCCACTTGTTGCGCGACCTGCCCGCAGCGCTGGAATCCGCCCGATTGCGCGCCAGAGAGTTCATGGAGCGCGAGGTCGACCCGATCGCGAACGACTACTGGGAGCGGGCGGAGTTTCCGTACCATCTGATTCCCGAGTTCGCCTCGCTCGATCTGCTGGCATCGATTTTCCCGATCGCCGATGATGGATCAGTCCGGCATGATTCTGTAGCGGAAGGGGTGCTGACGATGGAGCTGGCCCGCGTGGACTGCTCGTTTGCGACCTTCCTGGGCGTACATGGCGGGCTGGCCTTCGGGTCAATTCTGCTGTGTGGCTCGAAGGAGCAGCAGGAGGAGTGGCTCCCGAAGATGCGTCGATGGGAGACCCTTGGCGCATTCGGGTTGACGGAGCCGGATGTTGGATCTGGCGTTGCTGGCGGTATCACGACCACATGCCGGCGCGATGGTGACTCGTGGATCATCGACGGCGAGAAGCGCTGGATCGGGAACTCCACCTTTGGCGATTTCGTCGTCGTGTGGGCCCGTGACGTGGCTGACCAGCAGGTCAAGGGATTCATCGTCGAGACCAGCACGCCTGGCTACTCGGTCAGGAAGATGGAAGGGAAGATTGCCCAACGGACCCTGCAGAACGGGCACATCACGCTGGACCATGTGCGCGTCAGCGAGCAGCATCGGTTGCAGCGGGCCAACGGCTTCAAGGATGTCGCGCGGGTGCTGGGTATGACCCGGGTTGGCGTGGCATGGATTGCCGTCGGCTGCGCGGCTGGCGCATACGAACGTGCGCTGGCCTATACCCAGCGCCGCACCCAGTTCGGCCGTCCGCTGGGCAGTTTCCAGTTGATCCAGTCGATGCTGGCCAAGATGGTCGGCAAGCTGTCCTCCATGCAGGCAATGGCGCTGCAGGTGAGCCGGCTGCAGAACGCCGGCCGCTGCGAGGAGCATCACTCCGCGCTGGCCAAGCAGTTCTGTGCGGCGCAGTGTCGCGAGGTGGTAGCGCTGGCCCGGGAGTCCATGGGGGGCAATGGTATTCTCCTGGACCATTCCGTCGCGCGGTTCTTCGCGGATGCCGAGGCCATCTATTCGTACGAAGGGTCGAATGAGATCAACACCCTGATTGTTGGCCGTGCGCTGACGGGGCACGGGGCGTTCGTGTAGTGACCGGGCGGGCAAGTTTGTCGGCTGACGGTCCCGACGGCCCGGAAGCTGCTACAGATTGGTCGTGTGTTGGACGCCCCACACAGTCCGTGGCTGGCGTCTGACCTCGCCGCCGATTCGTCTCGTTCCGCCCATTCGTCCGTCTCATGCCGCTGCCGGTGCGTCGTTCGATTGCCTTGCTGGGCATTACCCTCGCCGCCTGTCGCTCACAGGGCGGGGCCACCGTACAGACGACCGAAGCCGGCAGAATCCGCTCCGCCGCGGCCGAGCTCCCGTCAGGAGCAGTGGCTGCGTCAGCCGCCGAAGCGCCAAGTACCGGCGATACGGTCGAGTACCTGATCCTCATGGCCGGCCGTGCTGCGGGCAGTCTGCGGCAGTGGCCCGACAGTGGTGGCACCGTCACCACGAGTTACACCTACAACGACCGGGGGCGGGGGCCGTCGCTGACCCAGACGCTCAAGGTCGACAAGGCTGGCCTGCCCGTCGGCATGCAGCTCTCGGGGGTGAACTACCTCAAGGTGCCCGTGCGCGAGATGGTGCAGCTGGCGGGCCCACTGCTCACGTGGCGCAACGAGTCGGCGGCGGGCCGCACCACGCCAGGCGCGGGGTTTTATCTCCCGATCGAAACGCTGCCCACCGATGTCGCCTCGTTGGCCAGGGCGATGCTGCTGACGAAGGGCAAGTCGACGGTGCTGTTGCCCGAAGGACGCGCGTCGATTGCCAGCGGTGAATCACGCACGGTTACCGCCGGTGAACACTCCATGCGCATCACGCCGTATGACATCAGCGGTCTGGGGTTGACGCCGGAAGCGATCTGGCTCGACGCCGAGGGTCGACTCTTTGCCAGTGGCGGCTCCTGGCAGATGGTGATCCGACGCGGATTCGAGTCGGTCCAGGCGGAACTCATCGCTGCCCAGACGGCGGCCATGCGCGGACGCGACTCCGTCGCCGCGCATACTCTGGCACGCACGCCGCGCGCTGCGGTTGCAATCATTCATGCCAACCTGTTCGACGCGGCCACCCGTCGGATGAAGCCCTCCCAGACGGTGATCGTCCGTGGCGACCGGATCATCGCAGTCGGCGACGACGGCGCGATTCCGTTGCCGTCCGACGTGGAGATCATCGACGCCGACAACAAGGCGCTGCTGCCCGGCTTGTGGGACATGCACGTCCATGTGCAGGACGACGACGGTCTGCTTCATCTCGCTGCGGGCGTCACCACGGTGCGCGATCTGGCCAACGACACCGACGAACTGCTCACCCGGCGGAAACGCTTTGATGACGGTACACTCCTCGGCCCGCGTGTCCTGGCCGCCGGGTTCATCGACGGGCCCGGACCGTTCGCCGGTCCGTCGAAGGTGCTGGTCTCGACGCGTGACGCGGCGCGTGCCGCGGTTGAAGCGTATGCGGCGCATGGCTACGAACAGATCAAAGTGTACTCGTCGCTCGATCCGCAGCTGTTCCCGACCATCGTGCGCACCGCGCATGACAAGGGGTTGCGCGTCAGCGGTCACGTGCCGAATGGCATGACGGCTGAGCAGATGGTGCGTGCCGGCGCCGACGAGTTGCAGCACGCGAATTTTCTCTTCCTGAATTTCCTCACCGATTCGAGCATCGATACCCGGACACCCGCGCGCTTCACGGCGGTCGCTCGTGGTGCGGCATCGGTCGATCTGCGGAGCGAGCGCGTGGATCGCTTCATCGCGCTGCTGAAGGAGCGCGATGTTGTCGTCGATCCGACATTGAATGTCTTCGAACAGCTGTTCACTGCGCGCGCCGGCTCGCTCGACCAGGCCTCGCTGCCGGTGGCCATCCGCCTGCCGCCGATTGCGCGTCGTGGACTGCTGACGGGTGGATTGCCGACCACACCGGCGCTCGAGCCAGTCTATCGCACGAGCTTCATCGCGATGGAACGCTTGGTGAAAAAGCTCCATCTGGCCGGTGTGCGGCTGGTGGCTGGCACCGATGCGACGGCCGGATTCTCGCTGCACCGCGAGCTCGAGCTGTACTCCGAAGCCGGCATCCCGAACACCGACATTCTCTACATCGCGACACTCGGCGCCGCGCGCGTGATGAAGCACGATGCACAGTGGGGCAGCATCGAGGCGGGCAAACTGGCGGATCTGGTGCTCGTCGACGGTGATCCATCACAGCGCATGCGTGACCTCCGTCGTGCGGAGCTGGTGATGAAGGGCGGGGTGGTGTATGTCCCCGACTCGCTGTATGCGTCGGTCGGCGTGAAGCCGGCGCCTCGCAAAGGAGCGATCCCGACCCGTGAAGTTCGCGCTGAGGACGTGGTGTGCCGCGGACCGGCGGTGGCGGTGACAAAGGGCACCACCGGGCCGGTGCCGCTGAACTGCGTGGTGGTGGATTCCACGATCAGTGCCGGACGGAACCGGAAGCCAGCGGTTCGGACGCGGCGAACGCCCGCGAAGGCGAAACCCAGGCCGCAGCGCTGATCGACCGACGCCCCACGCTGCCCCAGGCTACACCGCTGGGCGCTCAGTGCCCATCCAGCTCGTCGTCCACCGCGTCGTGCTCGCCCGTGCGCCCGGGACCATTCAACTTGTTTCGCAGCGTGCGCACGCTGATGCCGAGCATCTCGGCCGCCCGCGTGCGATTGTTGCCCGTCGCTTCCAGCGCACGCTGAATGAGCGTCGTCTCCGCCTCATTCACGTTCAGGGTACCAAGCCAGACCCCATCCGCGCCTGCGGCCACCGATGCCGAGCCGGCTGGCGTCGGCCGGACCGCCGGCGCCCCTGCGCGCGGCGTCGGTGACATCACGCTGCTCGCAACATCGAGTCCGTAGCGCACGGCATCGAATGCATCCGGCGACAGCATGGCTTCGTTGGAGAGAATGACGGCGCGCTCGACGGCGTGCTGGAGTTCACGCACGTTGCCAGGCCACGGATATCGCTGCAGCATCGCGATCGCTTCCGGAGTGATGCCCTTGACATCCTTCTTGACGTCGGCGGCGGTGCGCATCACGAAGCGATAGGCAAGCAGCGGGATGTCTTCCGGGCGCTCGCGCAGCGGCGCGATCAGGATCGGAATGGTGCTCAGGCGATAGTAGAGGTCCTGCCGGAACGTACCATTGGCGGCATCCGCCTGCAGCTTGCGGTTGGTGGTTGCAATGATGCGCACATCGACACGGATCGGGCTCGTTCCGCCGACGCGTTCGAACTCCTGTTCCTGCAGCACGCGCAGCAGCTTGGCCTGCAGATCGAGGCGCATCTCGCTCACTTCGTCGAGCAGCAACGTACCGCGATGCGCGCGTTCGAAGGCCCCTTCCACACGCTTCAGTGCCCCGGTGAATGCCCCTTTCTCGTGGCCGAACAGCGCACTTTCGATCAGGCCTTCCGGCAGGGCAGCGCAGTTGAGCTGAATGAACGGCTTGTCACGCCGCTCGGACTGATCATGGAGGGCGCGCGCGAGCAACTCCTTGCCGGTTCCCGACTCTCCCTGCAGCAGCACCGTGGCGCGCGTCGGTGCCGCCATCGCGACCGTCTGCATCAGGCGCCGCATCACCTGTGAATCGCCGATGATCTGCCGCTCGTTCCGGAACTCCATCACCTCGCGGCGGAGCGAGTCGTTCTCGCGTCGGAGGCGCACCAGCTCCAGCGCCTGCTCCACCGCCAGCTCGAGCTGCTGTGGTCGGACGGGCTTCGTGATGTAGTCCACGGCGCCCGCCTTGATGCTGGCCACGGCATGCTCGATCGAGGCGTACCCCGTCAGCATGATCAGCGGTACGTCGTACCCCTCACGTCGCAGCAGCGAGAGAAACTCGAGCCCCGAGAGCCCTGGCATGCGGTAGTCGGAGATGACGAGATCGATATCGCCCCGGGCCAGCACCTGCAGCGCCTCGGGCACGTTGCGCGCGCCAACCGGCGTGTGTCCGGCCTGCTCGAGTGTATCCTCGAGAATCAGGCCGACACTGGGCTCATCATCGACGTACAGAATTGTGGCCATGCAGGGGAGCGGCGAAATGGAGTGGCGACGATGCGTGCTCTGAGGTCGCGCGGACGAATGGCCGCCAGGCTTGGTGCACCGGCTCAAGCGGCAAAACCTTCCGTCCGATACCTCACAAGAGTAGAACCGCGATTCGCGGGGGCAAGGCGCGCTGGGCAGGATGTTACCGGCGCCTTGGTTGGAAAGTTCTCATTCAGATGGGACGGATGCGATGCGGGTCACCACAGCACAGGCTCAGCGCTCACAACTGGACTACATCCAGGGCAATCTCCAGCGCATGGTCAAGGCACAGGATCAGGCCGCGTCTGGTCGGCGATTCGAGCGCGGCTCGGAGGATCCGGCGGCAACCGCTGACGTCCTGCGCGCGGACGGGACGCTTGCGGCGTATAGGCAGTACGAACGCAACGGCAACCTGGCGATTGCCCGGGCCAGTGAAGAAGATCGCGTGCTGAACAATGTGCAGCTCGTGACCGATCGAGCGCGGGAACTGGCGTCGCAACAGATCGGATCGACCGCTTCTGCATCAACACGGCTGATCGCGAAGGCGGAGGTGGATCTGCTGATCGAGGCTACGATCGGACTCGGCAACACGCGCTTCAACACCGGCTACCTGTTCGGTGCGTCGCGCGTCACTGAAGAGCCGTTGGCCAATACGCCCAACTCGACACCGCCCTACGCCGTCAACGCCGCGCCACTGACCAATCCGAAGTATGAAGTGCAGGCGAGTGTGATCTCCTCGCCGAACCACAATGCCCACGAGGTGTTCATCGACACGGGGGTGCTGGTCGCGCTGCGGGATCTGTCGAATGCACTGGGGTCAAACAACGTCCCTGGGATCTCGGCGGCCTTGCCGGCGCTCGAGAACGCAAGCGACAAGGTGGGCCGGCTGCTGGGTGAGACAGGAGCCAAGGTGAATCAGTACGAGACCATCCAGGCGCAGCGACTGCAATCGACGCTCGACACGAGGACGCGGCGGTCCGTTATCTATGACATCGATATCGCGGAAGCCTCGGCAAACTTTGCGCAGGCGCAGACTGCCTATCAGGCCGCCCTCAGCGCGGCGAACAAGGTGTTGAACCTCAATGTGCTGGACTACCTGCGATGAGCGCACTCATGGCCCCGGATGACCTGTTGCAGTTGTCGTCGATTCTGCTCGGACCGCTCGAGATCCGTCCGGACACGATCGTCACCTTCCCCGCCGGGCTGCCGGGATTCAGGTCGTTGCAGCGTTTTGCACTGGTGGAAACACAGCGCGAGGAACTCGTCTGGCTTCAAAGCGTCGATGATCCCGAACTGACGTTTCTGCTGGCCGATCCCTTTGTCGTCGTACCGGGTTTCGAGGTCGACATTCCCGCGTCTGATCTGGCGGCGCTTGGCGCGACGGCGGTCCAGGATGCACTTCTGGTGCTGGTCGTGGTGCAGCTCGACGCCGGCATTCCGGTGGCCGCCAACCTCCAGAGCCCGATCATCATCGCCCGCAACCGGCGGCACGCACGTCAGGTGGTGCTGCCCGACTCGCGATATGGCATGCAGTACCCGGTCACGATCGCCTGACGCCGCCGCCGTCAGGCGGCGCTACAACGCCGCGCCGCTCAGGGCGGCGCTGACATTCGTCAGCACCCGAGCCCAGTCGCCGCGCGCGGGCTGCCGAAACAGCCGCGCACTCGGGTACCACGGGCTGCTGTTTCCGCTGGGTCCCCAGCGCCAGTCTGATACATGCGGAAGCACGATCCAGACGGGCGTGCCCAGTGCGCCGGCGAGATGCGCGATGCCGGTATCGACCGAGATCAGCAGATCGAGTGCATTCAGTTCCCGCGCGGTCGCGAGCCAGTCGCCAAGCACCGGTCGCTCCAACGTGCCCGATGGCATGTCTTCGTCCGCCACTCCTTGCTGCATACAGACAAATTGCACCGCGGGATGTGTGTGCAGCAGCGAATGGATGAGCGATGGCGCGAGGGAGCGCACCGCGTCGTTGCGATGCGCCGGATTGCCGGCCCAGACCACGCCGACACGACGCACGCGCGCTGGTTCTCGTCGGCCGGCATCAGGAAGACGAATGTAAGGCCCGCTGACCCCGCGCCAGGCTGCATCCACATCGAGCAGGATCGGCAGTGAGAGCAGTGGAGCGTAGACATCCGTCTCGACAGTTGCGTCGCGCGCCACTGCGTCGAACCCCGCCGCGCGCAGCAGCGAGACGGCGTCGGCCTGGCAGGCGATCACCACCCGTTTGGCGGCCTGAACTCGTGGATGGTGCACGTAGCGGAGGAACTGGAACTGATCGCCGACTCCCTGCTCCCCCATGAGCAGCAGGGTTCTTCCAGCGAGTGATTCGCCAGTCCACCGGTGCGCTGCGGTGTCGGGGCGCGGAAGTGCACGCGACTCGAAGTCGCTCCACCCTCCGGTGGCATCCCCCAGGAGGTGCCGCAGATAGCCGCGTGTCACGCGTGCCGAGGCGGCATCCGGGCGGCGAGTCAGGCTTTCTTCGCAGAGTGAGAGCGCACCAGCGAAATCGCCGAGGTCGTGGCGAATCAGGGTCGCGGTGAGCAGCGTCACGGCATCGTCTGGTGACATCCGCAGTGCGCGCTGAACCTCGAGCCATGCGTCATCGGGCTGCTGTGCGTCCCGGAGCGCGGCTGCCAGCGCGGCGGCGGCAGTCGGATCACCGGGCTTCGCCGACCGTACGCGTCGAAAGCACGGGACGGCGTCTGCCCCTGCTCCTGCGTCGACCAGCGCCTTGCCGAGCGTGAACTCGGTCTCATGATCGGGTCGGTCGGCTACGCGAACTGCACGTCGCAGCGTGGCGCGCGCCGCGAGCACGTCGCCATGCATTTGCTGCGCATTCGCGAGGATGATGTGCAGCGCCAGCAGTGAGGGGGCACGCTCAACCGCGCGCTGATAGCGCAGGATCGCGCCCGTCGAATCGCCGGCTTCGGCCAGGAGTGCGCCTTCGGCGCAGT
Organism: Gemmatimonadaceae bacterium; assembly: GCA_031423355.1. Lineage (GTDB taxonomy): Bacteria > Gemmatimonadota > Gemmatimonadetes > Gemmatimonadales > Gemmatimonadaceae > JACMLX01. The sequence continues at coordinate 18,203 of JANPFJ010000542.1, read as the reverse complement.
ACGTGATTGCCTCGGTCTCGTCGGGCAGCGAGGCAGTCATGCCGCTGGTCCGAAAAGTGTCGCGACGACGTCGCGAGCGGCGTCGACCACCGGCGCCCACTCGAACACCGTCGTCTGCCGGAGGAGTTTCAGCGAGTGATACCAGGGGGTGTCAGACCGGTTCAGCATCCATCGCCAGTCGGGCACAAACGGCACCAGCAGCAGCGTCCGCACACCGAGTGCGCCCGCCAGATGCGCTACCGCAGTGTCGACGGTGATGAGGAGGTCGAGCTGCAGCAGGGCGTGCGCAGTATCGTTGAGCGTTTCGAGGGCGGCGCCCAGGTCGCTGACACGGCCGAGGAGCGGTGCCGGCAACGGCGCTGTTCCATCATGGCGCTGCAGTGCGATGAAGTGCACGTGCTGCAGCGCGAGCAGCGGTGCGAGGAGCGCGGGCTGCAGCGAGCGCCGCGCATCATTGCGATGTTGCGGATTGCCGGCCCAGACCAGTCCGACCTTGGGCGCGGGCATCGACAGTGCGGCGCGGATCGGTTCGGGGCAGGCGCCAGCAGGGCGCAGATATGGGGCCCCGCAGAGCATGCCGGGCGATGTCACCCCCAGCAGTGCTGGCAGCGACATCAGACTCGCATGCACATCGTGTGATGGCACGGCGCTGCCTTCGATGCTGACTGCGTCGACCCCGTGCAGTGAGTGAAAGAGCGATGCCAGCGGTGCGCTGCAGCGAATCGTGACGCGGCCGCCGCGGGCCGCCACGTCTGCCGCAAAGCGTGCACACATGATCTGGTCGCCCAGCCCCTGTTCATGGTCGAGCAGAATCCGCCGTCCGGCGAGTGGCGACCCATCCCAGAGCGGGGACGACAATGCCGTGCGCCGCAAGAGCTGCCCTGGCACATGCGGTCGTACTTCATGCTCTCGCCACCCCTCTGCCCAGTGGCCGAGCATCAACAGGTGCAGCGCCCGCCCGAAGCGAATGGCCGCTGCGTCAGGTTGCAGGGCGAGCGCGGCGTCGAACGTGTCGCCGACGGTCTGCCAGTCGCCGAAATCCTTGAGAATTTCGGTCGAGTTGAGGAGTGCGGCGACGTTCGTCGGATCGAGTTCCAGTGCGCGCGCTACTGCCCGCAGCGCGTGGGTTGGATGTCCGCTGGCCTGCAGCATTCCGGCGAGGTTGTTGCTGGCATCACTTCGATCCGGAAACGCCAGTGCGATGGTATGAAACGCCTTGAGCGCCTCTGTATATGCTCCATGCCGGCGCAGTGCATCGGCATCGGCAACCTGCAGGTCGTAGCTGCGCGTCGGCGCCAGTGCCGGTCGGGGACGCGCGGTACGATGCAGGCCCGTCATGCGCCGCTCGACTGGGGCGACGACAGTGCATCGAGCGCGCGGCTGACGTTCTCGATGACGCCTGGCCAGTCTCCAGGCAGTGGTTGTCGGAAGACCCGCACGGTGGGATAGAACGGTGAATCGCAGCGTGCGATGCCCCAGCGCCACTCGGCTGGTTCGGACACCATCACCCAGGTGGCGCACCCAAGCGCACCAGCAACGTGCGCGACAGATGTATCGACGGTCAGCACGATATCGCAGGCCGTCATGATGTGCGCGGTGTCGCCCATGTCACCGCAGGCTGTCGCCACGTCAACCAGCGATGCGCGGAGTGCCGGCGCGAGCTCGTCGAGCTGCTCCCGCACGACGCCCTGCTGCAGAACCACGACTTGCAGATCGCGTCGTGTCAGAAGCGGCAGCATGGCGCTGAGCGGCATGGAGCGCGATCGATCCTCGGTGTGCATCGGTGTTCCACCCCAGACGATGCCGACCCGCCGCGCACCGACCGGTCGGTCGGGCAAGGTGCTCACGACCTCTGGTGGGTCATCGGGCGCGCGAAGATACGGGACCATATCGGCCAGCATATCGTGGCCGGTGGCGAGCAGATGCGGCAACGACATGATGTCCACGTGCACATGGTGCGGCGGCGCCGGGCGGTCGGCGGCCACCACGTCATCGAGATGCGGCGCTGTCCGCAGCAGTCGCACCAGCGGAATGGCGGTCTGCACGGTGACGCGCGCCGCGCCGCGTTCCCGCAACGTGCAGGCCCAGCGCAGGAACTGCACCTGGTCACCCAGCCCCTGCTCGGCCCGCACGAGAATGTGCCGGCCAGTGAGTGGCCCACCAGTCCAGCGCGGCGTTGCGGGAGCATATGGTCGCTGCGTCAGCTCCGGCAATTCGAGACGCCGCTCGTGCAGCGCCCAGCCGCGCGTGTAGTCACCGAAGGTACGCAGCAGCATCGCATGCGTCAGGGCGAGGTTCCGGTCATCCGGCGCCCACTGTCGCGCTGATTCGCAGAGTGACAGCGCAGCATCCAGTTGATTGTTCCGATGCAGGAGGAGCGCGAGCGTGTTGGCGATCGATGCATCAGTCGGCGCCAGCGTGGCGGCGTGACGCGCGGCGTCGAGCCCATCAGCAAGGCGGCCACAGAGGCGAAACGCTTCGGCCGCATCGCGCCAGGCGACGGCATGCTCTGGCAGCAGCGTTGCTGCTGCGAAGTACGCCTGCGCGGACTGCGCCCGATCGCCGACCATGACATACGTCTGCGCGAGTTGCGTATAGCTGTCGGCTCGTCGTGCATCGAGCGCGATCGCGCGAATCAGCTCACGCTGCGCCTCCTTCAGTCGCCCCACGCTCCGCAATGCCACACCGTGAAATGCGGCGACGTCAGCGTCGTGTGGCGCCAGCGCCACTGCAGCGACGTATCGCTGCATCGCCGTCGCAATCTGGCCCGCCTTCAGGGCGCGAGCGCCCGCAAGGCATTCCGCGATCGCGCGATCACGCGCTGGTGCGCTGGAGGGCCGAGTGGCCTGTCGACGGTGTGGAAGTGCTGGCATGTCGGACTGAGGATCGGCACGCAAACAGATGCCGCTGAAGCAGTCCCGGCCATTTGCTCAAGTTCAGGGTGCCGGTGCCGAGACTGATGGGGGAGCCGGATACCGATTCGCGGTCCCGGTTTGGAGCACGGATGCTCCACAGTCAATCACGGAGGATTTGTCCCATGCGTATCAACACCAACGTTGGTGCTCTGAACTCAGTCAAGAACGCGTTCGTCAACACGATGGCGACGGACAGTTCGATGCGGAAGTTGTCGTCTGGCCTTCGGATCAGCCGCGCCGCCGATGACGCCGCCGGTCTCTCCATCGCCAACAAGTTGCGCACGCAGAGCCGCTCGCTGACGGTGGCGGCGGCGAACGCCGAGCAGGGTAACGCGATGCTGCAGATCGCGGAAGGTTCGGCGCAGACGATCCAGAAGATCCTCGAGCGTCAGAAGGAACTGATCATCCAGCGCGAATCGACGGGCAACAACAGCTCGGTGACCGCCACGCTGAACACCGAAATCAGCACCCTCAGTTCGGAAGTGGATCGCATCATCTCCTCGACCAACTTCCAGGGGTCGTCGGTGTTCACCTCGCTGGCGTTCCAGGTCAGCGACGGAACGGCTGGTGGTTCAGTGTCAGTGGACGCATCACTTGCGGCCACGTCGGTGTCGCTCGCCAGCACGGCATCGATCGCCAACGTGGACACGGCGCTCGACAGCATCAACGCTGTCCTGGCCAAGATCGGTGCCGGCCAGAACCGCCTTGACTACACGGTGCAGAACCTCAAGTCCGCGGTCGTGAACGTGAAGGCGGCCGAGTCGACGATCCGCGATGTCGACATGGCGGAGGAAATGGCCAACTACACCAAGAACAACATCCTCACGCAGGCAGCACAGGCCATGCTGTCGCAGGCGAACCAGAGCTCACAGAGCGTTCTGAGCCTCCTGCGCTAAACCTGACGGACCGTGAGTAACGCTGACCGGCCGTAACGTATCGCACGTCACGGCCGGTCAGCGCACTGGGGGAGGAGAGGATCATGGGGACGAGCATCAACATCGGCGGCTTGGCATCGGGCGTGCAGTGGCGAGACCTGGTTGATCAGCTGTCAGCCGCCGACACGGCGCGCACCGTGACACCGATCCAGTCGCAGATCAGCGCGGCTGAAAAGCGCAAGACGGCGTGGAACGAACTGACAGCACTCGTGACCAAGCTGCAGGAGGCGGGCAATGCCCTCAAGCTGGGCACGGCATTCACCAACTTTCTGGCGTCCGCATCGCCCAGTGCGCAGACAAACCGCACACTGCTCTCGACCTCGGCCAATGCCGCCGCCCGTCCAGGCTCCTATCGGGTGGAAGTCGTCGAGCTTGCCCGCGCCGAGAAGCTGAGCGGCGCAGTCGTCAGCGATTCGACGGTTGCGCTCGGCCTCAGTGGTTCGTTTGCGGTTGCCGGACAAAACGTCGTGCTCGAGGCCAGCGATACGCTGGATGGCGTGCGTGACAAGATCAATGCGCTGAACACCGGTGCAACGGCCACCAAGGTGTCGGCGTCGATCCTCTCCAGCGCAACTGGACAGAAGCGACTGGTGCTGTCCGCGGATGCCGTTGGCAGCACTGGCACCGGACTGACCGACGGCAGCGAAGGGGTGCTGCGCGACCTTGGTTTCGTTGATTCGCGCTCGCGGGCGGTGCCATCATCCGGCCTGGCGGTTGCCGCGGCACTGGGTGTCACGGTGCCGCCGCCCAGCAGCATTCGTGTTGGCGGCCGGACGATCAGCGTTGATCTCACGGTCGACTCGATCGCGTCGATCGTGGCCAAGATCCGCGCGGCGGGTGGTCAGGCCGAGGTACAGCGCGAGAGCGTCGGCGGTGTGGCGTCATATCGGCTCAGCGCCGGCGGCACCGTCACAGCGTCGGGCGATCCCGGGAGTGCGGACACGATTGCCGCGCTTGGTTTTTCAGCGGGGACGCAATCGAGTGTGCAGCAGGTCGTCGCGTCAGGCCTGGCCTTCCAGAATGCGACCAACAACGTCGCCGACGGCACGACGCTGTTGACGGATCTTCGCGCGGGTGGTGTCTCGCTCGGCGTCAACGTCGGCGACACCCTGACGTTCAACGGATTGCGCGGTGATGGATCGCCGGTGACAACGTCATTCGTCGTCGGCGGGGCCGATACGCTGCAAACGCTGTTGTCGAAGCTGAACGACGGCACGACCGGGTTCGGCAGCGGTGCGCGGCCGGCGTCGGCGTCCATCGACAACGATGGCAAACTGCGACTCAACGACGGGACGGGCGGCGATTCGCGACTCAGCCTGTCGATGACGCTCGCACCGGCGGCCGGTGGAGCACCGGCTGCGCTCCTCGGCGCGTTCAGCGCGGAGACGATCGGTCGATCACGCGCAATGGTCCGGGGCAGCGATGCCCAGGTTCGCGTCGACGGGGTGCTGCTGACCCGGACATCGAACTCGATCAGCGACGCACTCGATGGCGTGACGCTGAACCTGCTGCAATCGGAAGTCGGCACCGAAGTCGATCTCACCGTCACCCGCGACCTCGAAGCCGCGGTGAAGGGTGTGAAGGACTTTGCCAAGGCCTATAACGACGTGGTGTCGTTCGCCAGCGGCCAGCAGTTGTCAGGCCAGCCGCTGCAGAGCAGCAGCACCTTGCGTCGACTGCTGAATTCGTTCACGCAATCGCTGCGGACGGAGGTTCCGGCGGGTGGCAACTTCAGCAAGGGCGCCCTGGTTGGCTTTACGCTCAGCCGAAGCGGCTCGATCGACGTCAGCGACACAACGCTGAGGACCGCGCTTGGCGCCAATCTCTCCGGCGTGCAGGCGCTCTTCGGGGCGGCTGGCATCGGCAACGCGATGGTCGCCGCCACCGGCGCAGCGTCGCGTGCGGTCGATGGCACGATTACGAATGCGGTGACGACCATCACCGACTCCAACATGCGCTTGAACAAGCGCGTGCGGGAACTGCAGTCGCGCGTGGATGCGCGACGCGATGCACTGATCGCGCGATTTACATCCATGGAACTGGCCATCAGTCGATTCCAGGCGCAGGGCAACTCGCTCCAATCATCGATCGCCGGCAGTAGCAGCTCGCGCTGATCGACCCACTCACAGCATTCGACCACCCGTGACCTACCCATCACGCGCTACGCAGTACAGGGAAGTACAGGTCCTGTCGGCATCGCCGGCACGCTTGACCGTGCTCCTGTTCGAACATCTCGAGGTGGTCATGCGGCGCGCCCAGACCGCCATCCGCAACGAGCAGATCGAACAGCGCGTCGCGCATCTCAGTCGGGCGCGCGAGATCCTCAGTGAGCTCCTCGGTACGCTGGACATCGATCGTGGTGGTGAGATCGCCATCGATCTGTCGATGCTCTACGGGTTCGTGCTGGCCGAGCTGGTGGACGTTGGCATCCGTCGCGACGCCGTGCGCCTTGGGCGCCTGATCGGCATCGTGCATACGCTCAGCACCGCATTTGCGCTTGCCGCGAAGCAGCTCGAGCAGGAACAGACGGCCCCGCTCGCGGCGTCGGCGTAACGGCGGATGCAATTCGAGGCGGTTGGCCCCGACGTCGCCGTTCTCGACCTGCTCGCTCGTGCGGATGAGCTGTCGGCGGCGGCAGTGGTGGCGATCGAACACGGCGACGATGCGGCGCTGAGCGAGCTGCTCGACCAGCGTGGTGTCATTGTCGAGGCCGCCATTGGCGCCTGGCAGCGAGCGTCCGCCGCAGGACCCACGCCCGAAATGGCGTCTCGCGTCGCCGCCGCCGTCCAGCGCAGTGTGCGAATCGGGCACCAGGCACAGGCTGTCGCCACCCGCGTGAAGGCGGCAGTCGCGACCGAGCTCTCGACGCTCGATGCGCGCCAGTCTGCATCGCTGGAATACCAGCCGGGCTCGGTCCAAAGCGCGATCAACGTGGTCCTCTGACCCGCAGCGGCGCTCCGGCCGCTGTCGAGACGCCGGACTCGGCCGACAAATGTTGCCCACTGCCGGCTCGCGCGTCGACACCATGATGTCACAGACCTCACAGCTCTCCAGCCATATGCTGACGCCCCGCTGGACCCACGCGATCGACGTGCGTGCGGAATCACGGCGCGAGGATACGATCTCACTCATCGCGGTGGGTCTGTCCCTGCTGGCGATGCTGCGCGATCAGGCGGTGCCCCTGGCACCCGTCCCCCGGGCGGACCTGCCGCGGCGGCTGACGCCGCGGCCGATGCGGCCGGTGCCGATGAAGGGTCCGACTCACCTCAACGTTCCGCAGGAAATCGAGGACGTGCCCGAGCAGCAGGCCGGCGCAGATGCGGTTTCTCGCGCTGCGGCAACAGATTACTAAAGTTTCATCCGTTTCCGCCGATACCCTCCCTGAGGAGGTAGACAACTATGCAGATCAATGGAAAGGGCAGGATCGATCCGAATGCACTGAGCATCGGAAAGTCTGGCGCCGGTGAGCGTAATCCGCCCGCTCGTCGCGCCGAGACCGAATCGGCCGCGAAAGAGCGTGTTACGCAGGATACGGTATCGTTCAGCGATGAAGCACGGGCGCTGGCCGGCGGTTCATCGACGCGTGCCGCAATCAGCACGGAACGTGTCGAAGACGTGAAGAAGCGGATCCTGATGGGTGCCTACAACACCGCGCAGATGGCCGGCGAAGTGGCGAAGCGCATCCTGGATCGCGGCGAGCTCTGATCGTCACGCCGTTCGTGACGTAGCCTGGCGAAGTGCAACATCCGCAGTCCGAACGGTCGTGTGGCAGGTGCCGCACGACCGTTCTGCGTTCGGGGATGCGATCAGTACGGCGATGCCGAATGACACCGTGTGGGATCGTCCCAGCGCTGCGGCATCGAAGCACTCTGACGCGGCAGCGCCGTCGGCGTCACGTCCGTCACGGCACGCGATCAACACCGCGACATGGTTCGGTTCGGGGCTTTCACATCGCGCTCAAGCCGCGAGCGCAGCGGACGACACTCATACACGGGAAGCAATTCTCCACCCCGTATGCAGAACGGCACCACCGCCGTTCTCCCGCCTGGGATGTGCGCGCACCCGCGCCCGTCCTCCACTCGCCAACGGCAGAGACGCGACGATGAAGTTCCTGGTTGTGGATGATTCAGCAACGATGCGCCGGATTGTTGTCAACTCGCTCCAGCGCATCGGCTTCACGAACTGCGTGGAAGCCGCCGATGGCGTCGAGGCGCTGGCGCGATTCGACAGCTCGATCGCCTTCGTGATTACCGACTGGAACATGCCGAACATGTCCGGCACCGAACTGGTTCAGGCCCTCCGGCAACGCGAAGACGGTCGCACGGTGCCGGTCCTGATGGTCACCGCCCGCAGTGTGCGGGAGGACATCATCACGGCACTCGAAGCGGGCGTGAACAACTACATCGTCAAGCCCTTCACGCCCCAGGTGCTGAAGGAAAAGATCGACAGTCTCATCGTCGCCCCAGCGGCCTGACCATGGCAAACGAACGGGCGACAGAACTGCTCTACGATACCGCATCAACGCTCCGCCTGCTCGATGCCGAGCTGGGCGAGCTGGCACCGCGCCGACCGTCGGAGACGGCAGCCGCGGCGACCATCGCGGCCTCCGATCGGGTGCTGCCCCTGCTGCCCGCACTCTTCGTGCGGGCGATGGGTGAGGTACAGGCCATGCTCGCGTCCATCAAGACGGGACGCGAGAACATTCGGGCGGCCACCACCGAGCGTCTCGCGCATACCAACGAAAAGCTCGACGAAGTGTCGTCGGCCACCGGCAAGGCGGCACTCGACATCATGGACGCCCTCGACCGTGCGATTGCCAAGGTCGACGATCTGGAGACGGAGGAGACGCTGGCCGATCCCGCGAAGGGTACCGCCATCCGCGCTGACCTGCGGGACGAGTTGTTTGCCGTGATGGGGCACATGCAGTTCCAGGACATCACGTCCCAGCAGATCATGCACGTGCAGTCCCTGCTGGCGGACATGGAAGGCCGGCTGAGCGAGATCGCCAACCTCTTCGATCATCAGTCTGGCGACTCGAGTGCGCCATCGACGGCGCCCGCCGTCGCCGCGCGGACGCAGAAGGACGCCCACTCGTTCGATCCGAATGCCACGCTCGCGGACGCCGATTCACGCCAGGCCCTCGCGGACTCACTGGTCGAGCGCGGCACCGCCAGTGCCTGACTGGAACCGAATGGTCCCCATCCCAGGCGATCCGCGATGATTCCGGCTGAACTCAATGATGCCGCGTTCATCGTCGTTCAGCTGGAACCCGACGAACACGACGACATCAAGGCGCTGCGTGATACACTGCGGCACTTCGCCGTGTTCGATGCCTCAGCCTCGACACAGGTGCGCGCGCATGCACAGCAGGCGGCGACGCTGTTGAGCCTGATCCTGCTCGGTGGGTCGGACGACGCGACGGCGCTGCTGGCGCAGGCGAGCGCGGCGATCGATTCGGCCGTCAGGGCAGCCGAGCAGGCATCACGCGGCAAGCCGCGCATCACGAAAACGGATCTGATCGCCATTGTGCATGACGCCAGCGCGGCCACGGCGCTCAGCGCGTCGATGGACGCCGCCGCGGCGCGCCCCGCCCGTGCGGCCAGTGCGATGCCGGTGGTGCCAGCGAGTGTCGTCCGCGCGGCACCTGGCGTGACGGCACTTGGCGTGACGGCACCTGGCGTGACGCCGCCTGCCGCCAGCGCGCCCGTCATCGTCCATCCGCCGGTCGCCGACGGCGGCATGGTGCCGGACGATGCCGACCTGTCGCTGCTCGGTGACTTCATCGCCGAAAGCCGTGAGTCGATGGCCGGTGCGGAAGCCGCCCTGCTCGAGCTCGAGGCCAACCCCGACGACATCGAGGCCGTCAACACGGTCTTCCGGGCGTTTCACACGGTGAAGGGCACGGCGGCTTTCATGGGCCTCGATCGCCTGGCCGAGTTTGCCCATCATGCCGAATCGCTGCTCAGCCGCGTGCGCGACCGGGAACTGCCGTACACACAAGCGGTCGCCAACCTCTCGTTGCGATCCAACGACGTGCTCGGCGAATTCCTGGTCGCGGTCGAAGCGTCAGTGCAGACACAGCAGCCGATTGCGCTGCCGACGGATTACGTCGACCTGATGCACGATCTGCTGAACGTCGACGCCGTGCTGGCTGGCGTCACGACGCGTGCCGCGGTGCCGACTGCGCCGACGCCGGAATGGCGCGCGGCCGACGCGTCACCCCGCGCCGAGACCGAGTCGCCGGCCGATGCCGGCGCACGGAGCACCACCGCACGTGTCGGATCGAAGACCGAAGCCGATCTCTCGGTCCGCGTCCGCACCGACCGCCTCGACCGGTTGATCGACATGGTCGGCGAGCTCGTCATCGCCCAGTCGATGATCGCCGCCGACCCGGCCGTCGCCGAGAGCGGTCAGCACGAGCTCGTGAAGAAGGTGTCGCACGCCGGCAAGATCATGCGCGAACTGCAGGACCTGAGCATGTCGATGCGGATGGTGCCGCTGAAGTCGACCTTCCAGAAGTTGACGCGACTGGTGCGCGATGTGGCACTGAAGGCTGGCAAGGTGGTCGAGCTCGTGACCGACGGCGAGGAGACGGAGCTCGATCGCAACATGGTCGACGCCATCGCAGATCCGCTGGTACACATGGTGCGCAACGCGGTCGATCATGGTGTCGAAGGGCCCGCCGATCGTGAGCGGGCCGGGAAGCCGCGCGCGGGACGCGTGAAGCTGGCTGCCTTCCAGCAGGGCGGGAGCGTGATCGTCGAACTGCGTGACGATGGACGCGGGCTCAATCGCGACCGGATTCTGGCAAAGGCGATCGAAAAGGGTCTTGTCTCGCCGAATCAGTCGCTCACCGATTCGGAGATCAACGGCCTCATTTTCGCGCCGGGCTTCAGCACGGCCGAGACGGTGACGGACATCTCCGGGCGCGGTGTCGGCATGGATGTCGTGCGTCGCAACATCGAATCGATTCGCGGGCGGATCGATATCCACTCCGTCCTCGGCCAGGGAACGACCTTTCAGATTCGTCTGCCGCTCACGCTCGCCGTGACCGACGGCATGCTCGTTCGCGTCGGCGATGAGCGCTACATCGTGCCGCTGACGAGTATCTCACTGAGCTTCCGTCCGGAACCCGGCATGCTGTCGACGATTCCGCCTGGTGGTGAAGTCGTGATGCTGCGTGGCGAAGTCCTGCCGGTGGTGCGGCTCCATCAGATGTTCGGCATTTCCGGTGCCGTGATGAATCCCTGCGAGGCCATCCTGATGATCATCGGCGACGGTGAACAGCGCGTGGCGCTGCTGGTCGACCAGCTCCTGGGCCAGCAGCAGGTCGTTGCCAAGGCGCTCGGGGAGGGCGTGGGTGAAGTACCCGGCATTTCCGGCGGTGCGATTCTGAGTGATGGACGCGTTGGACTGATCATCGATGTTGCGCGCATGACACTGCTGGCGCGCACTGGTGCCCCCCGCCCGCTCGCACTGTCGCAGGCCGCCTGACGCACACTTCAGCGGCTCGAACCCGCCGACGATACTCATCGAGACGGTGCACCCACGCCGCCCGTCCGTACCCCTGACTTCTCTGGAGACCGCATGGCCAGCACCGTTGATCGCGCCACATCGCTTGGCGGCAAGTACCTGACGTTTTTCCTCGCCGGCGAAGAGTATGGTGTCGAAATCCTGCGCGTGCAGGAGATCATCAGCATGATGCCGGTTACGCGTGTGCCGCGAACGCCGCCCTACATTCGCGGCGTGATCAATCTTCGCGGAAAAGTGATCCCGATCATGGATCTGCGCGAGAAGTTCGGCATGCCTCCCGCGACGGAACCTGAGCAGGTCATGATCGTCGTCCAGGTCGATGGCGTGCAGATCGGCGTGGTGGCGGACAAGGTCTCCGAAGTGGCGAGCATTGCGTCGGAAGACATCGATCCAACGCCGGACTTTGGCGCGGAATTTCACACCGAGTTCCTGCTTGGCCTCGGCAAGTCGAACGGCCGCCTTCGGTTGCTGCTCGACATCGAACGTGTGCTTTCGACCGACGAAGTGGCGGCGATCACCTCGATGCCGGCACTCGCGCAGGGGACCTGATCTCGGCCCGCTCGCTCGCGTCGCCTCTCGCCGCCATCCGGTCACGCTCCTCCTGATCGCGTCCGCGGCGCAGCAGGACGCGATCGCCTTCGTGCGCTCCATCATTCGTTTCCCCGCTCCCTCCGCTCCATGCCGTCGCTCTCCAGCTCCGAGTCGCTCGCCAGCGCACCTGACCTCTCGCCAGACGACTTCCGGCGGGTGCGTCGCATTGCGTATGAGCGGGCCGGGCTTGCGATACCTGTCGGCAAGGAAGGCCTCGTCCGCTCGCGGGTCGCGAAGCGGCTGCGTGACCGGCGCATCCCGAGCTTCAGCGAGTATCTCGATGCCGTCGAGGCGGAGTCGGACGGGGACGAGATGGTCCGGCTGATCGATCTGCTGACCACCAACAAGACGGATTTTTTCCGCGAACCGGCGCACTTCGATTTCCTCCTGGACCGGATTCTGCCCGCCGTTCAGGCGACCGGCAAGCCGTTGCGGATCTGGAGTGCCGGCTGCTCGAGCGGTGAAGAACCCTACACCCTCTCGATGCTGCTGCGGGAATCACTGCCGCCACGGTACGACGTGCGGATTCTGGCGACGGATATCTGCACCAAGGTCGTGGCGGCGGCAAAACAGGGGACCTACAGCGCGCAGCAACTTGCCGATGTGTCGGAGGTGCGGCGCAAGCGCTGGTTTGGGGCAACACCAGACGGTGGTGGCACCGTGGTGCCGGAGCTTCGCGCGCCGATCAGCTTCGCGCTCCTCAATCTGATGGCCGATTGGCCGATGCAGGGACCATTCGATCTCATCCTCTGCCGCAACGTGATGATCTACTTCGACAAACCGACCGTCACGCGCCTGGTCGACCGATTCTGGCAGCTGCTGGCACCCGGCGGCCATCTCTTCATCGGCCACTCGGAGAGCCTGACCGCCATCGAGCACAGGTACCGCTACGTCCAGCCGGCGGTGTACGCGAAATGAGCATCAGCGAGACCATCGTTTCGACGCGCCCGGTGATCATCGGCATGGCGGACATCAAGGTGTCCGACAAGCCGGAGGAGACCCTCATCACGTATGCGCTCGGCAGCTGCCTTGGCATCGTGGTGCATGACCCGGTGGCGAAAGTTGCCGGCTTGCTGCACGTCATGCTGCCCACTTCGCAGATCGATGAGGCGAAGGGGAAGGCCCAGCCCGCGATGTTCGTCGACACCGGTGTGCCATTGCTGTTCAAGGAGTGCTACCGGCTCGGGGCGCGCAAGGAACGGATGACGGTCAGTGTCGCCGGAGGTTCCTTCTCCGGCCGCGCCGACTCGGAGGACACGTTTCAGATCGGCAAGCGCAATATGCTCACACTGCGCAAGCTGCTCTGGAAGAATGGCGTGCTGATTCACGCCGACGACACCGGTGGCATGGGGCAGTCGCGCACCGTGTCGGTCAATGTCGCCACCGGACTCGTGCAATTGCGTACCAATGGCACGCTGCGCGTGCTTTCGCCCGAGGCGTCGTCATTTCCGGCTGCGCCTGCCGTCGCTTCCCTGAGGTAGAGTATGACACTGAACGTGCTGATCGTCGACGATAGCGGTGTGATGCGGGCGATGATCCGTCGCACACTGTCACTGTGCGGGATTCCGCTGGGCGAGGTGTACGAGGCCGCCAACGGGGTTGAGGCGCTCGAGCAGCTCGGCGAGCATTGGGTCGACCTCGCGTTGCTGGATGTGAACATGCCGGTGATGGACGGTGAAGAACTGCTGACACGCATTCGCGCCAGTGAAGAGTGGCGTGCACTGGCGGTCATCATTGTCAGCACCGAGAGCAGTGACACCCGCCTCGCCCGACTGCGGGCCCACGGCGTTGAGATCGTGCACAAGCCGTTCACTCCCGAACAGCTCCGCAATACCATCCTCGAGGTCACCGGACTTACGCATGCAGCAGCCAGCAACGACATCTCTGTGCCAAGCGGCGACTTCGACTTTTGAGTCGCTGGCCCTCCTGTTCCCGGAGCTGGGCAGTGTCGAAGGTGCCGAGTTCCTGCCGCTGGCGGCAACCGTCAGCGTCGCCTTTCGCGGTGCGGGCGAGGGTCGCGTGGTGGTGGGCGTGACGGCGGGCATTCTGTCCGCACTCGCGGAAAACATGCTCGGTGCGGCCGCGGCCCCGGACGTGCAGGTCCAGCGCGATGCGCTCGGCGAGCTGGCGAACGTGGTCACGGGGAACGTCCTGCCGCTGATCAATGGCGCGAAGGCCGTCTACCGCCTCGATGCACCCATCGACGCGGGCGACGCGCCCTTTGGCGCCCGGGCTGGCGAAGTGCGCCAGGCCTTCACCAGGCTTCAGATGGACGAAGGGGAAGCGCTGCTCGCGATCTTCAGCCTCGGCGAGACCGTGGCGGCGCCAGCTTCCTCGGCGTCTGCGTTGGTCGGCGCGTGATCAAGGTCCTGGTGGTCGACGATTCCGCCCTCGTGCGGAAGCTGCTCACCGAGGAGCTGTCGCGCTACGACGACATCACCGTCGTGGGAACGGCCGTCGACCCCTATGCGGCACGCGAGAAGATCATCAGCCTCAAGCCGGATGTGATCACGCTCGATGTCGAGATGCCGAGGATGGATGGCCTCTCGTTCCTCGCCAAGCTGATGAAGCATTATCCGGTGCCGGTGATCATCGTCAGCTCGCTGACGCCGGCCAACAGCGATGCGGCAATCCGCGCGCTCTCGCTCGGCGCTGTAGATGTCATCGGCAAGCCGGGCTCGGCGATGTCGGTGCCGGATATCTCGCGACAACTGGTGCAGAGCATTCGCGCCGCGTCGCGTGCCCGGTTGCAGAAGCGCGTCGACCCGGTGGCCAGCGGCCCGAGTCTCGCGCGACCGACGCCGTCGCTCTCGGGCCTGTCGATGACGCACAAGATCATCGCCCTTGGTGCATCGACCGGTGGAACGCAGGCGCTCGAGGCGGTGCTGACGCGGCTGCCCGCCGCGATGCCCGGGATCGTGATCTGCCAGCACATGCCCGAGAAATTCACGGCGTCGTTTGCCCAGCGGCTCAACAGCTGTTGCGCGCTCGACGTTCGCGAGGCGAAGGACGGCGACGCGGTGGTGCCTGGCGTCGCGCTGGTCGCACCAGGCAACTTCCACATGATGCTCACGCTGTCCGGCGCGCAGTATCAGGTGCGGGTGAAGGATGGCCCGCGGGTACATCATCAGCGGCCCGCCGTCGACATCCTCTTCTCCAGCGTCGCCAAGCATGCCGGTCGCAATGCCATCGGTGCGATCTTCACTGGCATGGGCGCTGATGGCGCCAAGGGATTGTTGCAGATGCGCGAGGCCGGGGCCCACACCATCGCGCAGGATGAAGCGTCCTGTGTGGTCTTCGGCATGCCCAAGGAAGCGATCAAGGTGGGCGCGGCCGTCGAAGTGCTCCCACTGCACGACATCGCGGAGGCGCTGCAGAACGCCGTCGCGCAGAACCGGATGGCGACAGTCTGACCTGCGCCGTTAGATTGGGTGCATGTCCGAGCTCTCCCTCGAAGGTCACCTGCACCGCCGCTGTGGCGGGCACTACGCGCTTGCCGTCGAAGAAGTCACCATCCGACTGAGCAGCATGACGGCGCGCGTTGATCGCCGCATGTACAAGTGCAACAAGTGCGGCGACAAGCAGCACACCGTGGAGCAGCGCGAAGAGGCGGAGCGGGAGGCCATCCTCACCATGCGGACGCAGCACACGCTGCTGACCGGCAAGGACATCAAGCACTTCCGCGAGTCGCTTGGTCTCAGTGCCGCGCAGCTGGGTGAACTGCTGCACGGCTTGCCGAAAGGCATCGTCGAGGGGTGGGAAAAGGGCCGTTACCTGCAGAGCCCCGTGGTGGACGCGATGCTGCGGTCGCTCGCGGACCGCGAAGAGCGCGAGCGCCTCGCGGCGCGTGCGGGCATGACTCTGCCGCCAATTCCCGGCGAGGTTGTCGTGGACGCCGTCGTCGATGCGCCACTCGCCGACGCGCCGTCGGTCGACGCTACGGTCGACGCCGACCCGACCCAGTCAGCCCAGACAATGGCCAACGCGGAACCCGAACCGGCGGTCAGCGGCGTTCAGGGGTAGGAGTCCGGGCGGCAGCGCCGCGCGCTCCGAGAGCCTTTCTTCCGGGAATCGCCGTGCCGCAATTCATCCGTCGCAGCCCCATGCCGGTCTCGTCGCGAGCCCTCTTCGACTGGCACGAACGACCCGGTGCATTCGAGCGCCTCACCCCCGGCTGGCAGCGTACACGGGTCGTGTCCCGGACGGGCGGCATCACCGACGGCAGCCGCGTCGAAGTCGAGGTTCCGCTGGCGGGCGGCCTGCTGCACCAGCGGTTGCTGATGGAGCATCGGGGATACGTCGCGGGATCGCGATTCACCGATGTGCAGAAGGAAGGGCCATTCGCCCGCTGGGAGCACTCGCACGTGATGGAGCCGGCACCCGACGGCACCAGCTTCCTCGTGGACCAGATCGACTACGACCTGCCGCTGGGCGTTCTCGGCGACATCGGCGGTGGGTGGTTCGTTCGGCGGCAGCTCGAGCAGCTGTTCGACTTCCGGCACGCGCGGACCCGCGCCGACCTCGAGCGGCACCTCGTTTTTGGGGACCAGCCGCGCCGCACGATCGCGATTACGGGGGGTACCGGAATGATCGGTTCGGCGCTCACCTGGTTCCTGCGCACGGGGGGGCACACGGTGCGCTGGATCACCCGGACGCCGGAGGTGACCCGTGGCGACATCGGCTGGAATCCGGAAACGCAGGAGCTCGATCCGGAGTCGATGGAGGGGGTAGACGCGGTGGTGCATCTGGCCGGCGCCAACGTGGGTGAGCGCTGGACCATGGAGCACAAGCGCCGGATCACTGCCAGTCGCATGCTCGGAACGAAGACACTGGTCTCGGCCATGCTCCAGATGAAGCGACCGCCTGAAGTTCTCGTATCGTCGTCAGCGGTGGGTTACTACGGCGATACTGGCTCTATGCTGGTCGATGAACACTCGAAAAAAGGCTCCGGATTTCTCGCCGATGTGTGCGATCGATGGGAGAGCGAAACCAGGCCGGCCACGGAGGCGGGCGTTCGGGTCGCAATCGCTCGAACCGGCATCGTCCTCTCTGCCACCGGTGGTGCCTTGGCCAAGATGCTCCCGGCATTCCAGCTGGGACTCGGCGGACCGCTGGGCGCCGGCACACAGTGGATGAGCTGGATTTCCCTGGATGATGAGGTCGGTGCGCTCTACCACCTGCTCATGAGCTCGACCGCATCGGGTGTCTACAACCTCTGCGCACCCGAGCCGGTGCCGAATCGCGAGTTCGTCACCACCCTCGGGCGGGTGCTCTCGCGACCCGCGATGCTCCCCGTGCCAGCGGTGGCGCTCCGTGCCCTGTTCGGCGAGATGGCAGAGGCGACAATTCTGCACGGACAACGGGTACTGCCGGTTCGGCTTCAGGGCGCAGGTTTCGAGTTCCAGCACTCACCGCTGGAGTCGGCACTCCGCTTCGAACTCGGACGCTGACACGGTTCGAGGCGAAGCCTAGAGCTTCTGGGCGCGGAAGTTCACAGTCCCTGAGTACCCGGTCATCCGGAGCTGTACCGTCCAGGTGCCGGCAGTGCCTGCGGTCGTCGGTTCGTTCAGGCTCGGTACCAGCCCCCGATCATAGACGACCGCGCCCGCGGCGTCACGGACAGTCAGCTGCACAGTACCCGCACTGGTCGTCGTCGAGTGGTTGATCGTCGCACGTGATCCGGTGTTGCTCCACGAGTACGATTTCGTGCTGCTCAGTCCGCTGACGCCGGTAGCCTGCAACGCAAACGAATCCGTGGTGTTCGACACCTCCGGCTGGAACGGTGCCAGGGGATCGCTGCAGGCGACGAGGGCACCGAGCACAGCGGCAATCGGGGTGAACCGAAGACGCGAGAGTGAAAGCATTGAGACTCCAGAGAGGATGGTGCTGAAACCCACTGGGCATCAGTGTGGCCGCGTAGCGTAGACTTCATGCACGCTCATTTGTAACCTCAACGCCGGCGTTTGTTCGACTCGCAACCGCGCGCGCTGCGGACCTGAAACTTTCTGAATCACCACGTCGTCAGTCTTGTGATACCGGACAGGACGCGCCATCGTGCGTCCCCGAGCCCGGACGGAGCCTGAACCAGTGTTCGTAATTCTTCTCGAAGGCGTGTTGTTCGTCGCGGCAATCGCGGCGTGCACCGCCTTTTTCGTTTGGGGAGTCAAGGCGTTCACGCCGCTCGGCACCCGCTTCCGACAGACGGAGAACCGCCGCCTGATCGACGAGC
>JANPFJ010000541.1:0-2337 GCA_031423355.1 Gemmatimonadaceae bacterium | reverse complement strand
CTCGCGCGTACCCTTGCATGAGCTCGCGGCCGAGCACGCTGGCCCGCCAATGTGCGTCGCGCGTGCCCGCACCACCGCTGTTCTCGACAGGAACTGACAGGCCAGCGTACGTGAGCCCGCTGACTGCGGCAAACTCCGCGCGCGCACTGGCGCCGACAAAGTAGGGGTCTGCTCCACCGCGATCAACGAGCAGATCGCGACGAAAACTCCAGAGCGTGCCGATGCCGAGCACGTGGCCCATCTCGTGCAGCGCCACATCATCAAGGGTGCTGTTGGCGATCATCCCTGGAAGATCATCCTCATCGAACTCCATCAAGCCGTACAGCGTGAGGTTTGACACGGTGCTATACGAACACGGGCCAGCTTGCGCGAGCGTTCTCCCAACGCCATCAATGGAACGAATGCGCGCAAAGATGACCACGTCGTTGATCGTCTCATCAATCGCCGGAATCCATGTATCGCAGTAGCCGGCCACTTCGCTGACGCGCATGGTGTGCACATCGCCCACGATCACGCGACGCCACTTTGCCGCGGCTCTGATAAAGGCGTTGCGCTGTTGTGGCGTGCCGCCGTCGCCGATGAAACGCACGTCGATATCAAACGACGACGCCACCACGGACGCGCGGAAGGTGACCGACTTGTCCGGCAGCATCGCGCTGGTTGCGATCAGCGTCTGCTGCGTCGCCGTGCCGAGAGTCCAGTTGCGGACAAAGGCAGTACCAGTCGCTGGATCAGTTGCGACGAGATCGGTCGATACACTGCCTGAGCCGGGTCGTGTCCTGAAAGAAACGGGAACGTCGCCCACCGGATTGCCATACTGGTCGCTCACCCGCACGCCGGGTGGTTCCGCAATCGGTGCATTGCTGACGCCTTGCTGATTGTCGATACCAAGTCTGACGAGCGTCACTGGCGTGCCCGCGACGGCTGTCGCAACAATCGTCGCTTGCAAGGTGTGGGCCACCGTTGCGCGCGCAAAGTGCGGGCCGCTCGTGGTGCCGAGTGTCCAGCTCACCGCACTCGCGATGCCTGCGGCGTTTGTGACGTGTTCCGTTCCGACGATCACACCGGAACCAGAGGCAGCGCTGAACGTCACTGGAACCCCAGCAAGGGCGTTGCCGAAGCTGTCCTCGACGCGCACGCTCGGTGGAGCGGCTACGGCCGTGTTGACGGTGGCACGCTGCGCGTCGGAGCTGAGGCTGACCAGCATCGCCGCCGGTCCAGGTGCCGCTACAGCCGTGAAGGTGATCGGCGCCAGTCCGTCCACCGTCGCCTGCAGCATTTGCACACCGGCAAGCCCACCGAGCGCCCATCCGCCAGACGTTCCCTCGCCGCTGGCTCGTGTTCGCACGGTGTCGTTCACCACGTGTCCCCCGCCTGCGCGGACTTTCCAACGCACCAATACGCCCTCGACAGCACGCCCCTTCGCGTCGGCAATCGTAACCGAAGGCACCGAAGATAGGGTGCTGCCGACAAGAGCCGATACCTGCGTGCTTGCGGTCGGCGTAAACGTGGTTGGCACTTGCGGACCATCACCACTACATGCGCCGAGGAGCGAAAGTGGGACCGCGATCGCGCACGCCGAACGCACGGACCGCGAAAATGCGGCAGACATGGCCTTGGCTCTCGACATGAGGTGACGTCTGAATCACTGAGGCGAACAACAATTGATACTGCTAATGCAACGTACGGTTCCCGGACCGTCGACTCCCTGTGTGATCGCCCTCACACGTTTTTGCACGTAGGCACCGCCGGTCTCATCCCGTCAGCGGATCGGGTGATCTTTCAAACCATTCAGTCGCACGAAAACATTCACGTCGACTATTTGCGAGCTGCGCTGGGCGCCGCGGCACGTCCAAAACCCACCTTTGACTTTACTGCGGGTGACGGCAGCAATAGCGGGCCGTACGCTGATGTGTTCTCCAACTACGCCACGTTTACCGCGGTTGCCCAAGCATTTGAGGACACGGGCGTGCGCGCGTACAAGGGGCAAGCACCCACGTTACAGCCATATAAGGACACGTTACAGGCCGCACTGAGCATCCATTCGGTGGAGGCCCGGCACGCCGCGGAAGTGCGGCGGCTACGCGGGGCGTTTAACGATCTTGAGCCCAACAAGGGATGGATCACGCAGGCGATCACGGATATTCCGGGTACGGCTGCGGTGTACGCGGGCGAAGACAATACCGTACACGGCGATCTCAACGCCACGACCATTACGTCCGTCGCGAGCATCAAGGCGATTACGGAAGCCTTTGATGAGCCGCTCACGATGGCCCAGGTATTGGCTATCGTCGATCCGTTCATTGTCTAGCGTCGCACGCGCGACGTGACGGACGA
>JANPFJ010000540.1:0-2986 GCA_031423355.1 Gemmatimonadaceae bacterium | reverse complement strand
GGCGCAGCAGGGCGACGAGGTGAGCGATGAAGAGAAGGTCACCAGCTACAACAACTACTACGAGTTCGGCACCGACAAGGAAGATCCGAAAGCGAACTCGCAGCAGTTTCAGGCGCGTCCCTGGTCGGTGAAGATCGAAGGGATGGCGAAGAAGACTGGTGACATGCCGCTCGATGACTTTCTCAAGCCGAGTCGTGTTGAAGATCGCACCTATCGCTTTCGGTGTGTCGAGGCGTGGAGTGCGGTGATTCCGTGGCGCGGCATTCCACTGGCAGATGTGATCCGTCGTGCCGAGCCGCTGCCATCGGCGAAGTACATCGAGATGACTACGCTATACGATCCCCGTCGGATGCCCGGTCAGCGGCGGGCGACGATCGAATGGCCCTACATCGAAGGGCTGCGGCTGGACGAAGCGCTCAATCCGCTCGCATTCCTGGCCACCGGCATGTACGGCAAGACGCTGCCCAACCAGAATGGCGCGCCGCTGCGACTGGTGGTGCCGTGGAAGTACGGGTTCAAGAACATCAAGGCGATCGTCAAGATCAAGTTCACCGATCGGCCGGCGAACACCACCTGGATGAGGGCGGCGGCCGACGAATATGGCTTCTACGCCAATGTGAATCCCACGGTCGATCATCCGCGCTGGAGTCAGGCACGTGAGCGCAAGCTGGGTGACATTCTCCGCAAGCCGACGCTGATGTTCAACGGGTACGAGGCGCAGGTGGCGTCGATGTACGCGGGCATGGATCTGCGTCGCAACTTTTGAGCAACGGGCTGTGACATCGGCAGTTGCGGCACCAGCGCGCGCGCGTCCGAAGGGCCCGCGCATCGGGCGCGCGCTCAAGCCCGTCGCGTTCATCATCCTGCTGGCGCCGGCCGTCTGGCTGGTGTACGCGCTGCTCACCGACCGCATCGATGGCGACGTGGTGAAGATCCTCGAGATCAACACCGGCGAGCTGGCGTTGCGCAGCCTGATCTACACGCTGGCCATCACGCCATTGCGCCAGATCACCGGCTGGGCCTGGCTGGCCACCTGGCGCCGCATGATGGGGCTGTTCGTGTTCTTCTACGCCACGATGCACATGCTGATCTACTTCGGGCTCGATCTCGAGCTGCGGTTCGGCGAGATCTGGACCAGCATCCTGAAGCGGCCGTACATCACCATCGGCATGCTCAGCTGGCTGATTCTGGTGCCGCTGGCGATCACGTCACCGAACTGGGTGGCGAAGAAGCTGGGCGGCGTGAAGTGGAAGCGGCTGCACCAGCTGACGTACGTTGTCGCGATCACGGCCACCACGCACTACTTGTGGGCCGTCAAGAAAGACACGTTCTGGCCGGTGGTGTATTTCGGGTTGTTTGCGGTGTTGCTCGGTCTGCGTGCCGTTCGCTGGCGGCGCGGCCCAGGGGTGCGTAGCGCGGGGTGACGCGCTGCAGGATCGGGTCGCCGGAGAGGCGGTGTGCAATTTCTCCGCCCTTCCGCCTCTCCCATACGCACCCTCCAACCAATTGGGAGATTTTCAGATGAACATCCGCACCATCACCGTCGCTACCTTTGCCGCTGTCGCCCTCGCCGCCTGCAACAAGCCAGCAGAGACGCCAGCTGTGACCGACACGACCGCGCCGGCCAACGCGACCCCGACCGTGGCACCAACGGAATCGACCGCGAAAGTCGATTCCACCGCGCCGAAGGCCATGACGGACTCGGCCAAGCCGACGGCCGACACCGCGAAGCCCGCGAAGTAAGGAAAACAGTCAATCGATCGCGCTTTAATAGCATTATAACGGGGGTCGCGGTGCTGCCGCGGCCCCCGTTGGCGCGTTCTTCGCGGCCGCCGAAGTGCCTCAATGCCACTAGCTTGGGCCCTGTGTCTACCATCTGGTCCGCCTTCGCGATCACCGCCCCCGGTCTCGCCCCTGTCACTGCGGCCGAGCTCGCCGCACTCGACATTCCGCACGAGCCGCCGACTCCGGACGGGGTCGCCTTCTCGGCCGACTTCCGCACCATCGCCCTGGCGAACCTCTGGCTCCGCACAGCCTCACGCGTCATCGTGCGCCTCGGCGAGTTCAAGGCGCAGGGCTTCGCCGATCTCGAAAAGGGGGCCGCCCGGCTGCCGTGGGGCAAAGTCCTGCTCCCCGGTCAGCCGATCTCGGTGCGCGTCACCTGTCGCAAGTCGCGCCTCTATCACTCGGACGCGGTGGCCGAGCGAATCGTGCGACAGATCTCGAAGTTCTTCAGTGTTGATGCACCCGTGGTGCGACTGACCGACGCCGATGACGAAGACGCGCAGACCGAGGAAGCGCAGCGGATCCTGGTGCGCATCGTGAACGACATCTGCACCGTCAGCGCCGACACCTCGGGCGAGCTGCTGCATCGGCGTGGCTACCGACAGGCCGTCGCCAAGGCGCCGCTTCGCGAAACGGTTGCCGCCGCCTGCCTGCTGGCCTGCGACTACGACGGCACTCAGCCCTTCCTCGATCCGATGTGTGGCTCGGGGACGTTTCCGATCGAAGCGGCGATGATTGCGCGCAAGCAGGCACCGGGCCGGTCACGCCCCTTCGCCTTCGAGCACTGGCCCGGTGCCGATCGCGATGTGCTGCCGAACCTTCGCCGCGCGACCAAGGCCGCCGGCGAAGATGTGGCCGAGCTGCCGATCGTTGGCAGTGATCGTGATCCGGGGGCAATTCGCATGTCGCGCGAGAACGCTGCGCGCGCTGGCGTGGAGAAGATGATTCAGTTCGAGCAGGTCACGCTCGATGCGATCGAGCCGCCAGCCGAGTCGGGGCTCTGGTGCAGCAATGCGCCGTATGGGCGTCGCGTGGGGAACACTGATGCGCTGACCGGCCTTTTCGTGCAGATCGGCAAGCTGGCGCGCGGTGCGTTCGCGGAATGGCGCGTGGCGCTGCTGATGGCGGAGCAGAGTCACGTGAAGGCGCTGCAGTCGCCGACCACCGAGATCCTGCACACGCGTGTGGGCGGGATCCAGGT
>JANPFJ010000539.1:0-25371 GCA_031423355.1 Gemmatimonadaceae bacterium | reverse complement strand
CACCACCCCCGACACCAACACCGCCCCCGACACCAACACCGCCCCCGACACCAACACCAACACCAACACCAACACCAACACCAACACCAACACCAACCCCCACACCGACCCCGTGCAGTGTCGTCACGCCCGTACAACTCGGGACGACGTTCACTGGGCGCATCGACTCGACGACATGCCAGAACCTCTACGGCTTCCGCGTCGCCAATCAGTATTCCGTCACGGTCGCGTCAACGACGTCGTATTCAATCCAGCTCACGCCGACGATTCGGTCCCAGCTCGTGCCGCTGAACATCGGGAGCGACTTGCGATCGCTTCCCGTCGGTGCAACCGCAGTATCCGCCATCGTGGTGCTTCGAGCGGGGAGCTTCGGCTTCCTCGTCACGGCGCCGGCGACCACTGCCGGCACGTACTCGGTGACCACCGCACTCAACCCCGATCCGCAGCATGACTGCATCGGGACGTTTGCAACTACTGGTGTGTCATTCAGCACCGCCATCACGCGCGACTGCCGGACACGCGATGTGAACATCGTTCCGGCGATCACGTCAGGGCAGCGGTTGGTCATCTCGGCCACGTCGGCGTCGCGTGCGATCACGATCCAGCTCCGCAACGCCACCACCGGCGCCTTGCTCGGCGAGCAGACCACGAGCGTCCTCACCCCGACCGCGACGATCACATACACCAACGCCGCAGCGTCGCAGCCGGTCCTGGTTCGCGTCAGCGGCGGTGGGAACGCGAGTAGCCTGGTGCCGATCACGATCTCGCGCTGAAGGGTGCAGCATCGAGACGTCGTGCCGGTCGGGGCGTGAGCAGCCTCGTCAGGCTGACAGCCGCCACCGGGTGACATCCCGCCACAAATGGTGGACCGCTCGTCCGCGGGGAACCCAGGTGGTATGTTCGCGGTCGACACCCAGGACAGCAGCAGAGACCAACCGCCGCTGCACCCACGTCCTCCGCCGCGACGGAGCCCCCCCACGTCGAGGCTCGTCGCGCATGCTCATCCGGCCGCACTCACCCGATGCTCCCCGCGCTGACTGCCGCGCGCGACTCAGCCGACGCGGCGCGGTCTCGATCGGCTGCGTGCTCCTGCTCGTCGTTCCGGTGGTCCTCTTCGTCCTCGCCCTGGTCTGGTATGACCAGGCCGCCGTCGGTATCTCCGGCGTCATCGTGCGGAAGCAGGAGACGGTGAGCCTCTATACGAGACTCGCCATCCCTGACGAACCCTACGTCGAGCGTGTACTCCTTCTGCATTCGCGCTACACACCACCCGGATCACCGGAAATCATCGCGGGAGTGCGCGCGTCACCGTCGCGGTACGATGCGGCGCACGTCGGCGATACCGTGTCGCTGCACTATCTCCGCTCATGGCCACGGATCACCATCGGCCTCGCTGACCGCACCGCGCGGTATCGGCTGCGCGACCTGCGCGCGCACATGGGGGAGCGCAACGGCACCTGGCTGCTCTGGAGTTTCGGTGGTCTGGTGCTGATGCTGGTTGCGGGAACGTTCGGCAATGTCGCGCTGCTGATCGCCTCGCTGGCGTGGCTGGTGAGCGCCTGGCCGCTCTTCTTCGTTGGTGGTGTGCCGGCAGCGTCGCCGGCCACAGCGACGTCGGCGGTGATCGGCGACATCGTGCATGTGACGCATACGCCGCACTGGAGCACGAGAAGCTCGATCCTGGACGGGCGCCATCTGACGGTGCCGTACACGGAGGTCGAGCTGACGTACGTGCCGGGCCCCGGACTCGACTCGGTCCGCGCCGTCGATACGGTGGACTCGGCGTCGACGGCACCGCTGGTGCCCGGTGCGATGATCCCGATCCGGTACGATCGGTCGTCAGCGCGACGGGCTCAGGTGGCGCAGGCGACGCGCGAGTTCCGCTCCCGGAATCGCTTCGACCTGTGGCCGGAGACCGTTGCGCCAGCGGTCGTGGGCGTGTTGGCAGCGCTGATCGGGCTGAAGCGCCGTCGGCGGTCGGGGGCCTCGGCGAAGTGAGTGCCTGATGGGTCGAACCCGCGATCCCATCAACCCAAGGCTCCGGGTGGTGAGCCTAAGTCATTGCTGCCCGACGGGTTAGGAGAGGGAAAGCCGGCGATGTCACGCGAATTCAGAGGGTCGCTGCCTCGCGGGGGACAGGTCCGGGGACGGAACGTCGCCGGCAACGTCGCCGTGCGCTCCGTCTCAATATGATTTCGCGCGGAGGCTACGTGAGTCGGGAGGACGGCATCGCGCCACGGCGGCCCACTGCGTCGCATGCGCCGGCCGCTGCTCCGCCAGCAGGCAGACCGCTCGATCGCACACCTCCGCCGAAAATGCCCAACGAATATGGGTCGGTCGATCTCTAGTCCACCTCCGTGGCCATGCAACGCATTGGCTGAGCAGGGAGGCAGGACAGGGGGCCAGCTTCCTTCCGCGAGCGGTTACCGCGGAGATGCGGCGTGCACCCGCCAGATCACGTTGCCAACGTCGTCCGCCAGCAGCAGTGCGCCACGCCTATCCATCGCGACGCCAACCGGCCTGCCCATCGCCTTGCCGGTCGCGCTGATGAATCCTGTCAGCACATCTGACGGCGGGCCTGAGGGCACACCGCGATCGAACGGCACGAAGATGACCTTGTAGCCGCTCCGAGGTTTGCGATTCCACGACCCATGCTGTCCGACAAACATCCCGCTCCTGAATTGCGCCGGCAGCATGTCACTGCCGGACCAGGCGAGACCAAGTGACGCGGTATGCGCACCAAGCGCATAGTCCGGCACAATGGCACTCGCCACCAGATCCGGCCGGCGTGGGTTGACACGCGCATCCACGTGCGCTCCGAAGTAGCTGTATGGCCAGCCATAGAATGCGCCGGCGCGAACGGCGGTCATGTAGTCCGGCACGAGATCGTTGCCAATCTCATCGCGTTCATTGACCGCCGCCCACAGGGTGGCGGTGGTCGGTTCCCACGCCAGTCCCACGGGATTGCGCAGGCCCGCCGCGAACACGCGGTGCGAACCTGTTGCCGCATCCACTGCCCAGATCGCCGCCCGCTCCTCCTCCACTGCCATGCCATGCTCAGCGGCGTTGCTGTTCGATCCCACGGCGACAAACAGCGTCTGCCCATCCGGCGACACCGTGACCGTCTTCGTCCAGTGATGGTTGATGGTTCCGGCCGGGAGCGCCGTGATCGTCACGCCGGGCGCCATGATCGCCGTGTCGCCGTCCCGATACGGAAATCGCACGAGCGCATCGGTGTTGGCCACGATCAGGTCGCCGTTCACCAACACCATACCAAACGGCGAGTGCAGTCCGGAGAGGAGTATGAATCGTTTGTCCGCGACGCCATCGC
Source organism: Gemmatimonadaceae bacterium (assembly GCA_031423355.1). Lineage (GTDB taxonomy): Bacteria > Gemmatimonadota > Gemmatimonadetes > Gemmatimonadales > Gemmatimonadaceae > JACMLX01. The sequence continues at coordinate 22,040 of JANPFJ010000539.1, read as the reverse complement.
GGTTCGTATCGCGCAGCAGCGTGATACGATCAGCGCTCGGCACCGCGCCGCCGGCTTTCTTCTGGAATCGTTTAAAGAACCACCCCTTGATCCCTTTTGCATCGTCCGGCCGCTTTGGCGCATTCGTTTCAGCAACGAGCACGTCGCCATTCGGAAGCACGTACAACCATCTCGGATGTTCGAGGCCAGCCGCGAACGCAGTGACGGCCAGTCCGTCGGCTGGCTGAGGTGCTGCATCTGCCGGCCACCCGGACGCAGCAGCCACGTTCACCGTCGGAATCAGCGCGCGTCGTGCGGCTGGCAGTGTCGGTGCCGGGCCCGTGCTCGCTGCGATGGGCAAGCTGGCACCTGAACCGCAGCCGGTGATGACCGCGAACACTGCAGATAGCGGTGCGATGAACGGGCGCGAACAACGTGAAGCGCGCATGAGTATTCAGCCAGAGGATGAAACGGGCACGCGATTGCCCCAACCGTCTCATCAGGTCGCCAGTCGGCACGCTGCGCGAACGTCAAGAGTGCGCAACCGCAGGATTCGTACCGCACCCATCCGTGCTATGCACTGCGCCGAAGAAAGCCACGCTCAGCGTGCTCGAGTGGCGTGGAATTGGTCTGGCGTGCTCCTGCGCCTGACGCTCGCGACTCGTCCGCCATCCGTTCGCGATCGCCGAAATGATCTGCGTTTGCACGCCGGGTGCACGAATCCCTCACTGATTGGGCTCAATCTTCGCAGACTGTCCTGATTCGGCACGGCCTGTGCAGTCATACACTCTGCACGATTGGACGTCGGCGCATCTCGCGCAGCGAACTCATACGTGCTGCACACATGACATCGAGGTTCTATGCAAATCTTTTCACCACAGCGCATCGTGAGCGTGGTGTTGCCGCTCCTGCTCGCTATCGCACATGCACCATCGGTCGGCGCACAGGTACGACCGACGACCCGTGACACGAGCATGAAACCGTCCGGCGCGATGCCGGCACAGTCTGGCATGTCAGCTGCAATGTCAGGTCCGCATCATGCACTGGCGATGGCGTACGGCGAGAATCTCGCAACGTTTGCACGCGCGGTGAATGTCGATGCCAGCCGGTCCAACATGGTCAGTACGGAGCTCGCGCGGCCGGCAACCGCTGAAATGCGACGGAGTCTGGATCAGATGAAGCTCCATCATCAGGCCCAGATGTCGTCCGTTGGCACGACGATGCGGATGCCGATGACCACGGATTCTGCTGCCGCGATGACGCGGTCAACGCGGCGTGACTCGATGCTGGCGAAGCCAACGCCGGCTCCAGCGTCGGCACCGATGCGCACCGACTCGAGTCGGCCGACGAAGATGGGAGACATGCAGGCGCAGCTGGCCACCATCGAGACGCACCTCGCACTGCTCGAGACCGAAGTCACGGCCACCACACCGAACGCCGCAAAAGTCATCGAACACACCGCTGAAATCGTGAAGCTATGTGGTGCAGCGATGCGCATGCCAGCCGACTCCAGCGCCAGACCATACCCGCCTGACGCACGCTGACGGAGAGGTCGCGCCGCACATTTCGTGCGGCGCATCGCGTTCGTCGCGCGACTCGGTGACAGTGCACTCATTGCACATTTTCGACATTCCCGGTGACAGTCGCCGCACCGCCATCGCGTGCGGTACGCTGCCGTGCGGGCGGCCCAGAATGCCGCGGACGCAGTCGCCGGCCCGTGTCCTGTTCGAGGCGGCGCAGAAAATCCGCCTCTGCCGCCGGGCGACCTATCGTCTCCGCCACCCGCAATCGCTCCACGCGGACGGCATCGGGCCGTTCGGCGAGATACGCACGCATGTCACCGACCAGGCCGAGCATCCGCCAAGGATTGGTGAGCCCATCCCGCTCCGCGGCCAGGTAGACCCGGGCACTCGACCATCGCCAACCGTCTGCCGTGAGCGCCAGCCGTGCGCGTACCGGATTGAGCAGCACGTAACGCAGGGCTTCGTAGAGGTGCGGTTCATCCATCGGAACCGAGCCGTAGCGCCCCTGCCAGAAGTGCCCGCTCCGCCCGTGCCGTGCGTTCAGCGCACCGGCGTAGGCGCGATGCACCACGCTCAGGCATCGACGCAAACCGTCGTCGGTGCCCGGCACGAGGAGCAGGTGTACGTGATTTGGCATCAGGCAGTACGCCAGACATGAGACACGACTCGCGGCACAGGACGCGGTCAGGAGCCGCAGATACCAGTCATAGTCGGCGTCGCAGAAGAACACCTGTTGGCGACCATTCCCGCGCTGGGTGACATGATGCGCGAGTCCAGGAATCACGACGCGAGCGAGACGGGCCATACATGAGGTGCGAAACGGGGGATCGGTGCGGGTGTGGCGGTACGATACTTGTACCTGACCGTCCGAGTGTCACCGAATCACGCCGCTATCATCGTTATGCGGCAATGAGTGCACTGTCACCGGCTACGCGCCAGTCGCGATCGACTGGCGCGCCGCCCCCGAGATCAGTGCGCCGCCATACTCCGGCAGGCTGCCGCACACTTCCGACACGCGTCGGCGCACGTCCGGCAGTGCTCATGCTGTGCACCATGCTTGTCGCATTCGATGGCGCACGCATCACACGCATCTGCGCACGCACCGCACAACACCGCAGAGAGCGGGCCGCCTCGTGCCATGACCCGAATTGCAGCCGCACAGACGTCGGCGCAATCCCGGTCAATGCGAATGCACGCGACGAGTGCCGCGGCGTCTGACTCTTCGAGGCACGCATCCGCACACACTTCGCAGGCGATCACGCATTCAACGCATGCCTCGATACACTCATGGAAACGCGTGCTTGCCTCGTGCAGACTCGTTCCAAGTTCAATTGTAGACATTGTCATCCTGTCGGAGAGTTGTGATGTAAGACGGAGTCTGGCGACGCCAGCGCCGTGTACCAGCACGCACAATTACTTCATACCCTTCATCATCGACTCGTGCATCGTTGCGAGATTTCGGACGCGCATCTCGTGCGCCGGCATCATGGCAGCGAGTGCCGTGGCATTCATGTCCGCCATGGCCGTCAGATCGCTACGGATCGAATCGCTGAGCGCGGTCCATGCGGGACTGGCCGACATTTTCATTCCCTTCATCTGGTCGTTCATCTGCGCGAGCATTCCAGCGACCATCTTTCGATGATCCGGAAGCATCACTTTCATCCTGGCACCGTTCGCGCCATTCATCTCCGCCATGTGCGCGGTCATCGCCGCCGACATGCCGGGCATAATCGAAGTGCCGGACATTGCCGGCATGCTGTCCCGTCCGCTGGTCGCGCGCATTCCACTCATGCCCCCCATCGCGCCGGAATCCCTGCCTGCGGCTGTCATACCGGCACTGTCGACAGCGGCGGTATAGTCTGCTTTGTCTTGATTGCTCTTTCCGCACGCAGACAGTGCCATGAGTAGTGCACTGACCAGCGTGAAAGTCCGTCGAGAGGATGTCGGCATTGATTGCTCAGGTTGTGGGGTGTGGGTAGGATTGTGCGCAGACGCGAGGCGGCCCCTCATTGAGGTGCCTGGCGTAGACGGTTGCGAAGCGACTCACGTTCGCGGTACGCGACGCGTGACCCACCTGAGCCGCGGGCGCGTTGAGCGCTCCAGCTGTCGATCCAACCCGCTCCGCGGCGCATGAAGGCCGGCCGCGTCGATATCAGATCGGCTTCTTCTCGCGCTATTCGTCGCGAGGGTGATTCATGGCGCCGCTGTTGGCGACGCTTCGATCGCCGTGAACAACAGTCGGCGCTTTTCGTAGCGTAAACGTGTAGTGGTGTCGCAGGCGAGTCAACACGCGCACCGCTGCGGTGCGGCGCTCAGCTTGCCAGCCAATGCACGAGTACCGTAACTCGAGCGCGAGAACGGCGCGTGCGATCAACCGTGCTCGTCCATCATGCGTTGACGTATCGCGGCCGCGCGCTCGACGCGAGCGGCGTTTTCGATCACCGTGCGCGTGAGATCAGCGCCGGATCGATCCTTCAGCAGTATCAGATCCCGTCGAATGGAATCGATCAGTGCTGTCCACTCCGTCGTGCGCGGCATGCTCATTTATCGCTTCGCAGCGTTCACCTTGGCGAGCGTGCTGACGACCATCATGCGATGATGCGGCAGGAGCGCGTGCAGCGTTGCCGCGTCGACGAACGTCCCGTTGAACAGCCCTCCGTTCACGGTGCTGTTCGGTGCCACAAAGCACTGTTCCAGACGAAGGAACATGTCGTGCGCGAACAGCGGCGCCGCGACGAGCAGCAGCGCACGGGCGCTGACCTCATCCGACCATCGCCACGCGCACCGGTGGCGACACGACCGTCGGCTCGATCCGATCCATCGCCTGATCCGCCACGACGACCCGATCGCCGAACACCCAGTACAACGCCGGCAGCACCAGCATGTTCAGCGCCGTCGCCGAGAGCAGCCCCCCCAGAATCACGATCGCCATCGGCGTCTGTAATTCGTTGCCCGGCTCGCCACCGCCCAGTGCCAGCGGTATGAGTGCCAGCCCTGCCGTGAGAGCCGTCATCAGGATCGGTGCCAGGCGCTCGAGCGAGCCACGCACCACCGCGTCCTCGAACGTCGCCCCCTCCGACAGCAGCTGCCGGTAATGCGAGACCAGCAGAATGCCGTTCCGTGTCGCGATGCCGAACAGGGTCACGAACCCCACCAGCGAGGCGATGCTCACGATCCGGCCCGTCAGGAAGACGGCCAGCACCCCACCAATCAGCGCCAGCGGCAGATTCGCCATCACCAGCAGCGCCGTCTTCCCTGACCTGAACTCGGCAAACAAGATCAGGAAGATCGCGGCGACGGCGAGCGTGGAGAGAGCACCCAGTGTGCGGGTCGCCTCGGCCTGCGCCTCGAACTGCCCGCCGTACTCCACGAAATAGCCCGGCGGCAGTTGCACATCACGGGCGACCGTCGCCTGAATCGCCTGCACCGTGCTGCCCAGATCGCGTCCAGACACGTTCGCCTGCACCACGATCTTCCGCTGCACGTTCTCCCGGCTGATCGTGTTCGGACCGCGATCCACGGTGATCTCGGCCAGCGAGGAAAGCGGCACCCGCTGCCCAGTCGGCGTATCGAAAGTGACCCCGGCAATCGCCGTTGCATTGGCACGTGCCACGTCGGGAAATCGCACGACCAGATCGACGCTGCGCCCCTCCTCGAGCACCTGCGACACCGCCTCGCCATTCAGTGCGACATCGATCGCCTCTGCAAGCTGGCCGACGGTCATCCCATACCGCGCCAGCGCCGTGCGGTCGGCACGAATCCGCAGCTGCGGCACGTCCATCTGCTGCTCCAGCTGCAGGTCGACCACGCCCGGCACCGTCTGCATCGCATCGCGCACCTGCGCACCGGTCAGCCGCAGCTGGTACAGATCCGGGCCGAAGAGCTTGACCGCGATGTTGGCCCGCGTGCCGGAGAGCATGTGGTCGATGCGGTGCCCGATGGGCTGGCCGATGGTCACGCTGGTGCCGGGAATCGCGGAGAACTCCTGGCGCAATGCCTCGAACACAGCCTCCTTGTCGATTTCGGCCTTCAGCGTGACATCGATCTCGGCGGCGTTCACGCCCTGCGCATGTTCGTCGAGCTCCGCGCGCCCCTGCCGCCGGTCGGTGTTGATGACTGCGGGATTCGCGCGAAGGATCTGCTCCACCCGCTGCCCGATGGCGCTGGACTCCTGCAGCGACGTGCCAGGGATCGTCACGACGCTGACAGTGAGCGCCCCTTCGTTGAACGCGGGCAGGAACGCCGACCCGAGCGACGGCAGCAACGCCGCCGTGAGCGCGAGCGCCACGCCGGCTCCGCCGAGCACGCGCCACGGATGCGCGATCACCGGACGCAGCACACTTAGGTATCTCGCCTTCAGCCAGACCACCAGCGTGCTCTCGTCCTCCGTCTCCACCGCTTTCGACGTCGGCAGGAGGTAGGCACAGAGCACCGGCGTCACCGTCACCGCGACCAGGAGCGACGCGAGAATCGCCACCACATACGCAAAGCCGAGCGGGCGCAGCAGACGACCTTCCACCCCACCGAGGAAGAACAGTGGCAGGAACACCACGATGATGATCAGCGTCGCGTTGACGATGCTGCTGCGGATCTCCTTCGACGCCTCGTACACCACCGTGAGCGCGCGACGCTGCTCGGCCAATGGCCGGTGATGATTCTCCTTCAGCCGTCGGAAGACGTTCTCCACGTCGATGATCGCATCATCCACCAGCGCACCGATGGCGATGGCCATCCCTCCGAGCGTCATCGTGTTGACCGAGATGTCGAGCAACTTCATCGCGAAGATCGCCACCACCAGCGAGAGCGGGATGGCGACGAGCGAGATGGCCGTGGCGCGGACGTTCCAGAGGAACACGAACAGCACTACCACCACCAGCAACGCGCCGTCGCGCAGCGCCTTCACGACGTTGTCGACGGCGACGCGGATGAAGTCAGATTGCCGGAAGAGCTCCGTGTGCACGAGCATGCCCTTCGGCAGCGTCGGCTGCATCGACGCCAGCTCCTGCTGGATCCGTTCCGTGAGCGCGAGCGTGTTCGCGCCCGGCTGCTTCTGCACGGCCAGCACCACTCCAGGCGCCGCGTTGATCGATCCGTCACCGTAGCGCGGTGCACTGCCGATGCGCACGTCGGCGACCTGACTGATCAGCACCGGCGTTCCGCCGCGCACCGCAACCACCGTGTTCGCAATATCGGCCACCGACTGCACGCGCCCGATCCCTCGGATCACGTACTCCTGCCCCTTGTCCATGTACACGCCGCCCGAGGCGTTCGCATTCGATCCGGCGGTCGCGCGCACGACGTCGTCGAGCGTCACCGCCGACGCCAGCATCCGTGCCGGATCGGCGATGACCTGATACTGCTTCACCTCGCCGCCGATCGGGATGACCTGCGCGACACCGGGAACGGCGAGGAGCCGACGGCGAATCGTCCAATCGGCCGTCGTGCGCAGTTCCGTCGGGCTCTGCGGGCCGGTGAGGCCGATCATCATGATCTCACCCATGACGCTCGACACCGGCGCCAGCACCGGCGCGGAGATTCCGCTTGGCAACGCGGCCGCCACGGTCTGCAATTTCTCCGCGACGATCTGCCGCGCACGGAAGATGTCCGTGCCCCATTCGAACTCGACCCACACCACGGCGATGCCCTGCGCGGTGGATGAGCGCACCCGTCGCACGCCGGTGGCACCGTTGACACCAGTCTCGATGGGAAACGAGACCAGCGCCTCCACTTCTTCGGGCGCCATGCCGTGCGCTTCCGTCAGCACGGTCACGGTCGGTGCCGTCAGGTCGGGAAACACGTCCACCGGCATCTGCGACGTGACCCACGCGCCGGAGACCAGCATCAGCACCGCCGTCACGACGACGATGACACGGTTGCGCAGCGACCAGAGAATCAGGCTGTTCAGCATGATCGGCGCCTCAATGCTCGTGGCCGTGCGCCGGCACGCTCGTCGACAGCGAGGCCAGTCGTACCTGATACGCCGCCCCGCTCACGACATGCTCGCCCGCCTTCAGTCCCGAGCGCACGATCACGCGGTCGCCCTGACGGCCACCGAGCGTCAGCGTCCGCTTCTCGAAGCGCTCGCCCTCCGCCTGCACGTACGCAATGGCGCGACCATCCTCGTCGAGTACCGCGGAATACGGGATAGTCACGCCGGTTTCGCGCGCACCGGTGGCGACGGTGACCTTTGCCGTCGCACCGACCTTGAGCGTGCCATCCGGATTCCCCACTTCGAAGAGCAGCGGCAACGTCCGCGAGAGCGAGTCGATGATGCTGCCCATGGAGATGGTGCGTCGTGAGGCGAAGCGACGATCCGATCCGTCCACGCTGAACTCCGCCGCCATGCCCCGCGACACCCGCGCACTCTGTGCGGCCGGCACGTTCACCCGCAGCCAGACGACCGACGCATCGACGATGGAGAACAATTCGGCGCCGGCCGCGACACGCGAGCCAGGCGTCACCGTTCGCTCGGCGACGACACCGCTCACCGGCGCGCGCACGGCGATGCGCCCGCTCGCATCGAGTGCGCCGCCTGCGTAGCCGGCCAGGGCTTCACGCGCCGCCGTCAGTCGATTCTCGGCCTCGTGCACACGCCGCTGCGGCACGGCCTCGACGGCGATCAATCGCGTGGCGCGTGCGAATTCGTCCTCGGCCTCGCGCAGCCTCGCGCGCGCGTCGGCGTAGTCGGCGCCGCCGCCCTCTCCCAACGACGGTACGAGCCGCACGACCACCTGCCCCTTCGTGACGCGTGCGCCAGGTGCCGGCGCCGCAGCAAGACTCGTGGCATCGATCAATCCGGCGACTGGTGCCGTGACATGCGCGAAGCGCCCCGCGCCCGGCTCGAGCACGCCCGACGCCTCGAACGACACCAGCACGTCGCCCTCGGTGGCGGCCTCGGTCCGAAACCCGTCGGTCTTCCACTGCTGCTCCTTGAGGAACGCGATGCCCGCGTCCTCGGCGCCAGTCTCGCGCGGCGCCGCCTTCGCTGTGCCGTACACCACGAGCCCTGGTACACGGATTTCGTCCTTTGACTGCGGACTGTCGACGAGGATGGTGAGGTCGTAGGTGCCGGCGCGCGTGAAGGTCGGTGCCGGGCCGTAGATCCCCGGCGAGCGCGGCGCGTCCTGCACCACCACCAGCGGCGCACCGCCGTCGCGCGGCTGGAACGTGAGCGTGATGCGACCGGATCGCAGCGGCGCGAAGTCGGTGATGTCGGTGAGATGCACGGCGAACTTGTCCGGCGCCCCGACGATCAGCGCCGGATGCTCCATGAACAGTTCAGTCGAGTCGGTCCAGAGCGTGATCGCGCCACCGGCCGGTTGATCAGTGGCTGCGGACTCGCTTGCTGCCGTCTCATCGGATCCCGACGAACTGCACGCGACGAACAACGCCGCAGCGAGGCCACGTGTGATCGTCAGCAGTCGCGTCGAGGCGCGGCGTGTGGATATTGGTGCGTGCATGTCAGTTCTTCCGGATGGGCGCCGCCGCAGCATCGGTGCCGGGCGCGCGAGTGTCGGGGAGCAGCGGGAGTCCGAGCGCCTGTGCCAGTGTGGCGCGTCGCACCGTCACCTCGGCGAGCAGCGTGGCGTAGCTCGATTGTGCGTCCTGATAGGCGCGCACGGCATCGAGCCACTCGACGAGCGAAATCTCGCCCTCGGTGTACGAGGCCTGGACGGCCACCAGCGCGATGCGGGCATCGTCGCCCATGTGCGGCGCCAGCGTGCGGCGTTGCGCCTCCGCTCCGCGCATTGCGTCCACGGCATTCGCGACATCCTCGGCGACGCGGCGCATCAGGGCATCGACCGTCGCGTCGCTCACGCGTGCCGTCGCATCCGCTGCACCCACCGCACCGGCGCGACGGTCGAAGAGTGGTAACGGCACCGAGACGCCCGCGACGAACCCGCTGAAGCCGCCAGTGGAGACTGGGCCCCCCGCCACGCGCTCCCCCTTGTAGCCTGCCGAGAGCACCGGCACCGGGAAGCGGGAGCGCGCGACGACACGCGCATCGGCTCGACGGCCCGCGGCCTCGAGCTGGACCGCGCGCACGTCCGCGCGGCGTGCGCCAGCCAGTCGAATGAGCGAGTCGAGTGTCACGTCCTCGCGTGGGATCAGGTTCGTCAGCAGCGTCGTCGCGTCCGACAGGTCATCCGGCAGCACGAGGCTGTCCGCGGCAGCCGGAGGGCGTCCCAGCATCGATGCGAGCACGACACGCGCATGCCGCTGCTCGAGCATCGCAGCCGCGAGCACCGCGGCGAAGCGCGCCGCTTCCAGTCGCAGGCGGCGCGCGGCGTAGCCCGAGACATCACCCGCCGCGAGACGCTGGTCGCTGACACGTTGCGCTTCGGTGACCACCGTCGCGAACTGCGTCGCGAGGTGTGCCCGCTGATCCGCCGCCACGGCAAACGCATAGGCGCGCGCCACGTCGGCATCGACCCGGGTGCGCATTTGCACCAGCTGCGCTTCCGCTGCCTCACGCCGCGATCGCGCGGCCTCGCGACGCGCCGCGCGCAGACCGAACGGTTCGAGGGGTTGCTCGAGCTGCAGGATGTCCTGGGAGTTCGTCTGCCCGCCGCGGGACGTCTGCTCCCGGCCGTAATTGAGAACGGGGTTCGCAAACGCCACGGCCTGCCGCTCGAGGCCCGCGGCGGCCAACACCGCCTCCCGTGCGCCGCGCAGTTCCGGGCTCGCGGTTCGCGCCACGGCGATCAGGTCAGCCAGCTGCGCGGGGCCCTGCGCATGCACGGGCATTCCACGGACGGATACGAGCAGGAGCGCGCCGGAGGCCCATACGCACCACGGCGAGGTGGCGCGTGCTCGACGACGTGGCGTGACAGGAAGCAATTGTGACACGAAGGATTGCGGCTGACGTCTCGCACACGGTCCTGCCGACGAGACGTGCAGTCGGACGAGGCCGTGCGCGGTGCATGTCCGTCAGCCGCAGAGGTGCGGCGACGGCCGGGCATGGCGCATTCGTGCGAACGCTGGCCCCGTCGGTGGCAGCCGTGGGGGATCAGCGCTCGGAAGGCGCGTCAGCGGAGTGGAGGAGCCCGGGGACTGGGACGCGGGCCGGTGTCTGGCCCCGGTCGTGCAAGCAGCGCCCGATTTCTGGGGGCCGCGCGGTCGGCGCGATCCACCGGCAGCGAGGTCCCATCAGCGACGGGTGCGGTCCGCGGTGCCAGCACGGCTCCGCCCAGGCCAGCACCATCGCGCTCCGCCCTCGCAATGTCGAGCGCCGGGTGGCCATGCGCGTGATCGTGCTCCGGCAGTTCGACCTCTCCCTGTCCGTGTGCACCGCCGCCTGCGCTCGCGCCGGTTCCCTCGGCCAGATCGGACTCGAGCGCGTGGGCATCCACTTCGCCGGGTTGCGCTGCCGGATGCGCGGCGTGATGCGCCAGCGCGAGTCGCGCATGCGCCCGACTGTGCGCCGAAGCCAGTAGCGGCGTGGACAGGCAGGTCAGCAGCGCAAGAAGGCCTGCTGTGAGGCGGAACGGGAGAGTGCGTGGCACAGACGCAAGGTAGCGAGTCTCGCGAAAACCCGGGGCGGTTCAGCCTCCCCCAGACTATGCTTACTCCGTAGACCGTCAATCTCCACTTGGAGGACCTTGCCCTCCGCTTCAACACAGCTGCGCATCGTCCGCTTCACTCCTGCGGCCAGCAGCAGCAGCAACCGCCCGATCCCACGGGTGAGGCCATGACGGACCGGGAGCCGCCGGCGACGCCCGATACAGCACTGCGCGCGCGGGCCGAAGCCGCCGCGACCGCGCGAACGGCGCCAGCGGAGACCGCATCCGAGACCTGGCCGGCGGAGGCGAAGGGGACGTTGCAGGACCTGCATGTGCACCAGATCGAGCTGGAAATGCAGAATGAGGAACTGCGTCGCACGTATGCGGAACTGGAGGCGTCGCGCGCGCGCTACTTCGACCTGTACGACCTGTCACCAGTGGGCTACTGCACCGTCAGTGAGCGGGGCGTGATTCTCGTGGCCAATCTCACCCTCGCCACGCTGCTGGATGTGCCGCGCAGCACGTTGGTGTCGCACCCGTTCTCGGGCTGCATCCTGCCGGATGATCAGGACATCTTCTACCGCTTCCGGCGCGCCTTGCTCGCAGCCTGGAGCGCCGGAGCCAACCCTGACGCGCACCAGCGTGCCTGTGAACTGCGACTCAAGCCGCGCAACGGCACGCCCGTGTCGGTGACACTCACCGGAAGTGTCGTGACCGCCGAGGGTGGTGAGCCGGCGCTCAACCTCGCAGTGACCGACATTTCCGAACGGAAGGCCGCGGAAGTGACGCTGGCCCGGACCACCGAACTGCTCGAGCGGACCGGCGAGCTGGGAAAGATCGGTGGATGGAGCGTCGATCTGACGACCATGCAGCTCGCGTGGACCCGTGAAACCTTTCGGATCGCGGAGCGTGACGCAGCCGTTGAGCCAAGTCTGGAAGAGGGTATCGAGCTGTTCGCCCCCGAAGCGCGCCCGGTCATCGCCGCCGCCGTCCAGTCGGCAATCGACACCGGAACATCGTACGACCTCGAACTGCCCATCATCACCTTCAAGGGGAACCGCCGTCTCGTGCAGACGCAGGGGTTCGCCGAGATGCGCGACGGGACGCCGATCCGCATCTATGGGACCTTTCAGGACATCACCGAACGACGGCGGGCGGAACGCGAACAGCGCGACGCCGAGCTGCACGTGGACCTCGCGCTGCGCGGCGGCAGTCTCGGGCTCTGGGATTGGGATATCCCGAGCGGACGCCTCGCCGTCAACGACCGCTGGCTCACCATGCTCGGTCTCGATCGCGCCAGCTCGCCGCCGAGCATCGAACTCTGGAACTCGCTGGTGCACCCCGATGACATGCCTCGGCTACGCCAGCTGTTCGACGAGGTCATCCAGAATCCGGCAGGGGTCGAGTTCGAGGCGGAGATCCGGGCCCGCCATCGGGACGGGCGGGACGTGTGGATCGTCGACTGCGGTCAGGTGGTGGAACGTGCGGCCGACGGCTCGCCCGTGCGGGTGGTCGGCACGCACATGGACATCACCGAGCGGCGACGCGGCGAGGCGCGCCTGCGTCGCCTCGTGGAGTCCGACGCGCAAGGCGTGCTGTTCTGGAACGCGCAGGACGACATCACGGATGCCAACGGGGCATTCCTTGCCATGATCGGGTACAGCCGTGACGAACTGGTGGCCGGTGTGATTACTTGGCGGTTGATCACCCCGCCGGAATTCGCGAATCGCGACGATGCGGCGTTGCAAGAGGCGAGGACCACGGGCATCTGCGCGTCCTACGAAAACGAGTTCCTCCGCCGCGACGGGTCCCGGGTGCCCGTGCTCATCTGTGCCGCCGCATTCGAGGATGACCCGTCGTCAGGCGTGGCTTTCGTGGTCGATCTCACCGATCGCAAGCTCGCCGAACGGCAACTGATCCGCGGCCAGCGTATGCAGAGCCTCGGCACGCTGACGAGCGGGATCGCGCACGACATGAACAACATGCTGAATCCGATCGTCTCGTCGATCGAACTGCTCAAGGCCGGGAGCCGCAGCGCTGACGAGCTGGAGGTGATCGACATCCTCGCCACCAGTGCGACGCGGGGGAAGGAACTCGTCAAGCAGATCCTGACGTTCAGTCGTGGCGGTGTGGGCCCCCGAGTGCGCATGCAGGTGGTCGATACCCTGAACGACCTGCAGAAGACCATCCGGGACACGTTCCCTCACTCGGTCGAATTCCTGTTGTCGGTGGCCCCCGGCGTCGGGGCGATCACCGCCGACCCCACCCAGATCCATCAGGTGTTCCTCAACCTCTGTCTGAATGCCCGCGACGCGATGCCGCAGGGCGGGACGCTGTCGATGGATGTCACGGAAGTCACAGTGCCGAGCACACCACGTGGGCAGCTCGCCGACCTGGCGGCCGGTGCGTACGTACGGGTGGCGGTGACTGACACCGGCAGCGGTATGCGGCCGGAGACCATCGAGCAGATCTTCGATCCGTTCTTCACGACGAAGGGCGTTGGTGAGGGCACGGGACTCGGGCTGTCGACGGTGCGCGGCATCGTGGTCAGCCACGGTGGCTACGTCACTGTGGACAGTCGGCTCGGTCATGGCACCACATTCGCCGTGTACCTGCCGGCCGCCGCGCCGCACACCGCGAACGCCGCGCCGCACACTGCGAACGCCGAGCAGCACACCGCGAACGACGAGCAGCGCAGCAAGGCCCCGCTGCCGCATGGCACTGGTGAAACCATTCTCGTCGTCGACGACGAGATGGCCGTGCGGACCGTGACACGGCGCATGCTCGAGCGTTTCGGCTATCACGTGCTGGTCGCGGGCAACGGCGCCGACGCACTGGCGATCTACGCCGAGCGACGGGCCGACATCCGCCTCGTGATGACGGACCTCGCAATGCCTGGCATGAACGGATTGGTGCTCGCTCGCGCCCTGCAGGACCAGATGGCGCCGGTCCCGATCGTGGTGTCGAGTGGTTTCCTGGCGCACGACGAAATGGACAAGATCGAAGCGCTGCGCAGCACGGGCACCATCGCCGTCGTCCAGAAGCCGTACAGTGCGATCGAGCTGCTCACCGTGCTGCAGTCACTGCTGCACAGGTGAGTGGAGGCGCGCGCCGCGAGGCATGCTCGCCGCGCACGGACTATTTCACACCGCCAAACGCGACGGCTCCACCGGGCAGGGGTCGTCCTCGGTATCCAGCAGCCCCCGCTCACGCTCCGTCAGCAGGGCCGCGGCGGTCTCGAGCAGGACCGCGGCGCGCACGGGCTTCTGAAAAAACGCCGTGCGGTTGATCTGCGAGGCCGGCCACGTCACGGCCGATCGGTCGCCGGTGAAGAGCGCCAGCACCGGCAACTGCGCGTCTTCCTCTCGCAGGCGCGCCGCGAGACTCGCCCCGCCCCACTCCGGAAAATCCACGTCGGTGACGAGCACGCCGACGGCGCCGCCACCCGCGCGCGCCTCATGCCAGCGCTCGACGGCTTCGCGCCCGTCCATCGCGGTGAGCACCGTCCATCCGGCGCGCGTGAACGCGCGGGTGGCCCACGCCAGCACGGCCGGAAAGTCGTCGACGACGAGCACCGTTCTCACCACATCGGTCATGCCGCCACCCGGCCCACCGACTTCCGCGCGCGCTTTTCCGCGTACATCGCGTCGTCCGCTTCCTTGAGCAATACGGGCAACGGCCGCGATGTCGCCGGTTCCCACGACGTGAGGCCGAGGCTCGTCGCCAGCGCAAACTCGCGCCCCGCTGCCGCATTGTGCGCGGCGAGAGCCCCCTCCAGACGCGTGCGCACGGCGTCCAACTCTGCCTCCCCGGTGTTCGTCAGCAGCAGCACGAACTCATCGCCGCCGAAGCGTGCGATCACGTCGGACGCACGGAAGGTTTCGGTCAGGATGACGGCCATTTCGGTGAGCGCTTCATCGCCCACGTCGTGCCCGAACGTATCGTTGATCTTTTTGAATCCGTCGAGGTCGAGCGCGGCGACGAGAAACGGGTCGCCTGATCGCTGCGCCACCGCCAGCTGCTGGCGTGCGGCATCCGAAAAACCGCGGCGATTGAGCAATCCGGTCAGCTGATCCCGCACCGATTGCGCCTTGACGCGGTCGTGCGCGATCTGCAATGCGTCCCGCGACGCCTGCAGATTCTCCTGTGACAGCAGCAACGCCCGCGTGGTCGCACGCAGCTCGATTTCCGCCATCGCCGCAGCGGCCAGATCCTCGAGCGTCGCCACCTGCTCCGGACGCCACGCCACCGGGGCCGTGTCGATCGCGCAGAGCGCGCCGAGGGTCTCGCCGTCAGCGGTGCGCAGCGGAACGCCCGCATACGCGACCACACCCAGGTCCTTGAACGCCAGATTCTCGCGCACGAGCGGGTGAATGCTCGCATCCTCGACGAGCAGCATCCGGTCCGTGGCGACGACATGCTGGCAGAATGAATGGGTCAGCGGCGTGCCCCGGGCCTCGCCAGCCCAGCCACCCAGTCCGGCCAGGCCGGGAAAGTGCTGTCCGCGGTCGTCCACGAGTGAGACCAGCGCGATTGGTACACCGAGCAGCCGCGTGACGAGGCGGGCCAGCCGATCGAGAACCGGAGTCGCGGCACCGTCGAGCAATCCGGACGACTGCAGCGCCGCCAGACGGGTGGGGCTGGTGAGGCGCGCATGGTGCTCGGCCGGCGTCAGCCCCGGTGAGACGACAGCCGGACATGTGTCACCGGAGCGCGCGTGCGCCGTGCTGTCGGAAGCAGTAGAGGAGGTGGGCATGTCTCGTCTGGCGAAGCGGCAGGTCGGCGCACCTGAAGACGTGACGCGCCGGAAGCCGGAGGATACGGCGGGCTTCTTTCGATGTATCAGGCGAGTATCGGCAGCCGGCTCCTGGATCTGAGTCGCGCCGATCTGACGCCGTGCGTCCCGGCCGTGCCCCGCGATCGCACTCACCATCCGCGGTTCGCCGTCACGCTCAGGCGCGCTCAGTGCGCGCCGCAACGATCATCCGTGCGAGACGTCCCGCAGACACTCGTGGAGCGCCGTCAGAAGCGCCTCGGCCGCGTACGGCTTCGTCAGGACGTGCCGGATGCCGAGCGCAGTGCCGGTGCCGCGCACATGGGTCATCAGCCCGGAGGCGGCGATGATGCGCACGCTCGGGTTCATCTTCCGCAACACCCGGATGGTGGCCGCCCCATCCATCACCGGCATCATCATGTCGGTCAGCACCACGGCGATCTCGTCGCCCCGCCGCGCATAGATCGCCACCGCCTCGGCGCCGTCGGCCGCGACCGCGACGCGATAGCCGAAGGCCTCGAGCGTCCTTTGGGTGATGAGGCGGACCGACGGCTCATCATCCACCACCAGCACCAGCTCACCATGCCCGCGATGCAATTCGGCGGGAGTCTGCGTCGCCTCACCCGAGGCGTTCGTGAGCGCCGGGAGGTAGACCCGGAACGTGGTCCCCGCTCCGGGTTCGCTGTAGACACGCAGAAAGCCACCATGACTGCGGACGATGGCCAGCGACGTGGAAAGGCCCAGCCCTGTGCCTGCCCCGACTTCCTTGGTGGTGAAGAAGGGATCGAAGATGCGCTCGAGGTCTGCGGGTGCGATCCCGGTGCCGCTGTCCTCGACACGGAGCAAGACATATGCGCCAGACGTCGCCTCGATGTTGACCGCCGCATCGCTGGCATCGAGCGTGACGTTTTCCGCAGCGATGGTCAACGTCCCGCCGTCGGGCATCGCATCGCGGGCATTCACGCAGAGATTCATCAACACCTGCAGCAGCTGGGTCTGGTCACCGAGCACGCGCCACAGATCAGCGGGGACGGACGTCTTCACGACGATGTGCTTGAAGAAGGTGTCCCGGGCCGTGCGTTCGACATCGCGCACCAGATGCGACACGCGCACCTCGCGCCGCTCGCCCTCGATGCCGCGTGCGAAGGTCAGCACCTGCCGCACGAGGTCTGCGCCATGCTGAGCGCTCAGATAGATCGTTTCCAGCAGCTCACGATCCGCTTCGTTCGGCACACTCATCTGCAGCATCTCGAGCGACAACATGATCGGAGCCAGCACGTTGTTCAGGTCGTGCGCGATCCCGCCGGCCAGCGTGCCGATGCTCTCGAGGCGCTGGGCTCGCAGAAACTGGCGTTCGAGTTTCTTCTGATCCGAGATGTCGCGCGCCACCTTCGAGGCACCGACGACGATGCCGTTCCCGTCACGGATCGGCGAAATCACTACGGAGACCTCGACTTCCTGACCATCCTTCCGGGCCCGGGTCGTCTCGAAGTGCGCGATGCGTTCGCCGTGGCGCACCTTGTCGAGAATGTCCGCGCTTTCCGCTCGTCGAGTCTCGGGAAACAACCGAGTGATGGGTGCGCCGATCATCTCCGCCGCGGTATAGCCGAAGATGGTCTCGGCGGCGTGATTCCAGCTGGTCACGATCCCGTCGAGTGTCTTGCCGATGATGGCGTCATCAGACGATTCGACGATGCTTGCCAGCTGCATCGACTGCAATTCCGCACGTTTCCGCTCCGTGATGTCCTGCACCGTGCCGTACAAGCCGACGACGTTGCCATCGGCATCGAGCCGCGGCACCGCGCGGGCCAAAAGGTGCACGCGTTCGCCGCCAGGGAGCAGGGCGACCAACTCGTACTCCTGCGGTTGCCGCGTGTCGAGTGCAGCGGCGATGTGTTCACGCGAGGCCTGCCGACTCGGCTCGTCATACACCTCGAGATGCGTCTCGACGTCCGGTGGCGGACCAAGCGCCGGGTCCTGGCCGAAGATGTCGAACACCGTTGGCGACCAGGTGATGGTGTCACTCTCCACATCCCATTCCCAGTCACCAATGCGAGCGACGCGCTGCGCCGCCGCGAGCCGCTGCACGGCACGTTCAGTGGCGGCATCGGCCGCCCTGCGTGGCGTGACGTCGACCTGGATTCCGGCCACGCGGTACGGCGCTCCATGCTCGTCGAAGTAGAATCGGCCCTTCGACCAGAGCCAGTGCGTGGTGGTATCGGGCCAGACACACCGGAACTCCACGTCGTACTCTCCATGCCCACGCATCGCGGCCGCGAAACTGGCGTCAACGCGACTCCGGTCATCCGGGTGCACATGTGCGAGGAAGGTGTCGTAGCCCCACTCTGCGACGGCCGTCTCGTACCCGAAACACTGATCGTGTCGGAGTGAACGCCGGGCCACGTTGGTGCGCAGATCCATGTCCCAGTCGCCGACGCCGGCGGCTTCCAGCGCGAACGCGAGGCGCGCCTCACTCTCGTGTACGAAACGCTCCGCGCTGGCCAGCGTGAACTCGTCGGCTTTCCGGCGGGAGACGTCGAGGTGCATCACCACTGCCCCGCGGCGTGGGCCATCGCGCCACGGGGTTACCCGCAACTCGAACCACTGCTCTTCGGTCGGCGAGTGGCACGGATACTCCAGCGTGAACTCCGGCAGCCGGCCCTCGAGCACCGCCCGGATCCCCGCCCCGGCCCGCGCTGCCTCCGCGGCGCCGGCGCCGGTCGCCCCTTCGCAGCCCGCGAGGTAGTCGTGGCCGATGAGTGATTCCACGTGCTTCAACCAATTCGTCGAGGCAAAGCGGCGCCAGGCCGCGTTCACGTCAACGATCACACCGGCGCTGTTCAGCAGCGCCACGTGTGCCGGGACGGCGTCCACCATCGCCCGTTGCGCAGCCAGTGCGCCAGCCGGCGGCGTGGCAGCGAGGGGAATGGAAGAGCTGTCGTCAGGCGTCGTCGACATCGAGTGGCGAAGGGGAGGTTGTCACGCGTTCAGCATGACGCGGCGCGCCTCCTGCGGCATGGCAGGAGCGATACCACCTTTACTATAGCATCGACACGCCACGCTCGCTGCTGTGTTCCAGCCGAGTTGTTGCAATCGGCTAATGCGCACCCGTGCGAGGCGCCAGGGGCGTCAGACTCTTACAATAACTGGACCGCTGGACAGGGGGAGCGTCGGCCTACTTCAGCGGACCATTCGGCACGTGTTCCAGATTTTGTGTGCAGTAGTCCTTGATGGGCAAGTGCCCCGGGCACAACCCCCAGGCACACTTGTAGATCGGGGTCATCTTCTTCTTGAAGACGGCAACGATTTCATCACGCGGCTCGAGCTTGCCACCGTGTTCGCGCACCAGCTTTCTATCCTCTTCCGAAAACTCGATCAATCGGCGACGCGGAACGTCTCGCACACGACTCCACTTTATGTCTCGCGGCGCTTCCTGCACCCACACATAGAGAAAAATCAGGGCCTTTGAGGGAGACTTTGTGGTGTTGATGGCGATGTAGTCGATCTCGGCCCGCGTCAACGGGTCATCCGCTGCCTTCTTCACCGCCGCAGGACCACAGCGAACCTCAGGAACCGAGTAGGTCTGCCGGATGGTTTCGTCGTACGGCAGCTTGATGATCTGCCCACGGTAGGACCACTTGGCGTAGATCGAATACTCGTTGAGTATCTGATCCGCCTTGACGATCCGATCCGTGACGGGATTTCCGGTGGAGGTTGGATCGCAGAGGAACTTCTCGTTCACCACCGCGCTGATATTGCATCGCATCTTGCCTGCTGGCTCGTCCGGGGGGCTTGAGCCGACGAGCCCGTATCGTTCGAAGCCGATCACGTGCCGGCCGCCGAGATGCTTTTCCGACAGTTCGTTCAACAGCGCGCTGCCTTGGCTGCCTTGTCCTGCAATGCACGAATAGAAGATGACGCGCGCATCGGCCCGAAGGTACTTGCGAAGTGTCGTGAAATCAGCGCTGTACTGTCCAGCAGACGCTGCGGTCAGGTGCGCGGGTTTCAGCTGAACGACGCCTGGGGTGTTCCCATGAGCGACGATGCCGAGCTTGCTCACCTGCCCCGCAGCCATGTTGGCTTTGCGCAGTTCCTCGGCGAGGTCGGCGAGCGTGTCGAACGTGATGACGCGATCCCATTCACCCGCGACCTTGAACGTCGTACCAAGATTTTCGGTCCGATACGCCCACACGTTATCCATCGCATTCCTCCTTCCGGTCCGATGACGCGGACATCGATTGACCTCGTCGTTCGAAAAGTCAATCCATCATGCAATCGATGCCATCTGATGGACACCGGGCTCATCCTCGTCCATGAGCTCTTCATGGGCTCGTCATGCGGACAAAGTCCTTGAACTGACCTCCTGAATTCCGTGAGCACGTCGGGATGGGACCTTCAATCGGGATCGGTTGCGTTTATGGCGCGATGTCCGGCCACGCGCGCGTCGAGGATCGTCCCGGTGATCCCGTCGCCGAAACGTGCGTACCCGGTGCCGCCAGGCTGGCCGTCCACTCACGGGCCCAGTCGCTGCAAGACTCCAATGTGCCCGGCGTGTACGTTTTCTCTGCCCGTTCATCGCCCGACTCCATTCCCTGCAACACCTTTGCATGTCGCGACTCAAGGCGTGGCTCACGTTGATCTTCACCATCACGTTCGTTACATCACCGGCCTTCAGTTCACCGTTCAGCGGATTCGCGCGCGATCGGCTCCCCATCCCGCAGGTCAACCCGCCCGTGCAGCCCGCAGGATATGCCTTCTCCATCTGGGGCCTGATCTACGGCTGGCTGGTCGTGTCGGCGGTGTATGGCGTGTTGAAGAAAGGCACCGACGGCACGTGGGATGGTGCACGGATGCCGCTCATCGTGAGTCTCGCCGCCGGGACGCCGTGGCTGGCGATCGCCAACCGGAGCCCCGTCTGGGCCACGGTGCTGATCTTCGTGATGGCGGCCAGCGCGATCACAGCCCTGACTCGCACCCCGGACACCGATGGCCGGTGGCTGCGAGCGCCCGTTGCGATCTACGCGGGGTGGCTCACGGCCGCCTCGTTCGTGTCGCTGGGCAGCAGCGCTGCGGGGTATGGCCTGCTCACGGACAGCCTCGGCTGGGCGTTCATCGCCATCGGCCTGGCCTTGGTGGTTGCCCTGGGGGTCCAGCGGGCCGTGCCCCGCGCCGCCGCGTATGGCGGTACGGTGATCTGGGCGCTGGTGGGGATCATGGTCGCCAATCAGGCCGATCCGCTCGGTGTCACGCTGCTGGCGGGCACCGGAATCCTCGCGCTGGCCGCACTGCTGCTGTCACAGCGACGGGCGGGTGTTGGGCCCGTCGAGTCCGTGGTGTGATCGACCGCCTCGCACCGCGCTGACATGCGTGGTGGTATTGCCGAACGGATGGCAGCGGACCCGTGCATGCGCAGTTGGCGGAAGGCGGTCAACACTGTCCACCACTACGAGCTTGAACGGGGTCACTCCACTCCAAAGCTGGGTGGGGAATTTCAGACGATCGCTGACACCGACGTGCTAGTCACGGCCAAACCGTCGGACTTCGCGGGGTCGCCGCCGCGCGAGTGGTGCCGACGACCTCCGCGAGGTAGCGCCTCGGGTCACGCTGCGGGTCGACCGCGCGACCGCTCACGTCGAGGGCGCGCCATCGGCGGCGGGCGCGACGTCATGGATCGCCTGTACACGCTCGCGCAGTGCTGACGAGTCGAGCGCCTCCAGCGGCAACGCAAGCAGCGCGTCCACCCGCGCAGCGAGGGCGTCATAGGTCGCGCCGAACGCCATGCGCGCAGCGGCCGGCTCCGTCTCGTCCGCCGGGTCACTCAGACCCCAGTGGACCTGTGCGCCGGCGCCGGGGAAGAACGGGCAGGCGTCGCGCGCGTTGTCACACACGGTGATCACGAGATCGAATCGCTCGCCGCCCGTCAGCGTTGCCGCCACTATCTCGATACTCTGCGGCACGCGTCCGTCCCATGCGATGCCGTGTGCGTGCAGGATCTCGACCGCGTAAGGGTTGACGCGCGGCGCGGGGCGCGAGCCCGCGCTCGTCGCGACGACGACGCCGCCCACGCGGTCGGCCCCGCGCGTCGTGATGAGGGCTTCTGCGATCTGGCTCCGGGCAGAGTTGCCGGTGCACAACACCAGGACGCGGAACGCGGGCATCATGCGGTCAGCGGCTTCGTCGCGCGCACGAACGCCGCCATGAACTTTCCGTCGATATCGTCGAGATGCTCGTCGACGGCAATGCCCGCTTCCTCGAGAAACG
>JANPFJ010000538.1:0-7123 GCA_031423355.1 Gemmatimonadaceae bacterium | reverse complement strand
GCCCGACGGCCGGCGCATCTTCTATCGCGCGGATCGCAAGATGATGGCGGCCGCCATCACGCGCGGAGCATCGCCGGCTGTATCAGAGCGTCGCGCGTTGTTCACGGATGTATTCGATGGCGACATGCCGATGCCACACCGTAACTACGACGTGACGCCGGATGGTCGGAAATTCGTGATGATCGCGGCAGTGGATGACAGGGTGCCGGAGACCATCGTCGTGCTCAACTGGCTGACGGAGTTGCGGGCGAGAACGGCTGTGGTGCGCGGGCGTTGACACGACCGATTCGAGAGATTTGTCCGGACGTTATGCCACGTCGTGAAGTTGGACGATTTGCAGGCCTGGCAGGTTCGGCAACCGTCGATCATTGGTGATGAACGCGGAGCAGCCCGCAGTGCGTGCTGTGACGTCCCCCCAGAAAAGTTGGGCAAGTCGAAACTAGGGAACTCGAGTGGTATGTTTGCGGTCTGCACCCCCGTCTGGGGGAGGAGTCCGACCGATGAAGAAGACGAAGTTCAGCGAGGAGCAGATCGCGTACGCGCTGCGCCGTGCGGCCGCAGTTCGTGCGCCTGGCGCTCCTCGACTAACGCCAGGCCCCCGGCATGCTGGCCGATACGCTGTCCATCAGAACCGATACCCGCCACCAAACATCCATTCCGCCGCGGCCGCCCCAAACGACTCCCCGATTCCCCGCACGCGCAACTCAGCCTTCAGGTCAACACGCGTCTGCGGCACCGAGATCCGGAATCCAGAAGCGCCGGCCACTGTCAGACGGTTGCCACGGGCGCCGCCGCTGAACGTCCCTACTCCCACGCCGAGATACGGCCGAAACACCCGCGTCGGGATCTGCAGCTGGACCATCACTTCCGGGATGATGTAGGTGTTGTTCTGACCGAACAGCTCGTCAGGCCGGAACAGCCCGAGGGCCGCTTCACCAACCAGCCAGCGTCGCAACTCCGTGTCGACTCGCACACCGGTGATGAGCGACGTTCCAGTACCAGACAGATCCCATTGCGACGCGCCAGCGACGAGTGACACGCTGTGGGCCAGGCGAGTGGGCCGCGCCTCCGGCCCCTGCGCCGTCAGAGCGTTGGTGACGAGGAGTAGTCCGGCGCACATGCTGATGGACCGGAGCAATCGGATTCTGGCACGCTTTGGCATAGGCAGTAGCGACTTTGAGATCTGCGTCGATGGCGATGCGAGGCAGCGGTGCGACCTGCTCAACACCCAACCGCACGGAATGTTTCCTGAATGCTCCTAAAATGCGTTCTCTTGGTAACGGCCGATAGGCCGATCTGCCGAAACAGGCGCGTCCGCACTGGCGTGGACGCGCCGCCACAGGTGCACGGCATCTCCGGACCAGCGAGAGCCGAGAACGCGCCAAACTGCTCGCCGGAAAAGCGAAGGGCTGCGGGCCAGCATGTCAGACCTGCGACACGCATCGCCCACAGCCCTCCTGCATTCAGCTTCACCCAGCCCCGCTCACGCCCTGCTACAACATCGTCTGCAGATCCTGCACCGCCTTCCGCAGCATCTTCGCCTTGTTGTCATCACACCCACCACGCGTGTCCGCCTCGAGCGACCCAACCAGCTGCGACAACGCCGCCGAGCGATCAGCGCTCGACCCACGCTCCGCACTCGCGAGCGAGGACCGAATTGCGGCGATGCGCGCACCATTGAAACAACCCTTGCGCTCCAGCTGATCGGTGAACGCCCGCGCCAGCGCGAAGCTCGGCGGCCAGTCGATCTTCGGCTGCCCCTGTGCATTCAGATACGACCACTGCACTGTCTTCGCCGCATCGATCTCGTTCTGCGAGACGAACTGGCTTGGTACGAGTTCCGCGATGTCCATGCCGCGCGCAATCTCGGAGCTGATCATCTGCCCATTGTACCAGTACACCGACCACGAACCACCCACCACCACACGCGACGAGTCGATCGGGCCGCGATCGAACGACGCAATCTCGAACGGCTTCGCTGGATCACTCCAGTCGAACACCGAGATGCCACCCTGATACCACGACTGCACCATCACGTCACGACCGGGAATCGGAATCAGCGACCCGTTGTGCGCCACGCAGTTCTCGGCGCCGGTCTGGATCGTGGGAATCTTGTAGTAGCTCTGGAACTTGAGCTTCCGGTTCTCGATGGTGAAGATCGCGTTCGCGCCCCACTCCGGCTTGTCGCCGGCGCGGCACTTGGGTGACGTGCCACCGCCCCATTCATCGGAGAACAGCAGCTTGGTGCCGTCGTTGTTGAACGTTGCAGAATGCCAGTAGGCAAAGTTCGAGTCAGCCGCGGCATCGAGACGCACCGGATTGACCGGATCGCTGATGTCGAGCAACAGGCCATGCCCTTCGCAGGCACCACCGGCCAGTCCAAGCGCCGGATAGAGCGTGATGTCGTGGCACTGCGAACGATCGGAAGCGGCACCACTGGCTGACGGTGCACCGGCGAAGAGGCGATCGACCACACCCTGGATCGAACCTCGCACCGTGGCGCTGTCAGCGGCCGTCGCGGCACCGCTGCCACCGCGGGCCTTCACCACACTATCCAGCGCGGTGCGCGCCAGCTGCGCCGGGACCACCATCTCCATCCCCGACTGCGGATTCCTGGCGATGAACGCACCGCGCGCACGGGCAGCAGCCACGGTCGCCGACGCCGCACTGCGATCAGCATCCGACGGTCCATGGCGCGGGCTTTCCTTCAGGCCGGCGAAGATGTTGGCGCGACCCACCACGGCGGCCTTCGCCGGATCGGCGAGCGGCACCTTGATGATCTCGATCCGGAGGCGCGATGACCCAGGATCATCGCCGGCGAGGTTACCCGCGCAGCCCGCCAGTTCATTCGGCGAGCGAATGCCGGCTGAGCCGGAGACGTAGATGTAGACATTCGCCTTGTCCTTCGGATCCTCGAGCACCGAGTGGGTGTGTGATCCACGACAGGTCTGCACATTCGCCACCAGCTTGGGCGCCTTGATGTCCGAGATGTCGAACACGCGCACTCCACGCATGCGGATGCGGCTGACGGTGTCGGCCACACCACCAGGCAGGCAGTCCACGCGACCGTTATTCGCCTCCACCGACATGAACATCAGGTTCCGGTACACCGACACATCGTTCTGCGAGGCGGGACACGGATACGACGTGACGACGGTTGGCTTGGCGGGGTCAGAAATATCCCAGATCACCACGCCATTGAAGTTTCCCTGCACCGCGTACTTGCCGGTGAAGGAGATGTCGGAGTTCCAGGCATTCCGGAAGCCTTCCGGCGATACGCCGCGCGCCAGCACCTTCATGTGCGAGACTGCTTCCTGCGCGTCGTACAGCCCCGGGCGAAGGCCGACCCGGCCATCATTTGCCCAAGCGGAGGTCGGAGTGGACTCCGGCGTTGCTGCGGGTGTCGGCTTCGCGCCGGCACAGGCTGCGAGACCGGTCACCACCAACAACGTGCTGAATCGTGCGAGCCGAACGACCACGCTCGGCGGGAATGAACGGGACAGCACCATCGGGATGCCTCGGGGGTTGATGATCGATACAGGCTGCGGCCTACCGCATGAGACCGCCGCACCACTGCCACGGTTTACCCGGCGTGACAGCAGTGGCAGCTGACCGCGCTCGTCCGGAAATCTGGCGATCGTGCACCAACGGCGCATCCATGGCTACCGTGCCCGATGCCAGTAGCTTGCGCAATAGAAACGATTCCAGGTGGCGCCGGGTTTGTAGGCAGCCTCTGTTGCAACCAGTTCTCACATTTCGGAGCACCTCTACATGTTGTTCGAACCGTACACCCTGGGCGGCCTGACGCTCAGGAATCATCTCGTCATGGCGCCGATGACGCGCAACCGCGCCACGACCGATCACGTCCCGACGCCGATCATGGCGACCTACTACGAACAGCGGGCCAGCCTTGGGCTCCTGATCACCGAAGGCACCAGCCCATCGGCCGACGGCCTGGGCTATGCCAGGATTCCGGGTCTGTTCACCGCCGAGCATGTCGCGGCATGGAAGCCGGTCACCGACGCCGTGCACGCGAAGGGCGGAAAGATCTTCGCGCAGCTGATGCACACCGGCCGTGCGTCGCACGTGGCCAACATGCCGGCCGGCGCCCGCGTGGTTGGGCCGATGGCAGTGGCCATGCCGGAGCCGATGTACACGGATAGCGACGGGATGCAGCCGGCCAGCCTGCCGCACGCGCTGACCGAGGCGGAGGTGCGCGCCGTGGTTGCTGAGTACGCGCACAGCGCGAAGTGCGCGATCGAAGCCGGATTCGACGGCATCGAGCTCCATGCCGCCAACGGTTACCTGATCGAGCAGTTCCTGAACGCCAACGTCAATCAGCGCACCGACGGCTACGGCGGCAGCGCTGACGCACGCAACCGGTTTGCGATCGAGGTGGCCCAGGCCACGGCCGACGCCATCGGCGCGGCGCGGGTCGGGATCCGGATTTCGCCCTATGGCACGTTCAATCACACGGGCGCATTCGACGGAATCGATGCGCAGTATGTGTCGCTCGCGCAGGCGTTGAGCGACATCGGACTCGTGTATCTGCATCTCGTCGATCACGCATCCATGGGATCGCCGAATGCCCCCGAGTCGTTGCGCGCCGCGCTCCGGTCCGCTTTCAAGGGCACGTTCATCGCGTCTGGCGGTCTCGATCGCGCGAAGGCCGAAGCGCTGCTGGCATCGAATCAGGCGGATCTGGTGGCGTTTGGTCGCGCGGCGCTGGCGAATCCTGATCTCGCAAGTCGGCTCGAGCAGAATGCGGCACTCGCCGCGCCGGATTTCTCCACGTTCTACACTCCGGGCGAAGCGGGGTACACCACCTACGCGACGCTCGCGGCGTAACGAGGCTGGCCTACCGCCGCCGACAGTCGTCAGTCGGCGGCGGTGATCGCGTCACGCCTGTGAGGCCGCCCGCTGCAGCGTGAGCAGCGCATCCATCGCGGCAGCTGCCTGATGTTCCGGCACAAAGAGATGATCATGCCGCGCACCGGCGACGACGTTGCAGCTGATGCCGTGGTCCGCCAGCGCCGTAGCGAATGCCGCGGTCAACCCGACGGCGTCGAGTGCTGAGTGCACGGTCAGCGTGATCCAGGCGCAGCGGAGGATCGGCGCAAGATTCACTTGCTCCGCATACTCGGCGTCCACAATCACCGATAGGCCCTCGGGCTCGCGCATCGATGCGACGATCCGATCCGGGTCCAGTGCCTCACCCGGTCGCGGGGTCGCAAAAACAAAAACGCCGGCATTGAGCACGGGATGCATGCCGCGCATGAGTTCGCGCAGATTGTGGATCGGTTCAGCGTGCGTCATGCGTCGAAAGATGCGACAACGTAGAAGGGCGCGCCGAGTGGGCGCGCCCTTCTGGAGAGCTGACAGCGAAAACGTCAGGCCACCGGCTCCGGCTTCTTCGCACCCGGCTCGCTGTCGATCACCGCTTGTGCGATCTGTGACATCGGGACCGAATTGTCCTGCGAGCTCCGCTGCATGATGCGATACGCTTCCTGCTCAGTGCTGCCGGTGCGACGCATCAGAATGCCCTTGGCACGTTCGATCAGCTTCCGCTCTTCGAGCTTCTGTTTCCAGAATGCTGCGTCCTGTCGGCTTTCGGACAGTTCGCGGGCACGCGCCACCGCAAGGCGCAGCGTGCTGTCGAGAATCCCTGGCGGCGCGGGCTTGGGCAGGAACGCGATTGCGGCCGTCGCCCGCGCATCGTCGGCGCTGATGATGATGGTCGGGTCACCACTGAACAGCACCACGGCCGTCGGTGCACCGGTGGCCGTGATGGCCTTCGCCGCGTCGATGCCGCTGCCATCGGGCATGTGCACGTCGAGCAGGACGACGTCGGGCACCACTTCAGCCGCCATCGCGATCGCCTCGCGCCCCGTGCCGGCTTCGCCGACCACTGCGTACCCCATGGACACCAGCAGCTCGCTCAACAGTGGCCGCGCGAGCATATCGTCATCCGCCAGCACTACTCGGATCGGGGAATCAGCCATGTACCAGCCTTTGCGGAAATCGTTGGGAAGGGAGCCCAGCAGGAATCGAAGCTCGGGGAATGTAGCGACACATCAGGTACATGCACGCCCCGTCGCGTCATGCCCAGTTCACCACAGCACCCACAACCTGCTACCGCGCAGCCACCTGCGCCAGCAATTCTTCCGCGACCAACGGTTTGCGCAAGGAGAAATGCGCATCCGCCATCGAGTCGGGGCGCAGTTCCCACCCCGTGATCACCCCGACGCGGATCATTGGAAAGCGTTTACGGATCCGCGTCGCGAGATCGGTGCCCACGCCGTCAGGCAATCCGATGTCCGTCACCACAACATCAAACGGTGGCGTCTCTCCGGCAAGCTCTGCCTCCGCCGCGGCGACGGTCGCGACGGCGACGACCTGATGTCCCGCCATCTGCAGCACCTGCGTCACCAGCTCGCGCCCGTCGACATGATCCTCGACCACCAGAATCCGACGTGGCGCGAGCCTGTTGGGATCGATGACCTCGACCGTCGGCGGTGTGCGGGTGCTGGGGTCGGCCGCCGGGAAGACCAGCCTGACCGTCGTCCCCCGTCCGATCGCCGACTCGATCTCGATCCGGCCGTTGTGACGCTTCATCACGCCATAGACTTCGGCCAATCCCAGCCCGCTGCCATTCGGTCCCTTCGTGCTGAAGAACGGCTCGAAGGCGCGCTCGCGGACTTCTTCGCTCATGCCATGACCGGTGTCGTGCACTTCGACGATCGCATTCAAGCGGTCACGCCGGACGGTGACGCCGAGTGTGCCGCCGCCCTTCATGGCGTCGAGTGCGTTCTGGATCAGGTTGAGCAGCGCCTCGCGGACCTCGCCCGCCACCGCCCGTGCCATCACATCGGCAGCAAGGCTGCGATTCAGGTGTACCGTCCCGCCACCCACGCGTTCGGCCCAGATCGGCCGCGTCATGGCGATCACTTCGTCGGTCACCGTCGCCAGATCGACCATCGCATCGGGCGCCAGCGTGATGGGGTCCTGGCGCAGGAAGCGGCCGACACGTGAGGCCGTCGCGGCGCCTGTCTCCGCTGCGCGCGCGATACGGATCGCGTAGTCCCGAACCTTCTCGGGGTTGTTCGCATGCAGCTGCAGCAGG
>JANPFJ010000537.1:0-3259 GCA_031423355.1 Gemmatimonadaceae bacterium | reverse complement strand
TCGACCGCCCCCCGACCGCATGACCGTTTCGTCCACGTTCTCAGTCGGACTCGTCCAGATGGCCGTCACCGGCGACCGTGCTGCAACGGTGGCTGCCGCGATCGAGAGGATCCGCGAAGCGGCCGGCCGCGGCGCGCAGATAATATCGCTGCAGGAGCTCTTCAACGCCCCCTACTTCTGCAAATCGCTCAAGCTGGAGCACTTCGACATCGCGGAGCCAATTCCCGGCCCGACCGTCGAGGCGCTGCAGGCTGTAGCGAGGGAACTGGGCGTGGTCCTGATCGTGCCGATCTATGAGAAGCAGGCGCCGGGCATCTACAAGAATTCCGCCGCCGTCATCGACGCCGACGGATCGCTGCTCGGGACGTATCGCAAGATGCACATCCCGCACGATCCGATGTTCGAAGAGAAGTACTACTTCACGCCCGGCGATGTGACCGGCGATCTGCGCGCCGATCGGCATCCCGGCATCAATGGCTTTCGCGTCTGGCAGACGAAGTTCGCGAAGATCGGTGTGCTGATCTGCTGGGACCAGTGGTATCCGGAAGCCGCGCGGATCACGGCGATGCTCGGCGCCGAGGTGCTGTTCTATCCGACCGCCATCGGATGGCATCCCGCTGAGAAGGCAACGTTCGGCGCGGCCCAGGTCGACGCCTGGCGTACTGCGCAGCGCGCGCACGCGATTGCCAACGGCGTGTTCGTGGCGTCCGCGAACCGGGTCGGCTTCGAGCCGGAACCAGGCACCGATGGTCTCGAGTTCTTCGGCAACTCATTCGTCTGTGATCCAATCGGGCGCTATCTCACGCAAGCGGGAACCGATCCGGAAGTGCTCGTCACGACCTGCGACCGGGCGCTGATCGAGGACACACGCCGGAATTGGCCAGTCCTTCGGGATCGCCGCATCGATGCCTACGCACCCATCACACAACGGTGGCTCGGTGGAACCTGACGCGATGCGCATGCCGCACGTGACCCCGCTGACATCGCCCACCCGACGCATGCCGGCTGAGTGGGAACTGCATGCCGCCACCTGGCTGGCGTGGCCCGTGCACGAACCGGACTGGCCCGGCAAGTTCGCACCGATTCCGTGGGTGTATGCGGAGATCGTTCGCGCGCTTGCGCTGCATGAGCGTGTTGACATCCTCTGTCACGATCCGCACATCCGCGAGCAGGCGCGCGAGATGCTCGCGGCACACGTTGTGAACTTCGACAACGTGCGCCTGCACGTCGGGCGCACCGATCGTGTGTGGGTGCGTGACTCAGGTCCCACCGGCGTGCATCGCCCCGATGGCACGGTCGAGCTGGTGCAGTGGGGCTTCAACGCATGGGCCAAGTACGACAATTACCTGCACGACACGCAGGTCCCGGAACACGTCGCGGAATACAGCGGACTGCCGATCACCCGTGCCCAACGCGCCGACGGCAACGGCCCACTGGTCCTCGAGGGTGGCGGCATCGAGGTCAACGGACGCGGGCGCGTACTCGTGACCGAGGAGTGGTTGCTGACCGATATCCAGGTCCGCAACCCGGGCTTGAGTCGAGCGGCCTATGAGCGGGCGTTTGCCGAGTGGCTCGGCTGTCCTGACACGATCTGGCTTGGCGAAGGCTGCGTTGGCGACGATACACACGGTCACGTTGACGACATCGCG
Source organism: Gemmatimonadaceae bacterium (assembly GCA_031423355.1). GTDB lineage: Bacteria > Gemmatimonadota > Gemmatimonadetes > Gemmatimonadales > Gemmatimonadaceae > JACMLX01. The sequence continues at coordinate 1,610 of JANPFJ010000537.1, read as the reverse complement.
CGATTCACCTCTGCCGACACCGTGGTGCTGGCGGTCGAACGCGATCCGGCCGACGACGACAACCATCGCCGCTCACTCGACAACCTGCATCGGTTACAGCGCGTTGGTGGCCCTGCGGGCCCGGTGCGCGTCGTGGAGTTGCCCTATCCGCGCGCGGTGATCATGGATGGCGTACGCCTCCCGGCCAGCTATGCGAACTTCTACATCGCGAACGGCGTCGTCATCGTGCCAACCTTCAACGACCCGAACGACCGCGTCGCGCTCAACGTCCTGGCCGACTGTTTTCCCGGGCGCTCGATCGTCGGCATCCACGCGGTCGATCTGGTCTGGGGATTGGGCACGTTGCATTGCCTGACGCAGCAACAGCCGGCGGCTCGCAGCGCGCGACGGTAGACCCACGCCCTCGCGGGCCGACGCTTGACATCGGGCTTGCGCGCGGGAGTGCGGAGCGGCGAACGCCTTCTGCACCGACGGTCGTGCAGCACTGGGTGCCAGCAGGTCGACCCGGCACGTGTCTCCACACAACATACCCGTGACGTAGGTATGGATGGGCTCGTCTGGCAGGGGAAGATCCTTCCCCACCCCGCCCACTCCGTCGCATGGCCTCCGTCCTGGTTCGACGCGCGTTCGCGATCCTGAGCTGCCTCTCTGTGTCAGCCTGTGAGCGGCCGGCGCTGCGCGGCAGCGGTGAACTGCAACTCGGTGCCGCCGGTGCGTGGGAAACCGGTTACGGAGAGATGGCGCATCGCGGCATCGAGCTCGCAATCGAGGAGATGAACCGTCAGGGAGGCATCAACGGCCAGCTCGTGAACGTGGTCTTTCGTGACGACCAGGCCGATGGTGGGCTCGCCGCGGACATCGCGCGGGAATTCGTCGATGATTCCCGGATCGTTGGCGTGATCGGACACCTCAGTTCCACCGCGATGGTCGCCGCCGCACGGGTCTACGACGGCGAGCTGGCAGCGCTTTCGCCATCCGCGACATCGCCTGACCTCAGCGGCGTATCCCGCTGGCTGTTCCGTCTCAATCCGAGCGACTCGATGACCGGTCGCCAACTCGGCGAGATGGCCCGCACGCAGTTCGGCAAGCGTCGGGTGGCGGTCATCTACGACAACACATCATATGGTCGCGGTCTGGTCGAGCCATTCCTCAGCGGCCTCGGACTTCCGCCGGTCGCGCTGGAACCGATCGATCCCTCCGGCGGCGCCATCACGGCCAACATCGCGGCAATCGCACGACAGAAGCCCGATCTCATTTTTGCCGTCGGCACGGTCTCCGGACCGTCGGTGCTGAAGGCGTTGCGCGCCGCAGGGATCATGGCGCCAGTGATTGCCGGCGACGGATGGAGCGGCATCGAAGCTGGCATGGATGTGCGCGACGTGATGATCGCACTGCCCTTCTCGAGCACCGAGCAGCGTGCGGAGGCCAAGCGATTCGTCGCCGCGTTCCGCGCCCGCTACAAACTCGAGCCCGACGCCTACGCCGCCTTGTCATACGACGCGGCGATGGCGCTGGCACGCGCCGCGGCGAAGGGCGGTTCGCGGGCCGGCACACGTGAGGCACTGGCCTCGATGCGCGACACCCGCGGCTACGCCACCGGTCCCGTCCGA
>JANPFJ010000536.1:0-1950 GCA_031423355.1 Gemmatimonadaceae bacterium | reverse complement strand
TGACCTTGCCACGTGCCACGGCATCTTCGGAAGTCCACCGCGCGCGCTGCGAGAAATTCCAGAAGTTGTTGCCATCATCATCGGACAGCTTGCCGTTCTGGTTCTGCACGGAGATGCCGAACGCGCCCGTGGATCCGCCGGGGAAGACCTCTCGAGCGACGGCGCCCCCGGTGTAGGCAACCCAGTTCAGGGCTTCCGACAAATCGCGACCAGAGCCCGCGACTAGCGCGTTCAGAGCACCTGGCGCATCAAGCGCTGCGGCTTGAATGGGGCCGGGATTGGTTGCTTCCAGGGTGCAGGACGCGAGACCGGCGACTGCGCCCAGTGGTGCGGCCGTCAGCGCTACGCGGTGCACAATGCGGGCAACGGTTGAGGAGAATCGAGTACGCATGGTCGTCTTCCTTAGTAAGAGATGCGAAGGGAGGCCATGAACAGCGCCGGCGCCGGGATTTGCTCGTTGATCGCACGCACAACGGCATTGAACGAATCGTTGTTCGTCATCTCCGGATCAAACAGCGGCATCCCGAAGTTTTTGCGGAAAATATTCTGTGCGGACACGGTGAACACGCTGCTGGCCGTGCGGGGAATCAGCTTGCCCAGCGGGACGTTCAGCGAGATATCGCGCACTTTGAAAAAATCTGCCTTGAAGATGAACATGTCCGTGCGCACGTTGGTCGGAATGCAGGTCAGCGTCTCGCGGACCGTGATGGGCTGATTTGCCGCGATGTTCTTGTACGCATCGAAGCACGTCGGCCACAGCACCGACCGCGACAGGGCATTGAACGAGGCGCCTTCTTCGATGAACGCACCACCTTGGTACTCACCACGCGCAGACAGCGTGATGTTCTTCCAGCCACGAATGTTGATATTGCCACCGATAATGCGTGTGGGAGAACTTGGGCCAAAGTCGTAGTTGATCGAGGTATCCGCCGCCACGCCGCGCGCGTCAGCATTGCGAATCAGGCGACCGCGAACTACGGCGGCCGGCTTTCCTTCAACCACCCAGCCCGAGTTCCCGACGCTGAAGGCGGGGGCACCGCCCAACGAGATGACCTTGCTCACGTTCGTACTGATGTTCAAGCCGGCACTCAACCCAAACGTCGCGCGGTTGATGAGTTGCTGGTTGATGGCGAGCTCGATGCCCTTTTTGTTCATCTCGCCCACGTTCCGCAACTCATTGGCCAGGAAACCGAGGCTGGGGATGGAGCGCACGCTGAACAACGCGTCGGTGGTGGTGGCGTTGAAGTACGTGAAATCAATCGATGTCCGACCGTCGAAGAGCGCCTGATCAAAACCCAGCTCCTGCTCCGTTGTGCGTTCGGGGCCAAGGTTGGGGTTGCCGACGTTGCTGGGTCGCACGGCGGTGGCGGTGCCCCAGCCAACCTGATTGTACGTGCGTACGGACGCGAACGCCGTAGGAGCGCGACCGGCAGCGCCAAACGCACCGCGAAGCTTGAGCGTGCCGAAGGACTCCTTCCAGAACGACTCATCCGATACCACCCACGACGCCGAGATCTTCGGATAGAACTGGAATCCGAAATCACTACCGAACGCGCTGTTTCCGTCGTAGCGACCGCCAACGGTCACGAAGTAGCGATCCTTGAGGCCGAAGAGCGCGGATCCGTAGGCGCCACCGGTGATCACGCGGGTACGATTCTCATCGGCGTTTTTGATCGCACCGCTGGCCACGCTGGGAGCCGAGGGCGTCGCGAAGTTCTCCGAGAGCGCGACCACATCACCGACCAGCGAGTTGACATATTGCGTGCCCGCAGACGCGGTCACGCGCAGGTCCTTGCCAATGCCAAACTCGTAGTTGTTCTGCCAATCGATACTGAGGGTGGTGTTGGACCAGCGCTGATTCTGGATAACACCCAGCGGTGCGGCTGGGAATCCAAAAGGACGAACGTTGCGGTTCTCCAGCGCCGCGCGATCGAGCCCGAGCGTCAGTCG
>JANPFJ010000535.1:0-2767 GCA_031423355.1 Gemmatimonadaceae bacterium | reverse complement strand
GATGCCGTCATCGGGGCTCTCCCCGCAGGAGAGTACGAAGTCCGGCGCCGGGTTTGTCCCTTTGAAAGCACAGGGATTGTGCGTCGGCTCGCCTTGATCGTTTGGGCCTCCTTCAGCCAAGGCGACATCAATCACATAACTGGCGACGTCAACTTTCTTGGGCTGTTGATGAGTCGATCGCGTACGGTGCTGACGATTCTCGACTCAGCGTCAATGCACAGGCTTTCGGGCTGGAGACGTTGGTGCTTCGCGATGGTCTGGCTTCGACTGCCGATATGGCGCGCCGGGCGCGTTACGGTCATCTCGCAGGCGACACAGCAAGAAACTACGGGCTACGTTCGCACCGATCCCGCGAAGCTCCGGCTGATTCCATGCTGTGTTCCTGGAGGCATGTCGGCGGATCGGCGGGTATTTCCGGAGAGCCATCCGCGTTTTCTCGTTGTTGGCACCAAGCCCAACAAAAACCTGCCTCGTGCTGTTGAAGCACTTTCGGGATTGCCGTGCACGCTTGTGATCATTGGAGAGCTTTCTGAAACACACCGAAAGCTGCTCGTGCAGCACGGTGTGGAGGCCGAGAATCATGTCGACCTCGACGACGCGACGATGGCGCTGCAATACCGGGCGGCCGATGTGGTGATGTGCATCTCGACGTATGAGGGCTTTGGGCTCCCCATTCTTGAGGCGCAAGCCGTCGGATGCCCCCTGATCGCCAGCCGCCGGTCGCCGTTGCAGGAGGTGGCTGGACCAGGCAGCTGCCTCGTGGATCCTGAGAATGTCGACGAGATTCGCGCCGCCGCTCGGCGGATCATCGAGGATGCCGCATATCGCGCCACGCTGGTGCAATCAGGATTCGAGAATGTCCGAGGTTACTCACCCGAGGCCATTGCTCGTCAGTATGCGTCGGTATACGACGAATTACTCTGCGGAGCACTCTGATGAGGATTCTGCTCGCCACACCGAGCATTAGAAGGGAGGTGGGCGGTCCCTCATACTCGGTCGCCTCGATCGACACATTCTTGCAGCTGGTCGGTTTCGAAACCGCTGTGCTGACGCGGCGAGGACGCGGCGGCGTATCGATGTCCGCACTCGGCCATGACTCGGTCTTCGATCACGTGAACCTGGTTCACAATTTCGGCACATGGACTCTCTTCAACCACCAGGTGTCGGTGCGGGCACGAAAACGCCGCATCCCCCAAGTATTCTGCCCTATGGGAATGCTTGAACCTTGGGCCCTGTCACAAAAGAATTTCAAGAAACGAAACGCATTGCAGATTTATCAGCGTCGCGACATAGCGCACTCTGCCGCGGTGCATGCGACCGCGTACTCGGAGGCGCGCAACCTTCGCGCGCTGGGGGTAAGCGTTCCGATCGCGGTTATTCCCCACGGCATGGACGTTCCGGCGCGCCTGCCCGGACGCTCACCGGATCAGCGCCCTGCGACAAGAACGGTCCTCTTCATGTCGCGCATTCATCCCAAGAAGGGCCTGATCGAACTGGTCGAGGCGTGGGCCCAAGTGAGACCACATGACTGTCGCATTGTTATTGCCGGCCCGGATCAAGATGGGTATCAAACAATTGTCGAACAGGCCGTGCGCGCGAAGGGATTGCAGGACGTCTTTACCTTTACGGGACCGGTTTTTGGCGACCAGAAGGCAGAGTTGTTCGCGCAGGCGGATCTCTTCGTTCTTCCCACATACAGCGAGAACTTCGGGTTGGTGATAGCTGAAGCGCTCGCGCACAGCATACCCGTGATTACGACCACTGGAGCACCGTGGGAGGAACTCAAGGAATTCGATTGCGGCTGGTGGATTCCACCTGCAGCGACTTCACTGACCTGCGCACTGGCGGAGGCACTGTCACTGCCGAGCCTGGCGCTCGCCGAAATGGGCGCACGGGGGCGAACGCTGATCGAGACACGCTACGCCTGGTCGGCGATCATTGAGCAGCACAAGCTCCTGTACGACTGGGTACTCGGCGGCGGCCAAACGCCCGACTATATTTTGCGCGCCGGCGAATGAGCGTTTGATTAAGTACGATCATGTCCATCGGAGTGCAGCGCACGTTAAATGTCGCTGCGAGCCCGAAAGCATCCGGAGGCCTAGATGCAACCAAAGCACGCCGCATTCGTAGCTACTGACACGCTCTGAAGCCGCGTACTTCCCGCGAGGTGCGTTGCGGCGGGAATCACGGCGCGCCGCTATTCGCGCATTTAATACACCTAGTGTAGTGCGTGCAGATTCCTTGCATTGCCGCCCCCCCTGCCAATATGGTGTGAGACGATTCCCCTCGCGTAATTAGTGAGGCACTCAGGGGGCACAGGAGGTCCACTCGTATGACTGCAGCATCCAGCAGTATAGCGAAGCATGACGTGGAGGTCGCCGCCCGTGGGCGGCGGCGCTTCACCGTCGAGTACAAAACGCGCATCGTGCAGGAAGCGGCGCAATGTCGCGCGGTCGGTGAAATTGGAAGTTTGCTGCGGCGCGAAGGCTTGTTCTCGTCGCAGTTGACGACGTGGCGCAAGCAGTACCACGCGGGGGCGCGCCACGCGCTCGCGCAGAAACGTGGTCCCAAACCGAAGGACCGCGCGGCGCAGGACGAGCTCGCCCGACTGCAGCGCGAAAACGCGCAGTTGCGTGCGCAGGTGGCGCGCGCGGAGCTGGTGATTTCGATCCAAAAAAAACTGTCGGCGCTCCTGCAGGGCGTACCGACCGACGCGTCTGGCGCGACGAGATGACCGCGACCCTGCACACGCACGGCACGACGGTCG
>JANPFJ010000534.1:0-1244 GCA_031423355.1 Gemmatimonadaceae bacterium | reverse complement strand
GAGGAACTCCTTCATCGAGAAGCCCATTCCCACTTCGTAGTTGCCTGGTCTGGCCACATTGCCGCAGACCGAGAACAGCTTCGTCCCGGTGCTCTTGGGATTCGCCGGATTGGAGAGCGACTTGTACCAGTCGGCTCCGTTGCGGAGCACATGCGTCGCCGCGCAGACGGTCTCGACGTTATTGATCGTGGTGGGCTTGGCGAACAGTCCGGCGACCGCTGGAAATGGTGGCTTGATGCGCGGGTTTCCGCGCCGACCCTCGAGTGAATTCATCAGCGCCGTTTCTTCGCCGCAGATGTAGGCGCCGGCGCCCTTGTGGACATGCACATCCACTCGCTTGCCGCTGCCCATCGCGTTGGCGCCGAGAATGCCTGCCGCATACGCCTCGCGGACCGCTTCCCTGACACGCGCAATCGGCTCCGTGTACTCGCCACGGATGTAGATGTAGGCCGTCTCGGCGTAGATGGCGTGTGCGGCGATGGCGGTGCCTTCCACCAGCTGATGCGGAGTCCAGCGCATCAGCTCCCGATCCTTGAAGGTTCCTGGCTCAGACTCGTCCGCGTTGATGCACAGATAGTGGGTCTTGCCGTCCGGCTTCATGAAGCTCCACTTCACACCCGTCGGGAAGCCGGCACCGCCACGGCCGCGCAGGCCGGAATCCTTCACGACATTCTGCACGTCCACAGGGTCGGTCGCGAGCGCCTGTCGGAGCGTTTCATACCCTCCACGGGCCTGCCAGCCTGTCAGTGTCCGAGCCTCGGCATCGCCGAAATATTTCGACAGGACCGGAGTTTCGCGGGGGTGCGAGGGATGCGGGTATCCCATCAGTCGAGCCCCGCCAGCAGATCTTTCACCGTATCGACGGAGACACACTCGATCATCGCGTCATTCACCATCACCGGTGTCGCGAAGCCGCACGCACCCAGACACTCGACCTCGATCACGGTAAACCGACCGTCGGGTGAGGTGACGCCGAGTTCGCCGCACCGCGTCTCTCGCAGGAACGCGTTCACGACGTCTTCTGCTCCACAGACATTGCACGGCGTCGTCGTGCACACCTGCACGAAGTGCCGACCCACCGGGTGCTGGTGGTACATCGTGTAGAACGTGACGACACCCTTGACGTATGCCGGCGTGAGGTCCAGTTCACGCGCCACTTCTTCCATACCCTCCGGGCTCACCCAGCCGCGATCTTCCTGCAGCATCCAGAGCGCTGGCAGCAAGGCCGCCATCTTCGTCGGATA
>JANPFJ010000533.1:0-11045 GCA_031423355.1 Gemmatimonadaceae bacterium | reverse complement strand
GGCACTCGCGCCGCAGCATTTTCAAGCGCAGCGCCGCTGGCTCGAAGACGAAACCCGTCGTGCCATCGATGATGTGATTCCATTCGCCTGGGGCGTTGCAGGCCTCGAGCTGGACGGCGACGCGTTGCGCGGTGGGACGCTCTCGCTGGTGCACGCCCGCGGGCGTTTCCCTGACGGAACACCGCTCCAGGTGCCTGATCCCGACCCGCTGCCCGAAGCCTCGGCGCTCGCCGCCCGCTTCTCGCCGACGCGCGATTCCCATGTCGTGCATCTGGCGCTGGCCCCCTGGCAGGACGACGCGCCGAATGTCGCGGCAGCGGCGGCGATCCCGTCAGCGGCGGTGCGGTTCCGGCGCGACGAACGATCGCTGGTCGATGAAACGACCGGTGCCGATGCGCTCGCGGTCACGGTCGCCACGAAGCACCTGCGGCTGCTGCTCGATGACGAACTCTCGGCCGGCGACATCACGTTGCCGCTGGCGCGTATCCGACGCGACTCGGCCGGACAGTTCATCGTCGACCGCGACTACATCCCGCCTTGCGTGCAGTACGGCGCGAGCCCGCGGCTGGTGGCGATGCTGCAAAACACGGTGGGGCTGCTCGCGGCCAAGAGTGCCGCACTCGCAGCCGCGATCGCCGGCACGGGCGCCCCGGCCGCACAGGCGTACGTCGGCAACGAAGTCGCCATCCGCTGGCTGCTGCACGCCATCCGCAGCGCGGAGGCACCGCTCCGGCATCTGCTGTCGAATCGCACGGCACATCCGGAGCGACTCTGGATCGAGTTCTCACGGCTCGCGGGGGCGTTGTGCACGTTCTCGCTGACGGTGCAGGCGCGCGACCTGCCGATGTATGATCATCGCGATCTGGAAGGATGTTTCGCCTCTCTGGACCACCACCTTCGCGCGCATCTCGATGCGGTGGTATCGGCGCGGGCAGTGGTGGTGCGGCTGACGCAGTCTGCTCCCACACTGCACTCGGCAACGATCACGGATGCACGCTGCTTCGAGCCCTCGGCGCGTTGGTACGTTGGCGTCCGGACCGGTCTCGGTCCGCTGCTCACCGCGACGCACTTCCCACAGCACGCCAAGGTCTGCGCGGCAAAGTTCGTCCTCGAGCTTGTACGTCGTGCGTACGCTGGTCTGGTCCTCGAGTCGGTGCCTACGCCGCCGACGGGGATCGCACCACGTGCCGAGATGAGCTACTTCTCGATCACGCTGGACGGACCCTGTGCGCAGGCGCTCATTCAATCGCGAGAGATTGGTGTCTATGTGCCGGATTCACTGCCCGATACGGTGATTGAAGTCGCCGTCCTCGTTCCCGAGTAACGCTGGGCTCGTTCGTGTCGCCATCATTTTCGTTCCGCCGCCAGCTCCCGCCCTCATGACGTCATCCGCTGCGCCCGGCCGACTCGCGCTCTCGCAACAGGATCTGTTCACCGTCATTGCGCGCCTGCGTGGCGACCGTGCACCGGTCCGCGATTCGGAGTCGTTTCGGACACAGGCTCGCACCTTGCTCGCGACGGCCGAACAGGCAGGCGCGGCGGCCGGATACGCGGCCACCGATGTGCGCGTCACGCTGTTCGCCGCCGTGGCGTTCCTCGATGAATCCGTGCTCAACTCGTCCCAGGCAGCCCTCGCCGACTGGTCGCGGCGCCCGCTGCAGGATGAACTGTTCGGCGGGCACATGGGCGGCGAACTCTTTTACCAGTATCTCGAGCAGCAACTCGCGCGTGCGGACGAACCCGCGCTGGCCGATGTGCTCGAGGTGTTTCACCACGCCCTGCTGCTCGGATTCCGTGGCCGATACGGCAGTGATGCCGGCGCGCTGAAAGTGATTGCGCAACGTGTCGGTGATCGCATTACCCGAATCCGCGGCGGCGCTGGCGATCTCGCACCCGCCTGGCGGCCCGTCGATGATGCGGTGGCAGCAACCGACCCGTGGATCAAGCGGCTGGCCGTTGGCGCCGCCATCATCGCGGTGCTCGTGATTGCGCTCTGGGGCACAGGCCGGGCGGCGCTCTCCAGTGGCAGCCGTGACATTCGTGCGATCTCCGACGCCTCATCCCGCTAACGCCTCCGACGCGTCATGACTCACTCCTCGCGCACCAAACGCTGGCTGGCCAGTCTCGCCGTGCTGCTGGCGTTCATCGTGATCGCGGTCATCGCGATCTGGCTGCTCAAGCTCACGGGCGGTGAACGAACCATCCTGCTCATCGGTCTTGCACTCCTGGGGGCGGCGGGGGCGGTGCTCACCTGGCACCTGCTGCGGCCGACGGATGCCGTGTCGCGCGCTGAGAAGGACGATGCGATTCTGGCGCTGCGACAGGCCGCCGATCGACTGCCACGCGGGGAACTGCTCCGGAAGTCACTGGTGCTGGTTCTTGGCCCGCCGACGAGCACAAAAACGACGGTCGTCACGCGCAGCGGACTGGATGCGCAACTCCTGGCTGGTGACGCGCGCGGCACCGGGCCGGAGGAGCCGACCAAGGCGGCGAACATCTGGCTCGCCGGTGGGGGGGCCGTGGTTGAAGCGCCAGGCGCATTGACGGCCGATGCGGGTCGCTTCACGCGATTCGTGCGCGCGATGCGTGCGCCTGGGTTGGCAGTGGCACTCGGGCGTCGCGAGCCCGCACCCCGGGCGATCGTGCTCTGTATTCCGTGTGACTTTCTCGCCAGCGCCGACGAAGCGAAGCAACTCGATGCACTCGCACCGACGATCCGTGAACGTCTCGCGGACGCCGCCCTGCAGCTTGGGATGCGCGTGCCGGTGTACGTGCTGTTCACGCGTTTCGACAGGATTCCCTATGTGGAGACGTGGCTGGCACCGCTCACGCGGGAAGAGACGCGCGTGCCGATGGGCGCCGCGCTGCCCTTCGACAGCGGCGCGGCCGGGGCCTATGCCGAACGGCTGGTGCCGCGACTGGAGAGCGCCTTCTCGCAACTGATTGCCTCCCTCAGCGCGCGCCGCAGCGACTTGCTGACGCGTGAGTCGGTGGAGGCACGTCGCCTGACGTCGTATGAAGTGCCACGCGAGTTGAGCAAGCTGGCGCCGGCGGTGATCCGGTTTCTGGTCGAGGTGACGCGTCCGTCGCAGATGGGCATGACGCCGCAGCTGCGCGGTTTCTGGTTCAGTGGTGCGCGTCCGGTGCTGGTCCGTGACGCCGCGCCCGAGGCAGCATCGATTCCGGCACCGGCGGCTGGCGCGACCGGACTGTTCCGACCGGGGATGCAGCTGAACGCGATGGCTGCGGCACCTACAGCGGCCGCGCGCAAGGTACCCGAGTGGGTGTTCATCGACCGCTTTTTCACCGACGTGGTGTTTGGTGACCGCAGTGGACGCGCGGCGGCACTCGGCGGCGTGCGAGTGTCAGGGCTTCGCCGCGCCCTGCTCGGCGGTCTGATCGGCATCGGCATGATGCTTGGCGTTGGCGTGCTCGTGAGCCTGATCGGCAATCGTTCGCTCACATCTCGCACACGTGACGCAGCACGCAGTGTCGCCGCACTGCCAATCGTGCAGGCTGCACCCGGCACGATCGCGCTGCCCAGTGGCGAAGTGCTGCGGACGCTGGAGCACCTGCGTTCGCTGATCGACACGATCACGGCCATCGATAGCGCTGGCGCACCATTTACGCTTGGCTTCGGGCTCTGGAATGGCGACGCACTGATTGCCGCAGCGCGACCGGCGTGGGTCGCCGGCTACCGCCGGCAGTTGCACGATGACGCATGGCGCAGCCTCACCGACTCGCTGCGGGCAGTGCCTGCGGTGCCGCTGCCGACCTCCGATTATGGGCGGACGTATGACATGCTGAAGACGTACCTGGTCGGGACGTCGGAGCACGGGAAGAGTTCGTCGGCGTTCGTGACACCGGTGCTGCTCGCGGCGTGGCAACGGGGTATCGTGACTGATACGGCAGTCACCGAGCTGGCGCGGAAGCAGTTCGATACCTACGCCGCGCTGCAGGCGAACGAGGCGCTCTGGCCAGTGGCTGGCGACCTGCAGCTGGCAGGACACGCGCGCGGCCACTTGAATCAGTTTGCGGGGATTGACCCGATCTACGTGTCGATGCTGTCGACGGTGTCGGCAAGCGTGAAGCCGCTGAAGCTGGCGGACTCCGTACCACAGGCGGCCGGTGTCATCGGCGTCGGTGCGGCCGTCGTGCGCGGGCCGTTCACCAGTGCTGGCTGGCGGACCATGCAGGACGTGCTGAAGAACTCCGATCGCTTCTTTCAGGGCGAGACGTGGGTGCTTGGTGATCGGAGTGCCGTCTCATCGCGCAATCGTGCGCAGGATCTGGCCGAGATCCGCAAGCGGTACGTGGCGGATTACGCCAGCGAGTGGCGTGCCGCACTGCGCACCGTCGCTGTCCCACGGCCGGCGACGGTGAAAGAGTCGGCGCTGCGCCTCGGCAAGCTGGGGAGTGCGTCGTCGGCGCTGTTGAATGTCTTCTCGATTGTGTCGCACAATACCAACGTCGACACCGCGCTCGCTCGGGCATTCCAGCCGGTGCAGAAGGTCACGCCGGCGAGCGTGCAGGGAAAGTTCGTGAGCGAAACGAACGAACCGTACGCGAATGCGCTGCTGATGCTGCAAGCGTCGATGGAACAACTGGGCAGCCTGCCGCCGGGCACTGACACGACGACGATCGCCGCCCTGAAGCTGGCGGCGCAGAACGTCCAGATGGGGCCTCTCTCGCAGGCCCGGATTGCGGCGAGGCAGCTCGAGCAGAAGTTCGCGATCGATGCGGACGCAGCGGCAATCGGACGCGTGGTTGCGGTCCTGCTGCAGGCACCGATCGACGGCGCGGAAGCCGCCTTGCAGCGCATCGCGAACACGCCGATGCCGCGCGTGGCGGCCAAGCCAGCGGCTGGCGGTGGTGGTGGCGGTGGTGGTGGCGGTGGTGGCGGAGCCGCGCCGGTACCGCTGGCGCCTGCTGTGCCAACGCCGGCCGTCGGTGCACCGGCGGCCGGAGCCGCCGTCGCTGCAGGAGCTGCGGCAGCCGCTGGCACCGATTTCGCGGGCAGCGCGAGTGGAGCGGAACTGACCGTGATGCTCAACGATCGCGGCAAGCAGCTGTGCCGGATGATGGATCGGATCCTGAAGAAGTTCCCGTTCGATCCCGATCAGAGTGACGCGAGCGTCAGCGATGTGAACGCGTTGCTGGCACCGGGCACCGGCGCACTCTGGAAATTCTACGATGGCGGGCTGCAGCCGTTGCTGCCTTTGCTGAACGGCACGTATTCCTCGCGTCCAATCAACGGCGTCACGCTGTCGCCGCAGTTCGTCACCTTCTTCCGCTGGATGGCGCGCGCGTCGGGCGCACTGTACATGGACAAGGGTGCGACGCCGCGGATGTCGCTGTCGATCAAGGCGCTGCCGACGGGTGACGCCAGCGGGACGGTGACGCTGTTCCACGGTGATCGCACACCGCGCCTCGTGCCCGGCGCTGAGGCGCAGTCGGTATCGTGGCCGCCGAGTGGTGGGAGCAGTGCCCGGCTGACGGTATCGAACGGCGGTCGGGAGCAGGAGATTGCGCGGGCGGATGGGCCGTGGGCGCTGTTCCGGGTGATGGCGCGGGCGACGTCGAATGAGGGGAGCGGGCGGACGCGCGTGCTGACGTTCAGTGGCGCGGCGCCGGTGGCGCTCGAACTGACGGCGCCTGGGGTGGGACCAGTGGTGCAGCGCGGGGCGCTGACGGGGCCGGCGTGTGTGTCGCCGGTGGTGCAGTAGCGGCGCACGAGTCGACGCGGGTGCTGGCGCGATGAGTTCATGCACATGCCGTTCTACGGCACCACCCTACGGCACCACCCTACGGCACCACCCCCCGCCACGCCCGCCCCATCCCCGCCAGCAGCGCCGCATACATTTCGATCCCATCCCACAGATTCTGCACCCGCAGATTCTCATCGGCCGCATGCTGGTTGTCATCGTAGTTCGCGATCGGCAGTGAAATCATCGGCACCTTGAGGATCTGCTCGAACAGGTACGCCGGGCCACTGGCCCCCACGGTGGGGTTGAGCACCAGCGGCTGCCGTGCCCCATCGCTGATCGCCGCAATCACCGCCTGTCCGAACGGGCCGTCCATCGGTGCCCGCGATGCGGGATACCCGCTGCCCCACTCCACCCGCGCCACCTTCGGATGTGCGAGTCGCATCGCCACCGTCACACTGTCATTGGTCACGTAGAATCCCTGGCGGCGAATATGCGCTTCCACCAGACAGCGCACTCGCGCGGGTGTTTGCCCCGGCACAAGCCGCAGATCGAAGCTGGCATAGGCTTCACTCGCAATCGTGTTCGAACCCGTTTCGCGCACGCCGCCAACGCGAATGCCGCGCACGTTGAAGGCGGGCAGCATGATGCGCTCCGCCAGCAGCGCGTTCCCGGCCTCCGTGCGGCTGAGGCCGAGCGCGGTGCGGAGTGTGGAATCGTACTTCGGCAACGCAGCCACCGCGCGATGCTCGGCGGAGGTGACGGGCTTCACGTCGTCGTAGTAGCCAGCCACCTTGATCCGGCCGTCATCATCACGCATGCTGGCGATCAGCGTGGCGATCAGCATCGCTGGATTCGGTGCCCAGTTGCCATAGTGCCCACTGTGCAGCGCCCGCGTCGGGCCGTACACGGTGAGTTCGAAACCCGCGGAACCTCGCTGCCCGAACGACAGCTGCTGCCGGCCGCTCTGATGCACCGGCCCATCGCAGAACAGCCACGCATCGCCGGCGAGTTGAACGGCGTGTGTCTTGAGCAACGCTTCGAGATGATCTGATCCCGCTTCTTCCTCACCCTCGAAAAAGACCTTCAGGTTCACGCTCGGCGCGATCTGCGAGGCTTTCATCGCGTCGAGGGCCGAGAGAATCGCCTGAATCGAGCCCTTGTCGTCACCAGCCGAGCGACCGTAGATGCGCGCCTCGCCATCCACTCGCCCACCTCCGGTCGGGATCGGGATGACGGTACCGCCGACGTGCACCTCCTTCGTCCGCAGCACCGGCGACCACGGCGGCGTGGACCACTTTGCAGCGTCCACCGGCTGCCCGTCGTAGTGGGCATACAGGACGAGCGTCTTCGTCGCGCCGGGCTGCGCGAGCTCGCCATACACGGCGGGAGGGCCGCCCGGCACCGTCAGCAGTCTGGTGTTCGAGAAGCCACGGGCCCGCAGCATCCGCAACAGAAAGTCGGCGTTGCGGCGGATGTTGACCGAGTCGCTGGCGAGATTCGGAATCGCCAGCAGCGAGGCAAACTCGGTGAGGATGTCACCTTCGTGCTGTTCCCGGTACACTCGGGCGGCGTTGCGAGCCGCGGCAGCGGTGACCGATCCCTGTGCCTGCAGTGTGGTTGCGACGAGCGCGCTGCTGAGCAGGATTCGACACAGCATCGGCGACGACGGAAGTCTCAGCATGTCCTGTTCCCTGAAGAGTTTACCACGGCAGCATCGTGTACGTCGTCATCGCGTCCGCACCATGACCGCGCAGAACGAACCCTGCGATTCTCAGTCGATTCATGCGACGACTACCAGATGGATCGAAGGCCAGAGAC
This sequence comes from Gemmatimonadaceae bacterium, assembly GCA_031423355.1. Lineage (GTDB taxonomy): Bacteria > Gemmatimonadota > Gemmatimonadetes > Gemmatimonadales > Gemmatimonadaceae > JACMLX01. The sequence continues at coordinate 3,519 of JANPFJ010000533.1, read as the reverse complement.
GTTGGCGTACTGCAGCTTCACCGGTGCACCACGCACGATCAGGCGCAGTGTCGAGAAGTCCTGCGATGGGAACACGATATCGGTTAACGCGGTTGCGCCGCCGTCCCCGAACAGCTCCACCGAGGCACGGTCGAGATAGACCTGCATCCGCACGATCGAATCGGTGGAAATCCGTGGCGCCCGATGGATGGCGGTGGCAAAGGTCGGCGAAAATCCATGTGGCGTCGCCGTGCGGTCGCCGTAGAACTGCTTCGCGCCAGCATCGTAGCCCACCAGATACCGGTCACCGGCGGCGTTCGTGAGCTCGAGCGCGACATCCGTGGTGCTACCGGGGGCGATCACGAACTCGACGTCGACTTCCGCCGAGGCGGCGGTGGTACCTTGCGGCAGACGAAGCGGAATCACACCACTGACTCGCTGTGACGGTGTCGCCGAGGTCAACGTTCTCAGTGCGCGGAGCTCCTTGACGGGAGCGGAGAAGAGTCGCGGGCCGTTGGCGGTGCGATGGAGCGTGAGCGCACGGGGGATCGTCATCGCGCTGCGCCAGGAATCGGTGGGCACATCGCGTGCATAGTCCCAGTTGCTCATCCAGCCGAGGAACAGTCGGCGGCCGTCTTCGGCGGGAACGTCCGCCCACGTGACACCAGCGTAGTTGTCGCGGCCATAGTCGACCCACACGCCGCGCGATGGCTCCTTGCCTGCCGATCCAATGGACGGCGCGAATGACGGATCGATGGTGAACCGTGACCCATCGAAATCGCCCACGAAGTACTGCGTGGCCGAACCGCCATTCGGCCCGCCTGGATTGATGCTGACGAGCAGCACCCACTTCGTCTCGCCCGTCCCTTCCAGCTTGATCGGGAAGAGATCGGGACATTCCCACACGCCGCCGTGCGCGCCGACGGCGGCGCCGAACTCACTCACCGGCTGCCAGTCGCGCAGGTTGTACGATGCGAAGAGTCGCACCCGATCGCCGGCCGCCAGCACCATGATCCAGCGTTGCGACGCCTCGTGCCAGATGACCTTCGGATCGCGCATGTCCTTCAGTCCGGGGTTCGGCACCACGGGATTGCCTGCGTACTTCGTCCATGTCCGGCCGCGATCGTTGCTGTAGGCGATCGCCTGCGTCTGAAAGACGGCCGCGCCTGCCTTCTCCTTCACCATGTCGTGATACGTATACATCGCGACCAGCGGCGGCTCGCCGCCGACGCCGAATCCGCTGGTGTTCTTCCAGTCGACGACGGCGCTGCCGGAGAAAATCAACCCGAGCGAATCGGGATAGAGCGCAATCGGCAGGTGTTCCCAGCGTACGAGATCCTTGCTGACCGCATGACCCCAGTGCATCGGCCCCCAGACCGTGCCATCGGGATAGAACTGATAGAACAGATGGTACTCGCCCTCGTAGTAGACCATGCCGTTCGGGTCGTTCATCCACTTCGCGGGGGGCGTGAAGTGGTAACGGGGACGATGCGGTTCCTGATAGGCGGCGGCAGGTTGTACGACCGCTGACGCACGCGGTGCCGGCGCGCGACACCCTATCAACAGAGTCACGGTGGCGGCGACGATTGGCCTGATCCTCATGCGCAACTCACGGTGCGGGGGCGAGTTTCGGCACGCCATGGAACAGCGCGTCGAGGGCCAGCGATGCGAGCGCAGTCATGCCCGTGGGGAACGCCGCTTCATCGACCACAAACAGCGGTGAGTGGTTCGCTGGCGCGGTCAGAGGATCAGTACCTTTCGGTGTCACGCCGAGAAAGATGAACAATCCCGGTACGCGCTGCAGTAGGGCGGAGAAGTCTTCGCCGGGCATTGCGGGTGCGCTCTCGCGCACGTTGGCGTCGCCAAGCGCGCGACGCAGCACTGCGGTGGAGCGCCCGAACCAGCGCGGGTCATTGACCGTTGGCGGGAACCCGTCCTCTGCGAGTGAGACGTCCACGGTTGCCCCACCGGCCGTGGCGACGTTGGTGGCAATCGCCCGGATCTGCTTTCGCACGATGTCGCGTGTGGCGGTGTTGAATGTCCGGTATGTCCCCACCATCACGGCGCTGTCGGGGATGATGTTTTCGCGCACGCCCGCGTTGAACACACCGACGGTGACGACGGCCGGCCCCGCCGTGAGATCAACGCTGCGGCTGACGATGGTCTGCAAGTCATTGATGATCTGCGCTCCGATCACGATCGGATCCACGCTGCGCCACGGTTGTGCCCCGTGCGCCTGCTTGCCGCGCACCACCACTCTCCAGCTGTCGACGCTGGCCATCATGCCGCCACTCCGGGTCGCGACACTACCCGTTGGCCCAGGCCAGGTATGCAGGCCATACACCGCTTCGACTTTGGGATTGTCGAACGCACCGGCGTTCAGCATCCGCTGCGCACCACCCTCGCTCTCTTCGTTCGGTTGAAAGAGAAACGTCACGGTTCCCGGGAGCTGTGCCTTCATTCCCGCCAGCGCCTCCGCCACGCCCATCAGCACCGCCACATGCGCGTCGTGCCCGCAGGCGTGCATCACGCCGACGGTCTGACCATTGGACTGCGTGGTCACCTTCGACGCGAACGGCAAACCCGTCTGCTCGGTCACCGGCAGCGCGTCCATGTCAGCGCGCAGTGCGACCGCGGGACCCGGCCGCCCACCGCGCAGGACTCCGATCACGCCGAGTGCGCCATCGACCTTCGTGCGCACTTCCATGCCAAGTGACGTCAGATGCGCTGCGACGATGCCGGCCGTGCGCTCCTCGAAGCCGCTGAGTTCCGGATGTGCATGGAGATCGCGTCGCCAAGCGACGACCTTCGGTGTCACCGCGGCAATACGCACGGCGAGAGCGCGGGTGATCGCCTCAGGCAGCGGTGGGGTCAGCGGCGCCTGCGCCTGCAAGAGACCAGCAGACGCGATCAACGGGACAAGCCGGGAGAGTTGCATACGCGGAATGATGACACGGCGTACACGCGAATGGTGCCCCCCTGCCAGCCGCCCTTACCCCCTGCGGTCGTCGAGCACCATCCGATCCTCAGCGCGAAACGCCAGCAGCACGAGCGCGCCGGCAAAGATGACCAGCGACGGATAAAAGATGAGGTTCCCGCCCTCGAGCATCAGCTTGAACGGATCGACGATCGACTTCCACACCGCGACCAGCGTGGTCCCGGTGACCAGCAGGAGCGCCGGGTATGCGAACCGTCGACACAGGCCGACGATGACCAACGCGCCAAGCACAATCTGCAAGGCTCCGAATGCCTGCATCACCGTCGTCGCCACCGACATGCCGCCGTAGAACTTGTCCGCGACCGTCAGGCCGTGTTTGACGTTGATCAGTTTGTCGATTCCCCAGTACACCATCAGGCCGCCGAGCGAGATACGCAGGAGGAGGAGGGAGTTTCGTTGCATTCGCTGGGGAGGGAGGAGAGGAACGCCGATGGGGCCGTGCGGCGGATCCCCCGCACGGCCCCCCGTTCCCACCCACCGCCCCAAGGACCGAGAAGCTGATAGGCGGCTTCGGCTTCACGAAGACACTCGGGATCCCGAGC
>JANPFJ010000532.1:0-15418 GCA_031423355.1 Gemmatimonadaceae bacterium | reverse complement strand
GGGTGTCCTCGTCATCATCCAGCAGCGGCACGAGGCAAGGGACAGCCCCCACCAGCGAGACAGCCACGTAGTAGCGCTGGTTCATCACGACCGACTGCGGCAGCCCGGCGGGGATGCCGTCGATGGACTGCAGCGTCTGGGTCGTGACGGCGATCAGGGGGCGATAGCGTGCCATACGAGTGCGGGATTGGGGACGAGGTGCCGCGCAACCGGCCGATGAGTATAACGGTATCGTCACGACGATCGGACGGTTCCCCACGATACGCCCGAGCTCGATAAGCCCGGGTTGCTGGCTGGAATCTGGATCCCGGGTCACGGCCGACGGCCCCACCGAGAATTAGGACCACAGTCTCAACGGGCAGCCCGGGCTAAAGGCTCCCAATCAGGCTCCAGTCCATCTGCCGAGCTCGACAATACATGAGCCCGAACAGACTGTTTGGCCGAGCCAGTCTGGCCAGGCCAGATGCGACCGCTCCCCGGACGATGCGCACCGGTTCAGCGCACGACGGGCATCCACGCTTGGCCCCGACGACGACGAGCAGGCTCCTCCATGTGTCGCTGCGTCAGCGATACCACTCAGGAGATCCAGCCGCCAATGAACAGCCCCCGAAATCGCAACCGCGCTTCAGTGCTTGGCCTCATTGCCGTCCTCGCCGCGCCCATGCATGCGCAGCCCATGATCGCATCAGCCGCCACTCGAGTGGATACCACCGGCGTGCGCGTCGAACCGGCGCCTGCAGTGCCAGCGAAAGCGGACGACGCCGCACCGTTGCTCGGCCTCAAGCTCTCCGGCTATGTCGAAACGGCGTTCAATGTGTCGAGCCGTCCGAATGGCAGTGCAATCACCGGGCGGCTGTACGAGCGGACGAACAATCAGTTCTCGCTCAACGCGCTCAAGCTGACGCTCGACCGGCCCTTCGACCCGACGAAAATGGATGCCGGCCTCCACGCCGACATGGTGTTTGGCCAGAACGCGCAGATGCTGCAGTCGGCCGGATTCAACCTCGGCCCCAACGGTGACGTGTACCAGCTCTATGGCACGTTGAACTTCCCCACATCAAACGGCAATGGCGTCCAGGTGCGCGTCGGCCGCATGGCCACGTTCATGGGTGTGGAGCTGATCGAGACACCGCTCAATCCGAATCTCTCCATCGGCAACGCGTTCATCTACGTCGAGAATTTCACGCAGACCGGCGTCAGCGTCGAGCATCGCTTCAACCGTGTCGTCGATGCGCAGGTTCGCGTGCTCAATGGCTGGGATCAGGTGCAGGATGTGAACGATCGCCTGTCGTACATGGCGCGCCTCGGGCTGACCCCGGATGCCTTGACCTCGATCTCGTTCGTGGGCTACGTCGGTCCGGAGCAGGCCAGCAACAACCGCGCGATGCGCAGTGGCGCAGAGGTGATGGTCAGCCGGAAAGTCGGCAAGGTGACCGCATCGGTGCAGGGTGATCTGGGTCGTGAGCAGCGGAACGATGCGCTGGCCGATCCCACGCGCTCTGCGGCCTGGTGGGCGGCCAGCAGCTGGCTGGTCGTCGACGCCACGCCGAAGGTGGGCCTGGCGCTGCGTGCCGACTACGTGAACGACCGCAATGCCGCGCGGACCGGTGCGGCGTTCGGGATTGCCGGCGGGCCGCAGCACCGACTCGGCAGCGCGACGGCCACACTCAACGTCAAGAGCTTTCCGAACATGCTGCTGCGTCCCGAACTGCGGTTCGACCAGTCGAACCAGCTCGTGTTCGGCTCGAAGACCAGTCAGATCACCTTCGGAATGAGCGCGGCGTACATGTTTTGAGCGGCAGGGTTCGCGTAAGCTCCCCTGTCAAGCAGGCCGGGCGTTGTAAGGCGGACCGCGTGAACGACGTCCTCCGAATTTGTACACAGGTCGCAACTGGGAAATCAGGTCCCGTTGCAGTCACGTGTTCCTGCGTGCGGTGTGCAAATTCGGTCGGCGTCATGTCACCGCCATCAACCCGATCAGCTGCCGCACCGCTTCCTGCACGAACGCGGGCGCCTCCGCTTCGGCATCCACTTCCACGACCCGCACGCCCGGCGGCAGCTCCTGCCGGAGCGCAGCGAAGAATGCGGCATCACTCTCAGGATCGTGGAGCGGGCCGCCCGGTACCGAGTACCGTCCGACACCCCGCAACGGCAGCATGAAGACGGCCCTCCCGCGCGTTGAACGCAGCCGAACACAGATTTCCTGCGCCACACGCACGATCTCCTCCCGGTTCAGACGCGGAACGAAGATCACCGGGCTGTGGAAGACGTAGCGATGATCGCGGTAGTTCTCGGGGACCACGTTGGCCTCGACGAACAGCCCCAGATGCTCCGCGCCACCGGGACAAATAACCTGCGGTAAGTTCAGCGTGCCCGCGACGGTGAGGCGCTCGGGCCCGCCCGCGCGCAGGCCGCCAAACACGTCATCGGCGATCTCACCCAGCGCGTAGTCGAACACGGCACCGATCACGCCCTCCTTCATCAATTGCTCCATCGCGCGGCCGCCAGACCCGACGGCATGGAACACCACCACATCGTAGCCGGCGTCGCGGAAGAGCTTGAGGGCGAGCATCGCGCCGTCGGTGAGCACGCCAAGGTTCGTCATAGCGATCAACGGCTTGTCGCTCCGCGCCGTCTCCACTGCGCCGTCGACGAGTGACATTCCGTACGCCGCGGCCGCCGCATTGGCGAGGATCCGCGCAGTAAACGAATTCAGTCCGACCAGATCGCTGACCGAGAACATCATCGTGATGTCTTTCACGCCGACGAACCGCGAGGTGTCTCCCGAGGCAACGGTCGAGACCATCAGCTTGGGAAGCCCATACGGCAACGCCTGCATCACCTGCGTGCACGACGACGTGCCCTGCGTCCCGCCGACGCCGATCACGGCGTGCGCACGTCCCGTCTCGAGCATCTCGCGCAGGATCCTGATGGCGCCGGCGACCATCACCGGCCCCGCCGCCTCGCGTGTTGGTGCGTCAAGAAGCGCTGTGAGTGCGTGTCCGCCGGCCTTCGCGACGTCCGCGCGATTCACGTCGGCGACGATACCCGGTACGCCAACCACACCGAGATCGATGATCGTCACGGTACCACCGAGCGCAACGACCTGCTGCCGGAGGAACGCCGCCTCCTCGGCCTTGGTATCGAGCGTCGCGAGAACGACGACTGTGCGACTCACGGGTGCTGTGCTCCGTTGGTGAACGTCAGGCGAGCGAACTCCTCCGCCGCGCCGAGCACCGCGCGTTCGATAGGCAAACGCTCCGTCGATGAACCGGTCCAGAATCCGTGACCCGACGTATGGTCGAGCATGTATTGCACATCTTCGGGCGTTTCCATCGCCGCGCCGTGCGCGATGAGGATCACCTCAGGGTGAATCGCGCGTGCCTGCGCATACACCGCCTCCGTACGCCGCGCAGTGTCTTCGATCGTCTCACCATTGTCGTATCCCGTCAGGCCGCCGCGGGTGGTCCCGGCGTGGAAGCAGAAGATATCGGGACGGGCCTGCTCCACCACGCGAAGGCTGTCTTCCAGGTCGAACGCCAGCGCTACCGTCACCATGTCCATCGCTTTGGCCAGCGCCAGCATCTCGATCTCGTGGTCGAAGGTGATGCCGCTCTTCACCAGCACCTGGTAGAGCGTGCTGTCCTTGTCCACGTAGCCGATCGATGGCCCGATGTTGGAGACCGATTCCACGCCCATTGCTTTGAGCCGCCCGAGCACGCTCCGCATGTCCTTGAGCGGATCATTGGCGTTGAGGCAGGCGCAGACGAACGCATCCCCCGCGAGCGCGGGGAGGATGTCCTGTTCCGTGTACGCCAGCGTTTGTGCATTCGAGTCGAGGATGGGCCACATCATCGCCATGGTGCCCATGCCATTGGCTCGCAAGCGGGCGCCGGAGAAGGTGTTGATGCAGTCGACACCGGCGCGCTCCAACAGCTTGGCCACCAGGCCGCTGCTGGCGCTCGCGATGAAAATTGGGGTGCGCGAGTCCAGCTTCGCCTGAAGCTTCTGGAGAATCGCTGCTCGGGACGTACGGGGAACGATCATGATGTTGCGCGCCCTATTTCTCGACGCGCAGCACGGCGCGCATCGACTGTCGGTGGCCGGGGAATGTGCAGAGGATCTCATACGCGCCCGGTGTTGTTGGCGCCCGGAATTCGAGCACCTCAGACCGCTGGTGTTCGAGCAGGTCCGTTGCGGCGATGATTTTATCGTTTTCGGGTCGGAAGCGCTGCGCGAATCCGTTCGAGCCGAGTCGGTCAGCCGCGGCACCGATCTCGTCGAATGACCCAGGCGTACCGATCACCAGATTGTGCGGCGAGAAGTCGTCGTTCACGAAGCGGAGTCGCACCACGGTACCGGCTTTGACCGTGACGGTCTGAACATCGTAGCGCATCCCCTCGGCCACGGTGCGCACGACGATGGCGCCGTCAGCGATGGCATCAGCAGCAGGAGCCGTTATGGCGGTCGCGGTCGGCTTTGCCGGTGCTGCTGTCGCGCCGACCGCGACCGGGCGCGCCGCGCTGTGTTGCCACATGCGCTCCACACGATGCGCGGCATTTCTGGCGTGCAGCACGGGTGACTTCAGGAGCATGTCGAGCAGTTCGCGGTTCACAACGTTGTGCTGCTGGTGGACCCAGAGCGCTTCGAGCAGGTGATGCGCATCGGCCTCGCGCGCGGGATCGAATCGCTTGATCCACTCGCGCGTCGCCGCGATCACGTCCGCGGTAGGGCGCTCCGACAGCTCGACCCGCGCACGGTGGCGGATTCCGTTGATCGGATGTTCCAGCGCGCGAAGCAGTGCCGGAATCGGCTCGCCATCGATTGCCACGCGCCCGGAGAGCGGACGCCCCGGCACCGTCACCCGGTAGATCCGGCCGTGCGAATGGTCGCGTGCGGGATCGCGGATATTGTGCTGCATATGTCCGATGATCGAGTTGGACCAGTCCGCGACGTACAACGCACCATCGTCCCCGATTTCGAAGTCGACGGGTCGGAAGTTGGGATCCGACGAGACGAGCAGATCGTCCGTTTCGGTGCCCAGCGCATTCCCGGTGATCGGATCAACCTTGAGGCTGTACTGCTTGATGCCGAGGAACGAGATCACATTCAGAATCAGGAAGTTGCCTTCGTTCCGGGCGGGGAAGTGCGCGCTCGAAAGGATGCCGCTCGATGGCACGGGCCGCACCGTGTGCTTGAGCAGCGGGCGCATCGAGAACGTTCCGTCGGCGCTGTCTTTCACCTGATAGGCGCTGCCGCCCGTCGCGTCGGTCGCGTAGTGATAGCCCCAGTAGTCAAAGCTGATGCCGTGCGGATTGGGGCTGTTGGGCGCGTGGAAGCTGAACTCACTTGTCCGCGGGTTGAAGCGGTACATCGCGGATCTGTTGTTCTCCTGATTCGTCGCCCACGGCGTCTCCACGTTGGAGATGCTGAACACACCTTCCTGATAGTAGAGAAACCCGTCGGGCCCATAGACGAAGTTGTTCGCGGCGTGGTGTGTATCGGCCGAGCCAAACGCACCAGCGATCCGGTAACGCACATCGGCGACGTCGTCACCGTTGGTGTCCTTCAGGAAGATGAAATCGGGCTGAGACGCGACGATCACGCCGCCGTTCCAGAACTCGAACGCGGTTGGGTTCTGCACGTACGCAAAGGTGATCGCGGTATCGGCCACGCCATCGCGATCCCGATCGGGGAAAATCAGCAGCCGGTCGTTCATCTTCCCGGTCGGCTCCCACTTGGGATAGGTCCCCCAGGTGGCTGCCCACAGGCGGCCGCGGGTATCCACGCCCATCTGGACCGGATTCACCAGCTCGGGAAACCGCTCCTCTGACGCGAAGAGATTCGCTTGCATCCCCGGCGCGAGCCGCATCTTCTTGATCGCTTCTTCACCACCGAGGTAGTCGAGCGTCCCCACCTTGCTCACGCCATCCTGCAGCTGCGGCTCGGCAAGGTTCGAGACTACCGGAACGGATGGTGGCACCTTCGAATCATCCACCGCCACCGTTTCCCCCCGCGCGGCTGCCCAGATCACCTTGTCGCGATTCGAGGTGAGAAGATCGAGCTGCTGCAGTTCGTTCTGCAGGACGGTGTAGTTGGTCTGTTTGCCAACAAACTCCAGTGTGGAGCGCGATCCCCAGACGTCGTTGGCATCGGTGGCGCGGAATCGATTGAACCAATACAGGTTTTTCTCGAGCACTGCGGTGCGCACCGCTGCTATCCGTGCTTCGTCACCGCTTGGCCGCGAGGCCAACATCGCCTGCATCATGACTTCGGCAATGCGACGGTTGCCGTCGCTGGTGAGACGAATGCCGTTGAGCGTCAGCGGCGCTGTAGACTCCTTGTAGAGCTTTTGCGAGGGGCCGAACAGATCCACGTACCCGGTGCTTTTTGCCTGCGCGACGGAATCCATCACCGCAGTGTACTTGGCCATGCGCGCGTTGTTGGCGGCGCCATTGGGAAGACTCGGATTGCCGAGGTCCTCGTGGGCGATGGGTGAGAAGAGCACGATGCGCGGCGCGCCGCGACCTGAATAATTCTGGGACCGAGTGTGGTCGATCCATTTTGCAAGCGCGGTCGCGAACCCGTTCGGATCGTCGTCGTAGGATTCATTGTAGCCGAACATCGCGAGCACCACACTCGCCCGCGAGAGCCTGAGGTAGTCGTCGGCGTTGGGCACGCCCTTGGTTCGGGGACGGCGATCGATCCGGTCGCCGGTGAACCCTTGGTCGCGCACCACGAGTTGCAATTTTGGGCGCGCTAGCTGGAGGTAGGTCTCCATCCACCCATCGTGTTGCATGCCGTCGGCAAGGCCGTTGCCGATGACGACAATGTGATCGCCGTCCTCGAGCTTTACCTGCGGCGTGCCGCAGGCCGCGAGCATTGCGAGAGCCAGCGGTGCGAAGCGGAAGCACACGCGTGATCGGGACGTCATCGGGCGTTGTCTCCGGGAGACCGGGACGACGAGTCCCGTGTCGGGTGATCGGGCGACATGATGGGGGAGTTCCAGCCGGCGACGTCCGCCGGACGAACGCCGCGGCGATACCCTTCAAAGCTGAATGTCACCGGATTGAACGGCCCAACGAACGCGATGTCGAGATTGGGCGTGATTTCCCGGTCCATGCCGAGGGTCCAGAGCGTGGCGTTGACCAGCATGCGGCGAAATCCAGGATTCAGCAGGTCCTCGGATGCACCGTGCGTGGAGGTGAAGACGCGTCCTTCCTGTCCGCCGGCGCCGCGATAGGTGCGAGTCCAGGCCACCGGCAATTGCTCCTTGCTGGTGTCGGGCGCGGCGTCCGATGCCATGCCATTCAGTACCTGTCCCAGCGCGAGCACGTCAGACCCCTCGGTCGGGTACGCTTTGTATCCACCCGACTGCACATGAATGTCACGGACACCTCGCAGGATGGGGTGTTCGGCGCGCGCTGCACGCGGAACGATGCGAGAGCTCTGTTCGTGGTTGGTGCCGTAGTGCCCGACCCACGTCTCGCCGAGCACCTGCTCGCCGAACCCGCTCAGGTACTCGGCGCCTTTGTAGTCCCAGGAGTATTTGGCGAACGGCCCATCCTTGATGCGGAACGCGTGCGTCGACGTGCGGATGCCGATCACCGGGCCGCCCCGATCGAGGTAGTCCGCGAAATGCTGCATCTGCTGGTTGGGGAAATCCTGAAAGCGCAGACCCACGATCAGCAGGTCCGCCGTTTTCAGCGCGTCGAGCCCTTCGATGTTGGAACTGCCGGGGAGGATGAATCCGGCGCTATCGAGGGTGAAGAGGACGGTGACTTTGAAGCCGTGGCGCCGCGCCAGAATTCGGCCCAGCGCCGGCAGCAGCTCCTCGGAACGGTACTCGTGATCCCCGGCGATGAGGACGATGTGTTTGCCAGCGCCAGGTCCGGTGGTGCCTTGGTACTCCACGCGTGACGGACGGGTGGGCGTGGCGGGCTCATTCAGTCTGACGGGACTGGCGCAACTGGCGAGAGTGAGGCTGGCGAGAGCGAGGCTGAGCAGAGATCGGGGCGACCGCTTGATCTCGCGGCGGATCGGGTCAGGCTCGAGGGAGTCGCGGCTGGCCACGGTGCTGTTGAGGGCCCGCAAGGAGTTTGGCATGGGCACAAGGATGCTGGCCGTGCCTCGCGTTGTCCAACCGCTGGCGACCGCCGCGGGCGTTGATTGCGCGAGGCGCATGAGGCTGCGCATCTGTGGCACGGCGCGCGCGGATGGCGGCACCTCGATCATTCCGGGCAATCTGAAAGCCTGAGGCTTGGCTTCGAACATCTCGTTGTCAGCGGTGTTGCTGCACTTCGAAATGGCCGAACGCAATCACGGCGTTTCATCGCGCACCTTCTGGCGGGGGGCCATGCCAACGGGCCTTTCTCATCCCTTCCTGTGCGCTTCGCGGGGGAGGCGTTCGCTGCGCATCCAAATTTTGCCTCAGCGATCCACCCTGCGCGACGTCCAGTGGATGAGCTCATCGGCACTGACCGAGGACGGCTCCCGATCCTCGACGGCCCAGTTGGTCATCAGAATCTCGGTACGCTCCCGAGACGGATCGATATTGACCGGACGCGGGTGCGGCGCCTCGCCGTCGGTGGTCGGATCCAAATCAACGCCGCCGGGCACGAGAATACCGTCGACAGGCTCGGAGCGCTCGCGACGTGTGTCGTCGTCCAGCAGAGGACCGAGGCCGGGCCCAGCGCCGACGAGCGAAACGGCCACGTCGTAGCGCTGGGTCATCACGACCGACTCCGGCAAGCTCGGCAAGACTGCCGTCACTGGACTGGAGCGTCTCGGTCGTGACGGCGATCAGGGGGCGATAGCGGGCCCGTCCGAGACTTCTCGATCCCGGCTCTGGCTTGGTATTGCTGCTGGTGCCCGCGTCGATCGCCTGAGAGTGCCGGGCGCCCGGACACGCACCCAGATTGAAGGATCGAGCAGGGCGGGTTTGCCTGTTCGACGCCGCATTCGCGCTCCGTCCTCCACACACGCCTCTCTCAGACGATGCCACGTCTCACCAAGCCCATCACGCCGCTCTTCGCCCTGATTCCGCTGCTGATGGCAGCCGCGCCACGTCTGGACGATCCGCCGATGCGCGGGTTCACCGCCGAGTCGGCGCGCGTCCAGCGCGGCTGGGAAGCGAAGTTCCGCGCCATTCCTGAACCGTCACGGATGCGTGAGGCGATGCGCCGGCTCGCCGCGCGACCGCACCACCTTGGATCGCCGTATGGCAAGGACAACGCCGAGTGGCTACGCGCACAGTTCGAGTCGTACGGGTGGGAGGCGAAGATCGAACGGTTCGACGTGCTCTTTCCCACGCCGCGGGTGCGTGTGCTGGAACTCGTGTCACCGACGCGGTTCCGGGCGAAGCTCGAAGAGCCGATTCTGAAGGAAGACCCGACCACCGATCAGCGCGCCGAGCAATTGCCGACGTACAATGCCTACTCCGGTGATGGTGATGTGACGGCGCCGCTGGTGTACGTCAACTACGGTGTCCCGGCCGACTATGAACAGCTCGAGCGCCGCGGAATTTCCGTGAAGGGTGCGATCGTGATCGCGCGGTACGGCGGCTCCTGGCGCGGCATCAAGCCGAAGGTGGCGTACGAGCATGGCGCGGTTGGCGCGCTGATCTACTCCGATCCACGCGATGATGGCTACGGCGCCGGTGAAACGTATCCGAACGGGCCGTATCGTCCGAAAGACGGTGTACAGCGCGGGAGCGTGCTCGACATGCCGACGTATCCGGGTGACCCACTGACGCCCGGTGTCGGTGCGTCACCCGGCGCGAAGCGTCTCGACCGCAAGGATGCGGTCACGATCATGAAGATCCCGGTATTGCCGATTTCGTACGCGGATGCGCAACCGCTGCTCGAAGCGCTCACCGGTCCCGTGGCGCCACCATCATGGCGCGGTGGCCTGCCGATCACGTATCGCCTCGGACCTGGCTCAGCCCGGGTCCACCTGAAGCTCGAGTTCGACTGGAAGCAGACCCCGCTCTACAACGTGATCGCGACACTCAAGGGCTCGACGTTTCCGGATGAGTGGGTGATGCGCGGCAATCATCACGACGGCTGGGTGAACGGCGCCGAGGACCCGATCTCCGGCATGGTGGCCGAGCTGGAAGAGGCGCGCGCGATGGGCGAACTGGTGAAGCAGGGCTGGCGGCCGAAGCGGACCATCGTCTATGCGGCGTGGGACGGCGAAGAGCCGTCATTGCTTGGCTCCACCGAGTGGGTGGAAGAGCACATGACCGACATGCGTGCCAGGGGTGTGTTCTACCTCAACACCGACGGCAATGGCCGCGGTGTACTTGGCGCGGCCGGGTCGCATGCCATGGAGCGGTTCGTGACCGAAGTTGCCGGTGAAGTGAACGACCCGGAAACCAACGTGACGGTGCTGCAGCGTCAGCGCATGTCCGAAGTGATGAACGGCAACGCGGACGCACGCTCGGCCCGTGACCTTCGCATTGAAGCACTCGGCTCAGGCTCCGACTTCACGCCATTCCTGCAGCATGCCGGTGTGCCTACGCTCAACATCGGGTTTGGCGGTGAGGATGACGGCGGCATCTACCATTCGATTTACGACTCCTTCGCCTGGTACACCCGGTTCAGCGATACATCGTTTGTCTACGGCAAGGCACTCGCCCAGGTGGCCGGCATGATGGTGATGCGTGTGGCCAACGCGGATCTGCTGCCGGCGGAGTTCGGAAGCCTGTCTGCCACGGCGCAGCGGTACCTCGGCGAGGTGACCACGTTGCGCGAGACGACCGCGAAGGAGATCGAGGAGCTGAATCGTCGTCTCGCCGAAGGGGCGTACACGATCACGAACGATCCCCGGCGACCGTTGCAGGCGCCCGCCGCGCAGGCACCGGCGCCGCACCTCAATTTCGCTCCCGTGCAGAATGCCACCGATTCGCTGGCTCGCGTGGCCGAGCGATATGAGAAGGCATATGGCGGGCTGCAGGGGAGTGCCGCCAGTGCCACCGCGCTGGCACAGGTGAATGCGCTGCTCCGGCAGAGTGATCAGGTCATGCTGATTCCCGAGGGACTGCCGAAGCGACCGTGGTATCAGCACTCGCTGTATGCGCCGGGCTACTACACCGGGTATGGCGTGAAGACGATGCCCGGTGTGCGCGAGGCGATTGAACAGAAGGAGTGGAAGCTGGCGGAAGAACAGATCACCAAGCTGGCCGCGGCGTTGTTGCGCGAGAGCGACCTGATTGCCAAGGCGACGCGGTTGCTGGAGCAGGCGACGGGGGCGAAGCCGGTTCCGTGATGCGCATCGACCATATCGCCGTCTGGACGAGCGACATCGATCGCTGCGTCGCCTTCTACGCGACGTACTTCGGCGCCACCGCCGGTGAGCGCTATCGGAACGCTGCGAAGGGATTCGAATCGCGCTTTCTCTCTTTCAGCAGCGGCGCGCGATTCGAAGTCATGTCGACGACCACCCTGAGACCAGTTGTGATCGAGCCCGGAGCGCAACGCATGGGCCTGACGCACTTTGCGATCGCGGTTGGCTCTGACGATGCCGTGGACAGACTGGCGGAACGGCTCCGTGCTGATGGCCACCCGATCCTGGACGGACCGCGCCGCACGGGAGACGGGTACTACGAAAGCGTGACGCTGGACCCTGATGGAAACCGGATCGAGATCACCGCGTAGGATGCTGCGTTCACGAGAGCCGCGTTCCATTGGCTCGGCACGACCACACGCCTGTGGCAACTACACCATTCATCACACCGATGCCCGTCCAGATGATTCTCGTTGCCGGTCCGTATCGCTCCGGCACGAATGACGATCCTGCGCTCATTCAGCAGAACGTCGATGCGATGACCGAGGCGTCGCTGCGGCTCTTCCGAGCCGGCCACCTGCCGGTGATGGGCGAGTGGTATGCGCTGCCGTTGATCGAGTACGGTGGGTCAACCGGTATCGGCGATCCGGTGTTCACCGAGATCTTTCACCCGATCTCGCGTCGGCTGGTGGCGAAGTGTGATGGCTGCCTGCGAATCGGCGGCGCATCGGTCGGTGCCGACGAGATGGTCGCAGTGGCGCGTGCCAACGGCAAGGATGTGTACTTTTCCATGGACGAGATTCCACCCGCAATCCCGGATTCCCAGAGGTGATCATGATGCGTTCGTCCCGAGTGATCTCGCTGGCGCTCGGCGCCGCGATGCTTGCCCCGTTCACACCAGGGGATGCGCAGCAGACACCCCGCGCCCGTGCCGATGCCGCGCTGACCGACTCGATGGCAGTGAGCACGGAATGGCTCGCCGCACACCTCAAGGATCCGAACGTCGTGGTCGTCGAGGTGACCATGAACGACAGCGCCCGCACCGAGCGCATCCCCGGATCGCGCGCGGTGATGTATCGCCGGCTGACCGTGAGCCGAGATGGCATCAGCACCGAGTTGCCCTCGGTCGACTCCCTCAAGACGCTGTTCGAAGGCCTCGGCATCTCGGACAACCAGCGCGTGGTGGTCTACGCGCACGAAGCGCCGATGGCGACCCGGATGCTGATGACGCTCGACTATCTCGGGCACAGCAAGGTGTCGTATCTCGACGGCGGTTTCGCAAAGTGGGCGGCCGAGGGGCGCGCCGCTGGCGAATCGGACGCGAACGTCACCAGAGGCACGTTCACGCCCCGCCCGCGCGCAGGCATGGTGGTGACGGCTGACTGGATCAGCGCCAACATCAGCAAGCCCGGTCTGGCACTGATCGACACGCGCACCGATGGTGAATACAACGGCACGGGGAATCGCAGCGGAATGCCAAGCGCCGGTCATCTGGCGGGTGCGCGGCAACTCGAGTGGCAGTCACTGTTCCAGACCGAAAATCCGCTGCTGCTCAAGGATCGCGCTGTCCTGCGCCGCATGTTCGCCGACCGCGTGAAGGATGGCGACGCGGTGGTGACGTATTGCTGGGTGGGCTATCGCGCCAGCGCGACCTACTTCGCGGCCCGGCTGCTCGGCCTTGATGCAAAGTTCTACGATGGGTCGTATCAGGATTGGCAGATACGCAAGCTCCCGACGACGGCTGGCTCCACGCCGTAGGGGCGTCAGCCGACTGAAGAACCAACCGCGAGTGCGGCGGTGCACTATTTTCCAGCCATGCACATCAGAAAGTTGATTTCGCCCGGGCGTAGCCACTGCCTGTCTGCCGCCTCTCTGCTGCTGCTACTGTCGCAGCTCGCATGCGCACAGACGGTTCGCATGTCGTTCCCTATCAGTGCACATGCCGGTCCGATCACCGGTCGTGCATTCGTGTTCATCGCGCGGACCGACAAGACGGAGCCGCGCCGGCAATCGGGTTCATCGCGTGAGAGCGAGCCGTTCTTCGGCGTCGATGTCGAGGCGCTGCGGCCCGGTGCCACGGTCACCTTCGACCCGACGGTGCCAGGGTTTCCGGTGCCGTCGCTCGATCGGCTCCCCGCCGGCGAGTACTTCGTGCAGGGAATGATCCTGCCGTACACCCAGTTCAAGCGTTCTGACGGGCACACGATCTGGGCACACATGGACGCCGGTGAGGGGCAGCGCTTCAACAGTGCGCCGGGCTCGCTGGTGAGCGAGGTGCAGAAGGTGCGCATCGACCCGTCCCGCAAAACGGTGGTGTCGCTGTCGCTGACGAAAGTGCTTCCGCCGGTAACGAAACCGGACGAGACGGCGTGGGTGAAGCGCATCCGCATCACGTCGAAACTCGCCAGCGCTTTCTGGAATCATCCGATGCCGCTTGGCGCGGTGGTGCTGCTGCCAAAGGGGTACGACGAGAATCCGTCGCGTCGATATCCGGTGGTTTACACGGTGGGCCACTTCAGTGAGCGCGCACCGTTCGGCTTCACCTTCGAGGGCTGCGACACACCGGAATCGGCCGAGGCCCGTGCGTCGCGGCTGGCGCGCTCCGCACGGGAGCCAGGGTGTGAATTCCAGAAGGCCTGGACGAGTGGCTCGGTGCCGGAAGTGATCGCCGTGTTCATCCAGCATACGACGCCGTTCTACGATGACAGCTACGTGCTGAATTCAGCCAACAACGGCCCGTATGGTGATGCCATCACGCAGGAACTGATTCCGGAGATCGATCGTCGTTTCCGCACCGTGGCGGCGCCGTACGCGCGCGTGCTCACCGGCGGCTCGACGGGTGGGTGGGACGTGCTGGCCTTGCAGATTCACTATCCCGATGTGTTTGGTGGTGCGTGGTCGCTCTATCCCGACCAGCTCGACTTCCGGAACTATCAGTTCGGCAACATCTACGCCGACTCGAATGCGTTCGTGATGAAGGATGGGTCGTGGTTGCCGCGTGAAGTGCCGTCGAGTCGGAGTGTGGAGGGGCTCACCGAGCTGACGGTGCGGGAGGAGAATCAGGCGGAGCTGGTGATTGCGTCGCACGGCCGTTCCGGTGGGCAGTGGGATGGGTGGGCAGCAGCGTGGGCACCGGTGGGTGCCGACGGCTATCCGCGATCGCCGTGGGACAAGCGGACGGGCGTCATTGATCGTGCGGTGGCTGACTCGATGCGGGCGCGCGGCTACGATCTGCGTGACTATCTGGAGCGGAACTGGAAGACGATCGGCTCGAAACTGGTGGGCAAGCTGCATGTCGCGGTGGGTGACATGGACAACTATTTCCTGAACCTCGGCGTGTACCGCTTCGAGACCTTTCTCGAGAGCACGAAGGAGCCGGGGAAGGGGCCGTACTTCGCCGGTACGATCGAGTACGGACGACCGCTGAAGCCGCATGGGTGGCAGCCGTGGAGCAATCAGGAGCTGCTGCAGATCATCAAGCGGCAGGTCGATCGGAACGCGCCGGTGCCGTAACGGCCGCCAGCACGGTTCAGGCAGCTGCGTGACGAGCGCCACGGCCTGCAGTCAATGCCACGACCCTTCTCATGAGCATCCGACCGATCATGCCCGAACGCCGCTGGCTTCCCTGGCTCGCCTTGGCTGTTGTTGCACTGCTGGTCGTGTCGGGGATCGCTCCCTACGAGCGTTCCACCTGGTGGATGGAGGTGGCGCCGATCTTCATCGCGCTGCCGATTCTGGCCTGGACACGAACGCGGTTTCCGTTGACGTCGCTGCTGTACATCCTGATCGCCTGCCACGCCGTGATTCTTCTCGTGGGCGGCGCGTACACGTATGCGCGGGTGCCAATCGGATTCTGGGTGCAGGAGATGTTCGATCTCTCCCGCAATCCGTATGACAAGCTGGGGCACTTTGCGCAGGGGTTCGTGCCGGCGCTGGTGGCGCGCGAGATCTTCATACGCAACGGGATTGTGCGACCGGGCCGGTGGCCGGCGGTGTTGTCGGTGGCGTGCGCACTCAGCGTCAGCCTGATCTATGAACTGATCGAGTGGGGCGCGGCAGTGGCGCTCGGGCAGGGTGCCGATGCATTCCTCGGTACGCAGGGCGATCCGTGGGATACGCAGAGCGACATGGG
>JANPFJ010000531.1:0-19270 GCA_031423355.1 Gemmatimonadaceae bacterium | reverse complement strand
CTGGCGGAGCACCCGTGCCGACCAACTCGCTCCACTCGCGCAGGAGCTGATCGTCCTGCGCACGCAGGCTGGAGCGCAGCGCGCGATACTGCAGGGCTGTCGCGGCGGCGACGAGGAGGACGGCACTCGTCGCGTACGCCAGCGCGAGCCGGGCAGCCAGCGACCGCTGCGGCGTCGGTGCAGCGCCCTGATGTGAACGCGGTGCGGACGGCGGGACCGCCGTGTTCCGCATCGGCGCCTCAGCGGTCGGCACGTGCATCGTTCGCCACCGCATCATGGTCGGCGGTGCGTGGCTCCAGCACATATCCCACGCCGCGCACCGTGTGAATGAGCAGCGGGGCGCCCTCCACGTCCACCTTGCGGCGGAGGCGCCGGATCTGGACGTCGACGATGTTGGTGTCGCTGTCGAAGGACATGTCCCAGACGCCCTCGGCAATCACGGTGCGGGAGACGACCTCGCCTGCGCGCTCGAGCAGGAATTGCAGGAGCGCGAACTCCTTGGGTGACAGGTCGATCCGACGCCCGGCACGCTCCACGCGCCGCGTGCGGGGATCGCAGATCAGGTCGCCGACGACGTACACATCCGCTGGACGGAGCGGGGCCCGCCGGAGCAGCGCCCGGACCCGTGCGAGGAGCTCCGCGAACGCAAACGGCTTCGCGAGGTAGTCGTCGGCGCCGAGGTCCAGGCCACGGACCCGTGCGTCGACCGCATCCCGCGCGGTCAGGAGGAGCACCGGCATCTGGCGGCCAGTGCGGCGCAGCTCCGCCACGACAGAGTAGCCGTCTCGCTTCGGGAGCATGAGGTCACACAGAATGAGTGCGTACTCATCCAAGCGTGCGGCCGCGAGACCGGCCTCCCCGTCGGCGGCCACGTCGACGATGTAGCCGGCCTCAGTCAGCCCCTGCCGTAGGTAGGCTGCCGCCTTCGGTTCGTCCTCGATGATCAGCAGCTTCATGGCGCGCGTTGCGCCACGCGCGGTGGAACGGCGCGCGTACTCGACCGCCTGTCCTGCCGCGCCATGATCGCGATGCTCTCGTGTCTAGGAATGGACCGGCGTGACTGGGGAAGAAAAAGTATATGAACACCGCACCTAGGCCTCCGTGTGCTGCGACGGCTCACTCGTCCGCCGTGACGCCGCTTGGCACAGCCATCGACGAAGTGAGCAAGGAGCCGGATGGACCTCCGTGCGCCGCGGAACAGGGGAAGATACCGAGGAGTCAGGGTGCGCCGGTCCGGCCCCGCATCGACGGCATCCTGAGGCCTTGGTCACTTCGTCTTCGTCTGCGGCCGATTGCAAAATTTCGGGTGATGTCTGAGTTGGCGCCGGACGACACGCCGGTCGCACAACGCGTCGCCGCGGTACTCGCTGGCGCCGGGGTCCACCCGGCTGGACTGCGCGTTCGCACGGTCGTCATGTGGATGAGCAAGCGGGTGCAGCTGTTGCGCAACCCGGACGGCACGTTCGCGTCCGTGACCTCGCAGGTGCCGGATATTTCGCGTCGAGTGAGTCGCCAACGGCGCGGCGGCGACGGCATCACAACCAGTCGTGCCACCGAACGCGTTGGCTGTGCCGGCGTCCCGAACCACGGCAGGCGGCGCACGCCGGCGGCTCTCTGTGGCAGCAGTGAAGGAGCTGCTCCTCCTGCTGCTCGTGCTCGGCGTCGCGGAGTTCCAGGCGGTCGAGACGCCCGTCGCGCCGGGCGAGGCGCCGAGGATTGTCGCACCCGGTGCGATGCCATCGTCACCGCGGTGAGGCACGGCGACTGGTGCCAACCGCGCCTCTGCGTGGTGCCGGCTCAAGCGCTCACGGGAGGCAGGGCGCGCCTCGCCGCAGGGGATGAAGACGCGCCTGGCGCGTTTCGATACTCGCCGTTCGGCGGAAATTCACACGGAGGCAGGTGGTGGCCGGCGGACGCATCTGGTGCCGCATCGTCTGCGCCGCCGGGGTGATGTGCGGCACGATGTTACGACAGCGCGCTACGCAGCGGACGCCAGCGGTGAGCGGCCGGCACCGTAAATGAGCTGCTGGCCACCGGTTGATTTGCTACCCCCCAGCATTTCAACGTGTTCGGAGGGGGGCATTTCAACAAAAATCACGAGAGGAAAGCGATTGATGGATAACGCTTTGCGTCATGCGATGCCTGCGGTTACACCGCGGTGCCACAGACCCCTTCCAAACTGGGACAAACAGCTGCGCCACCGGCATCACGCCGCGGTCATGACGAATGACATGGCGTGCCCCCGCCGGGCCCGCGACACGCTGGCGCATGACCCACGACATCGCGTCATCCAATGGACAAAACACGCCCGCCGCCAGCGCCTCAGCACCGGTTGGCTTCCTGCGATTGTCCACAACGCCGGTGCGCTCGACGCCCGCCGCGAACGCAAATAAGACCACGCCAGCCGTCCGCCGCCCACTCACGCCGGACCGCTATGGGCGGTGCGCAGCACGCGTCCCGGCGGATGTGCATCTCCTCCGCTGCAGCGGGCAGGCACCGCTGCATGGCAGCAAGTCGGAATCGATATCGCGCCTCGCTGGGCGTGACCGCCGTCGACCGGACACGCCGATGTCGCGTGTGCCGGCCCCGGCACCAATGCAGAGCGCAGCGCTCGAGACGCGCCAGCGCACCCAGACGTGCCTGGTGGACGGCCGCGAGTTCGAGATGCTGGCGGCGGAAATGGCAGGGGGGAGCCCCTCATGAAACGGCCCTGGGAGCGTCAGACCGCGCTCGTCGGCGTGCCGTTCGGCTGGCGACGGCCGGCGTGGGCGGCGCTCGCCATCGCGGCGGAGCACGGCCTGAAGATGTACCCCCTCGTCCGATGGGCACCCGTGGCGCACCCGCGCTGCCCCGCCCTGCTGCTCATCGACCACGCGCTGCCGGATGACACCCTGCCGCCGCATCGACAGGCGCTCCAACGGTTCGGACGGGCGCTGATGGACGGTGTCGTCGCGCGGGCGACGACGTGCTGCATGGCGTGCGGGACGACCGCGATACCACCCGCGCACGTGTCGCTGCACGTGCACCCGTCGACCTACGTCGTGTTGATCTGCGGCGATTGCGAAGTGCTCGCGGCGACGTGCGGCTACGACTACTGGCGCGTCGTGGGTCGCCTCGACCCGCTCTTCTTCACTGCGGAGGATCCGGACGACAGTGGCTGGCGTCTCGGGCCAGAGGACGGGGAGCCGACCGATGCCGACTGACGACGGGCGCCGGACGCGGCTTCCGACCAAGACGCGACCCCCAGATCCGGGCCTGAATCCTCGTGGATGACTTCACCGCTTCGCAGCACCCCGACCACGCCCAGCATCGCGGACAGCGCCGTGCCGGGCGACGGCAGTTCGCCGCGCCGCCGCCATCCCGTGACCTTGCTGTGGTCCGTGCCGGGCTGGCGCTTCTTCCTCCGCCATGCTGCCACGGACCTCCAGCGAGCGGGCGGCAGCGTCACCCTCGGCGTCGACTGGACGACTGCGCGACTGTGGTGGCGGGTGCACGATCCCTTGTCGCGTGGCGCCCAACGGGTGCTCGTCGCGGCCGCGGCGACCGCGCTCAAGACCTGCCAGATGTGCGGGGCAGACCGGTGCTGGCGCGAGCCGACCACGCGGCTGGCTCTGTCCATTATTGGGACGGTGGCCGGTCCACTTCGCCTCCGGCTGTGTGCCGCGTGTCGGATCCAGCTCCATGATCCGGCGAACTTCCTGCGCGCGCTCGAAGCGGCGGATGCCGTCGCGGCACGGGAGGGCGCGTGAGCATCTCGCAGCCGTGGTTGCATGACGAGTCGCTGTTGGCAGTGCCGGCGGGATGGCGGCGGTGCGCCTGGGCCGCCCGGATGGTTGCCCAAGAGCACGGGCTGACGGTCACAGTGTCCGTGGCATGGGCCCCACCGAACTCCTGGGCGACGCCTGCGCTGGCCGTCGGCGGCGACGTCACACCCTCACGAACCCTGTCCGCGCGACGGCAGGAGATCCAGCGGCATGGCCTCCGGCAGGTCAGCCGGTGTGCCGCTCAGGCGCCGCGCTTCTGCATGGCCTGCTCGAGCGCGGAGTCGCCGGACTACGTCCGACTCGTCTCCGGTGGGACGGTCGACGTGGTGGCGATGCTCTGCCTGCAGTGCGAGCAATTCTCCGAAGAGCACGGCGGGGATTTCGGCAAGATGATGCGCTTGTTCGACCCGCTCGCGCACGACGACATCGACGACGTCTCGACTGGTTGGGGCGCCGACCAACCGTCTCGCGACGATGACACCGATGGCGAGGACGCCCCCGGTGGTTGGGACGAATGGCCGGAGGAGTAGCGCCCGAACGTGACGAACACTCTGGTGAGCCGGGAAGGTCCGGCTGTCGCACCGCCAGCCATACGTATGAAGTCCACGGCGGCGAACAGCGTGCGGACAATGGCGCCCGGTGGCGGCGTGCACTGCATCCGGGCTGCCGCGAGCTCTGATTTGGGCTCCGCTCGTAGGTCCGGCTGGCGGTATTCACCCAGCCGGAGCGTCGTCCAACCGGTCACTTGGGAGAGTTGGCCGGCGGGCTGTAGGCTCGGATGTCCTGACCGATCTGGTCAGGGCAACCCGTGACTGGACTCGCCCGTGCCGCTGTCTGCCCACCCCCGTACCGCCGAAACTGCGCCCGAGCAGGCGGCGCGCAATGCCGCTGGAGTTGCGGCAATGAGCCTCGTCGACCTGCTGTCACAGCTGGCGACACACCTGCCCCCTGGCGCGCTCGCGCAGCTCCAGCGCCTCTGCGACACCGGCTCCGCCGCAGCGCCCGCCGACTGCAGCACGGCAACCGCGCCGGTCGCACCGGTGATCAACGTGTTCATCCAGACGCTGAACGTGATGGCGCCCGGCACGTCGGGAGGCGTCGGCGACTACGGCACGTGCGCATCGCCCGGCGCCCCCACCGCGTCGGCCGCAGGCTCTGACGTTCACGCGTCTCCGACGTCCGCACCCGCACCGACACCCACACGCACGCCGCATCCGGCAGCGAGCGAGGACCGGGCCGACGCGGAAGCCATCCCTTCGCGCTCGACGACTCGCATTGTGACGCTAATGCCACGCATCGCGGCGGCGGATGTCCAGAACGCGAGGTCGGTTGACGGGATGATCGACGCCGCCTTCTGCGCCGTTTTTGGTCAGCCTCCCGCCCCCGTATGCCCAAGCGAGCCCGCACTCCCGGTCGTCACTCCATCCGTCGCGTCAGTCGCCTCATCCGTGTCGACGTTACGGCGCAGGACGGGACGCGCGTCGTACTCGAGGAACTCGCGACCCGGCGACACTGCGTCGCCCGGTGGTGGGACCGAGCACTCGCGAGGTATCGCCGCGTGAGTATCCCACTGGACGTGCGGACACCCGACGGCCGCGTGGATGCAGCCTCCGTAGCCAGCGCCGTGGCAGTCGCCGCTGCAGCGCCGCTGCAGCATGCAGAGGTCACCCGCTCCACGAGTCCGACGACGCTGGTCCCGGCAACGCAGGCCACACCGACGCTCGCGGATGCGCTGTGGTGGGCGGTCTCCCCCAAGCCGACGCCGGGCGAGTCGCGGCTCACGCCAGAGCATCGCCGCGCGGCCCACGTCGCGATAGCGGTCCTGGGCGCCGACATGCCACTCGGTGACATCGAGGGGATCCACTACGTCCAGATCTACAGCGCCATCGCCGACCTGACGCGATTCCAGATGCAGCAGGTGGCCCTGCCGAGGGCACAGCGCGTCGCGACCTATGCAAACCCGGCTCTCGCGGCACTGTTTTCGGCGACGACCTTCGGCAAGACCGCGCGCCGCGAGTTGGCGGAGCGCTACTGCGGATACGTCCGGACCTTGCTGTGGCACGTCGCGCGCATGCATCCCACCAAGGCGTATCGCTCGAAGGATCCGGCAGGACTGCATCGCAAGTTCCGCAAGGATGTGCAGTCGCACTGGGCGAAGGTGTTTCCTGAACTCGACCTTGCAGCGAAACCGGAGCAACCCCGGCATAGCCACGCGGAGGCCATCGCGATGCTCCACGCACTGCGCGACCCGCGCGTGATCATGACGGCCATCCTGACGGAAGTGACGACCAAGGCGGGGACGCAGCGCGTCGCGTGGAAGGATTTCGATTCGGACGTCGCACCCACGCTCGTGCGGGTCGACGTCGACACGGTCAGAGGCACGACAAAGCCGGTCACGCTCAGCGCCAACGCGCGCCTCGCATGTGCGAGGCTTCTCGACGGGGGGTACAAGGCGGCCTTCTACCCGGAGGGAGCGGCGGTGACCGACCCCGTGATTCCCACTGGCGTCTGGACAGGGTGCCCGGACCAACCGTTCGACCCGGGACCCGAGGTGTTCGAGATCGATCCACGCGCGCAGTTGGCGTACGACTTGTTCGGCGAGCGGCGGTTGGGCCAAGCCACGCAGATCTGGCGGTCGCATCTCGGCGTCGATGGTGACGCGTCGGGCCATCTCCTCGCCACGGTACCGAGCTGCGGGGACAAGCGCGGGTTCTCGATGATCTTCTGCCCGTCGCAGAAGGCCTCGCTCATGGTCAGCCTGACCATCGGGTTCAACCGGGAACTGGAAGTGGACTACCGCGCCGGCCGCCTTCCCGATTACCCGCTGTTCGCCGGCGGCAAGCTGCGCAACGGATGCGTCCCAAGCCCCGTCCGCGCGGCGTGGCCCGCCCCCTCCCCGCGCCGTGTTCGGGAAAAGAAGACAGTGACGGCGCCGCCGCGTCCGCGTACGCTGGCGCCCGTCGACCGCAGCCTGCTGCTCACGTGGCACGCCTGTCTGGAGCGCACCATCGGGCTGCAGCCGCAGTTGACCCGGGAGGAACTGTCCGCCGTCAAGGAATCGCGCGGCCGGAAGCCGCGTCGCTCGCGGCCGTCCCAGGGCGCGAGCGACGGCGGCCAGGACGTTGAGGGTGCAGTTGCGGCGGAAGACGCTGGCGCGAACGACGGTGACGCCTCCGGAGCGAACTACAAGCTCCGCTGCGCGCTGATCGACATCTACGACCGCTGGTGCAAGGACGACACGGTGAAGAATGCCATTTCGCAGCACCGGGACCCACCTGTGCTCAAGGTGGGATCGGGCACGCGCGAGAAGCGATACCTGAACGCATACGACCAACCGATTCTGCTCGAGGCCGCCGCCCTGCTCGAGCGCGCGCGCACCGCGTTCGACGAAGAGCTGCATCGCATCATGGCAGAGACACGGCACACGGTACGCCGCAAGGCGTCCGAGCGCGATCAGGCACGCGGCGACGGGGCCGGGCCCAGCCCTCGCAACCGGCCGTCCGCGTGAGCGTTACGGGTCGCGCCCGCCGTATACGAATCCGTATACGTTCGGGTGCTCGACCGGGTCGATTGGGCGCAGCGACCGCCTGCGCTTGGCGCTGGTCCCAGAGGGCGCGCGCAGGGGGCGAGGGTGTTGTATCAGCGCCCGCCTGCTTCGGGAGCAGGAGGTCGCAGGTTCAAATCCTGTCACCCCGATTGGTTGGAACTGCAGGAACAGCAATGATCGAGCCCCCGTCGCTTATACGCGGCGGGGGCTTCGTGTATCCGTACACCGTATACGCTCGAGCCAGTGTCAGCGAATTGCCACCCTCTGCGGCGACTGCCGACACGCCAGCTGCTTGTTCAGGCTGGCGGGAATTGCCAGAATCCGCAACGGAAGGCACCCAGCTCGCGACGGGTGTCATGTCCGGGGGCCCGAGCGGTCGAGATTGGCGACGGGCAACGCGTCACCGACCAGCAAATCGCAGGGAGGGGGGATTGCCCTCTTGCGCGGAACGAGACGGAGCCCAATACGTGCTGAGCAACACAACAGTGGTATTCGTACGAATCAAATTGAACGAGCAAGGGAGAAGACCAATGAACGTCCGCGTATTCCCCATTTGTGCTGTGCTGCTGCTGTCGACGACCATGGCGCAGGGTCAGGCCTGTCTCGGTCTGGCATCGCTGGACTCACGACCGATGAACGTCAGTGTTGGTGCCGTGTTCACTAGCGGCGCAAAAGGCGGGAATGCCCGCTTCGGCGTCGGAACGCCGAAAGCCTTCGGTGGTGTGAGCGCGAGGATCGCGAAGTCAGATGGCATCAGCGGCACCACGAAGGGCGCAGGAGTAGATGGCGGGCTGTCGTTCCTCATCGGGGCAAAGAAGGGCGCGATGATCTGCCCGGTGGCATCGGCAGAGTACCTGAAGGCCCCTGGATTCGATGACGGCGAGGGTGACCTCTATGATGTGAGTGGCACAGGTGCCGATGCCGGTCTGGCGATCGGTGGATTGATCAAGAGCTCGTCGAGCATCGGCTTCATCCCGTTCGCCGCAGCACGTGCGGCCTACGTTCGCGTTTCGGTGTCTGGCAACGGCTCATCAGCGGCGTCCAGCGACACGTATGGAATCCTGTCGGGTGGGCTGAGTGTCCTGTTCAATCCGAGCTTGCTGGTGCGGCCCTTCGTCCAGATTCCGGTCGGCCTCGAGGGCGCCGATCCGTCGTACGGCGTGGGCGTCTCCTTCGCTTTCGGCAAGCGCTGAGATCGCGGGCGATGGCATCTGCCGGCCTGCCACGCTGACGCGCGATTCTGGAGCGTGATGCTCGCTGACACAACACGCACGGGGCGAGATGGATCGGACCGCAGCCCGCTGAAACACAGAAGGCGCCGGGGAAATCCCCGGCGCCTTCTGTGTTTCATTTGATCCGACTGACGCTCTGAATTCGGACCGTCATCATCATGCGTTGTGGCGGTTGCCCGGCACTCGGCATGCGCTGAATCCGTCGCACCACGTCCATCCCCTTGATCACCCGACCGAAGGCTGCGAACCCCTGACCATCGGGGTTCCGCTTCCCGCCGAAGTCGAGCGCCGGCTGATCGTTGATCACGAAGAAAAACTCACTCGACGCGCTTCCGGGAGCGCCACGCGCCATGCTGATCACGCCGTCCGTGTGGCGTATCCCGGACTTGTCGTTCGTTTCGTGCGGAATCGGCGGCAACCGCTTGGCTGAATCGCTGTCGATGCCACCCTGAATGACTTCGATCTGCGGCTGCTGTGCCGCCGGGAGCTGGTTCTGGAGTGTCACCGCACGATAGAACGAGCCACCGTCGTACCGATGTTCATCCACGTAGCGGAGAAAATTCGCGACCGTCAGCGGCGCTTTGTCGGGAGCCAACGCAACATCGATCGTTCCCGAGTCGGTCACGATGCGAACACGCACCGCCGACTGCGCGGTCAGCTCTGCCGGCATCATCACCGCCGCGACCGCCGCGGCGATGATGATGACGCGATGGAACGCGCTCACCTGTCGAACCAGGTTGCAACGTTCTGCTGCGGTACCGGGTTCGGAGTATTCGGGTTCGACGTGATCTCCTCGTTGCGATAGAGCAGTCGACGGACGAGACCACTGACCAATGCGCCCTGTGGCACCTGCAGCGTTGGGTACTCATTCCCCGCTGTACCACTCCGACGCCACTGGACCCACGCCTCGAGCGGGCGCATGAAGAGATCCAGGTACTGCTGCCGATTGAGTTCGAGGCGGAAGTTCGTTGCCGTGAGGGCCGGCAAGCCGGTGATGAACGCGTCAATCTGTGGCGTGGCAACGCCCAGCACACTCATCGACTCACGGACACCGGTGCGATACCGGGCATCGGCTGCCGACAACCCGCCCGTCCAGAATCCGCGGGCAATCGCCTCGGCTTCCAGCAGTTGCTGTTCGGAGAGCGAGAAGGACACCTCTGGCAGGTCGGCCCTGAGCAGCCCGAGGTTCACCAGCGATGCCGTCTGCGTGAACGGTTCGACGGTGTTCAGCGACACAAACTGCCCCGGAGCCGCACCTGGACCCGGCTGATAGAAGATCGGCAGGCGCGGATCGCTGAAGGGCAGCAGTTCGGCGAACAAGACGTTCGATGCGTACCAGTCCTGCTGCACGCCACCGCGGAAGATCTGGGTGAAGGAGAAACGCGGGTTCTGGCGGCCGGCCTGATTGGTGTACGGCACTTTCATTTCCTCAGCGCGTGCCGAGATCATCGGCAGGCCCTGCATCGGTCCGATCTGCGCTGCCTTCGTCGGATCCGCATCCACCATCGACATCAGAATGCGGAACTTGAGCGAGTTCGCGAACCGACGCCATTTCGCCATATCGCCGGCGTAATACAGATCGTTCGGCGCACCGATCTTGTTCGAGTTCGCATCGATCGACGCGATCGCCGCATCGAGCAGCGCGAGCGTGCCATTGAGCACGGTCTGCTGCGAATCAAACTTCGGCTGGTCGACGTCACCGGTGGCGGCTTCGGTGAACGGAATGTCGCCCCAGAGGTAGGTGGTCTGAGAATACACGAACGCCGTATAGATCTTGAGCTGCGCAATGCTGTTGTTCGGCTTCGGCGTCTTCGCCTCAGCCTCACGCGTCGCGATCAGGAGATTCTTCAGGACGTCGGTGTAGATCGACCCCCATGCGCTGCGGACGCGCGTCTGATCATACTGCGCCTGCGCCAGTCCCCACCGGGCACCGGACGCCCACATCTGGGTCGACAGTGCCACCGGCCACGTCAGCTCGCCGACGCGGAGCAGCGAGAACTTGAGCGACGCACCGGAGAACAGCTGCGCGGCGTCCGCCGAGGTGGAGCGGTTGGGATCAACATTCAGGCTGCCGTCCTGAAAACAGGCAGCGAGGGACAGCGTCATCGCGCTGATCACGGTGCGCCGAACGAATTGGGATGATATGAGTCGCATGAGTCAGTGCCTCAGAAGACGAGCCGAAGGTTCAAACCGAAAGTACGCGTGGACGGCAGCACGTTACGCTCAATGCCCTCACCAATCAGACCAGTTCCCAGCACGTTGGCCTCGGGATCGACATGGGGCACCTTGCTCGAGATCAGCCAGAGATTCCGGCCTTCGAACGACCAGACCCCCGAGGCGGCGCCGAGCTTCGAGACCCACCGCTCCGGCAGACGGAACGACAGCGAGGCCTCACGCAGCTTCGCGAAGGAAGCATCGAAGATGTTGTTCTCGGGGCTGATCGAGTTGTCGAGGTTGCCCCAGTACTGCTGGACCGACGCGACCTGCACATCGTTCGGGCGGGTGGTACCGTCGGGATTGCGAATCACGCCGTCCTGAATGAAGCGGTCGCGGTTTGCCGTCTCGGCGGCCAGTCCGCTCGAGCGGAGCTGTGACGTGGTCTGCGAGAGGAAGACACCGCCCTTGCGCACATCGACAAGGAACGAGAGTGCCACCCGCTTCCAGCTCACGGAGTTCGTGACGCCACCAGTCCAGTCGGGGAAGATGTTGCCGAACAGCTTGCGGCCGCCCTGAATGCGCAGCCCGTTGGCCGGGTTGATCAGGTACTTGCCGGTGACGGTGTCACGGGCAAAACCGACACCCTGGATGTTGAACGTCGTCCCTGGACGGGCAGCCACGAAGATGCCGAACCCGTCGCCGGAGGTGACGACGAATTCGCTCAGCCCTGGCGCCAGCTTGTCAACCACGTTGCGATTGCTGTTGTAGTTCAGGCCGATGTCCCACCGGAGTCCATCGGGTTTCGAGGATGCGATCGGCACGCCGGTGACCTGGAACTCGACGCCCTTGTTGGAGATCTGGCCGACGTTCAGCCGCCGTGCCGAAAACCCTGACGATTGCGGGACCGCGATCGAGACGATCTGATCATAGTTCCGCGTCTGGTAGTAGGTCGCATCGATCCCGAGACGATCGTTGAAGAAGCGCGTCTCGGTTCCGAACTCGACCGAGTTCTGACGCTGCGGACGGAGGTTCGACGGCGGAATGACGTTCGTGGCCGCGAATGCAGAGGCGCCGTTGAACGGGAACTGCTGGTTGAAGGTGTAGATGTCGGTCTGCTGCGTCAGCGGCGTGTAGGTGAACGCGAGCTGGTAGGGGTCTTCATCCGAGCCGACATTGGCCCAGTTCGCGCGCAGCTTGAGGAAGCTGACCCGCCCCTTGTCGAAGATCTTGGAACTCCGGAACGCGTCTGACACGACGAAGCCCGACGACACCGACGGGTAGAAGTACGAGTTGTTGTTCGTCGGAAGCGTCGAACTCCAGTCATTTCGCCCGGTCACGTTCAGGAACAGGTACTCGCGCCAGGCGAGGCCGACGTCGCTGTAGACGCCGAAGAGCTGACGTTCGCTGCTGAAGTTCGTCGCGGCGTTGACGAGCGCATTCGCCTGTGTGTACAGACCGTCGATGTTAAGCCCCAGGCTGAACACGCGCTGCCGACGGAAGGTGCGCTTGTTGAAGTTGTGGCCGACAATCGTCTTCATCGCCAGATCGCCCGTCAGCTGACGCTGCACGGTGCCGATCAGGTCCGTGTTCAGTTCACGCTCGTTGAGGCCCTGCGTGTCGAACTCACCATCGAGTCGCCCGCGCGTTCCCTTGCGCGTGATGAACCGCCGGTTCTCAGCAGCGAGGTCGGTTCCTGCGCGGAACGAGATGTTGAACCAGCTGAGCGCATCGTACGACAGGTTGGCGTTGCCATACAGGCGATCGATGGCGTTATCGAGGCCGTTGTTGTCGGTCACCCAGTATGGGTTGTTCGAGGTGCCGGTGCCATCGATCGAGCCGGCAATGCCGCTCGCCGTCACACGATTGGCTCGGAGAAATTCGGTCGACAACGTGCGCGGAAGGCTCGACAGCAGCTGAATCGGGATGCTGGCCGTGTTCTGGCCCTGCTGCGCGCGTCCTGCCGACGTCGTGCGGACATAGTTGGCCGCGACGCGGGCGCTGAACTTCGGGGTGAACCGCTGCCCCGCGTTCAAGGCGATGGTGTAGCGCGCGAGGTCGGAGCCTGGGACGATACCGGTCTGTCCGAGCCAGGTGCCGCTCAGGCGGTAGTCACTCTGCTCCGTGCCGCCGGCGACCGCCAGCGACTGCACGTTGGTTGCACCGGTACGGAAGAAATCGGACACGTTGTTGGGATTGGCCTGCAGCGCCACCGTCTGGCCAAGCAGGTTCGGTTCCTGCTGGCCCGTGATGCGCGGCCCCCATCCATTCGCCAGATCCTTGTTGTACACGCCAAGGTTGCCCTGGGAGTACTCGTTCTGCAGATCGAAGAGTCGGAACACCTGATCGGTGCGCACCGACGTGTTGTACGTGATCGTGGCCTTGCGACCGGCACGCCCACGCTTCGTCGTCACCACGATTACGCCATTCCGCGCGCGCGATCCGTAGAGTGCCGAGGCCGCCGCACCCTTGAGGATGCTCATGCTCTCGATGTCATCGGGATTCAGGTCCTGCGCGCGATTGCCGACGTCCACGCCGCCGGTCACGATCTCCGTCTCGGTGCCGTAGAACGACGAGTTCGAAATCGGCACGCCGTCCACCACGAACAGCGGCTCGCTGGCGCTGGCAATCGAGTTCACGCCGCGGATCACGACCTTGCTCGATCCGCCGATCGTACCCGACTGCTGTGTGACACGCACACCGGAGACCTTGCCGGCCAGTGCATTGAGCACGTTGGTACTGCGCGCGACGCCAAGTTGTTCGGATTGCACGTTGGCCGTCGAGTACCCGAGTTCCTTGGTGTCGCGGACGATCGCGTTGGCGGTGACCACCACATCGGTCAGCGCAGTGGGACTCGGCTCGAGGGCGACATCAATCTTTGTGCGGCCTGCGATTCCGACCTCTGTCGGCTTGTAGCCGATCAGGCGGAACGTGATGATCCCGTCTGGTGGCGTGGCTGGAATCTGAAGGCGGAAGTTTCCCTCTGCCGACGTCAGTGCGCCGAATCGCGTGCCGCGGAGCAGCACGGTCACACCCTGCAGGGGCCGGGCCCCATCGGTGGTGGTGACACGACCCGTGATGATGCGTGGCGGCGCAGCCTGCGCCGCCAGAGTGGACGGTGCCGCGAGCCCGTTGCACGCGAGTGCGGCGAACGCGACGAACCGCGCGAACCGAAGAGTTGTCATGCGCATCTCATACCAGCGAGAGTGGGTCCCGTCGCGATGCGGCGACGAGAGAACTGGGTCCGCCAGCGCCTTCGCTTGACGGTATCCGTGACTGCACGGCAGCACGCTGCACGCACACACTGTCCGGTTCGTCGCCGACCGGATCGGCATTCGGGTAAAGACACGACGGCGCGATTGCGGTACGCGACGCACGATGACCACTCAGGGCCAGCAGTCGCTGACCCACTGTCCCTCGGGTGTCAGTAAGCATTCACCCGCCCTGCCTGTCAAGCCTGCCACGCGCAACGCAAAATTGCACTTTTCTCACCGTCGCACCGCGACGATGACCCGCGTACGACGATTTCAACGACGCACTGTCGGGAATCGTTGAGCAGCCAGACGGGCCGTCCCGACTCTTCGATCTGAAACGTGTCGACGGTGAATCAAACCCAACCATTGCATGTTACATGTCGACGTGCTTTTGGCGCTGATCGCATGAGTGACCTAGCGCACAGTGCATGTGTTGGCGGTCTGCGCCTGTCACGACCTGGAGGCAACACATTCGGCGAACTCATCCACACTGCGCAGCACTGGGCGGTGCGGCGGCAGCCAGCGGTCCTGCCGGTTCATTGCACGCCAGTTCGCACGCCGTGCCCACGTCGGTCCCACGCTTTCTCGCACGATCCCGGCCTCTCGACCCCCCGTCTGGCACCCATTGGTTCCGTACAGTTCACCGGACGGTTACATTTGCGTCAGCCAGTACATCGGCATCGCGTCTGTAGCTCAGCTGGATAGAGCGTCGGCCTCCGAAGCCGAAGGTCGCAGGTTCGACTCCTGTCAGGCGCATCGTACCTCCCCGTCCCACCCTGCCCGTCAGTCGGGCGGCGCGATCGGTCTGGTCCCGCCGCCCTGCCGCCCATCGATTCCTTCCCCGGCCGCGTCACTCACGCATGAACGCCGGTACCCGCGACGCCACCGACGCGACGCGCTCCCAACAAATGCCTCTCGAAACGTCGGAGCTCAAAAAGCTCCATTTTGAAGAACTGGTCGTGCGTGCAGATGCACTCGGTGTCCCCAACGAGCCTGGGCTGCGCCTTCCCGACCTGATTCATCGCATCGAGCTGGCGATGCTCAAGCAGCGGGAACAGCTGGTGGCCGAGGGCGTCCTCGACATGGAGAAGGGCGGTCACGGCTTCATCCGCTACCAGGACTGGAACTTCGCCCCGAGCCCGGACGACGTGTACGTGTCGTCGGCGCAGGTGCGTCGGTTCAATCTTCGCGCCGGCGACTGGCTTCGGGGTTCGATCCGCCCGCCACGCCAATGGGAGAAGTTCCTCGCGCTGCTCCGTCTGGACCAGATCAATGGGGCCGAGCCCGAGATCGGGCCGACGCGCGCGGAGTTCGACTCGCTGCCAGTCAAGTATCCTGATGAGCGCCTCCGGCTCGAGTATCCGGATTGCCCGCTGTCGCTCCGCGTGGTCGATCTCGTGTCGCCCATCGGCAAGGGGCAGCGCGGCCTGATCGTGGCACCGCCGCGCACCGGCAAGACGATCATGCTCCACCAGATGGCGACCGCGATCCGACGGAATTATCCGGAGATCGCCGTGATCGTGCTCCTGATCGACGAGCGTCCGGAGGAGGTGACGGATTTCCGCGCGACCGTGCCCGGGGCGCAGGTCATCAGTTCGACCTTCGACGAACCCCCGACTCGGCATGTACACGTCGGCGACCTTGCCATCGAGCGCGCCAAGCGCCTGGTGGAGCAGGGCAAGGACGTCGTCCTGCTGCTCGACTCGATCACACGGTTCGGGCGTGCACACAACAACGTGCTGCCGAACAACGGTCGTATCATGAGCGGCGGTGTCGATGCCCGCGCCCTCCAGAAGCCGAAGAAGTTCTTCGGGTCGGCGCGTCGGATTGCCGGCGGCGGCAGCCTGACGATCGTGGCCACCGCCCTCATTCACACCGGATCACGCATGGACGAAGTGATCTTCGAGGAGTTCAAGGGCACGGGCAACATGGAAATCGTCCTCGACCGGGGCATCGCGGCGAGCCGAGTCTTTCCGGCGATCGATATCGGCAAGTCGGGCACGCGCCGTGACGAGATGCTGCTCGACCAGGTCGAGCAAAACCGGATCATGCTGTTGCGCAGCTTCCTCGGCGACATGGAGAAGGAAGACGCCATGGCGTTCCTCATTCAGCGGCTCAAGCGAACGGCCTCGAATCGCGAGTTTTTCGCCGACATGGAGCGGTAGAGTATCATGGGGCGTCTACTGGCCATCGACTGGGGCGATCGGCGCATCGGGATCGCGGCGAGCGATGAGCTGCGGATGCTTGCCACGCCGGCGGGTGTGATCGTGCGGCGGGCGGGAAAGCGGCCACCCGTCGCCGAGCTGTTGCGCCGGATGGACGAGATCGGAGATGTGGACGCCGTCGTGATGGGATTGCCTCTGGACGGCGAGGGCAACGAAACGCCCCGCTGTGCCGAAGTGCGGCTCGTCGCAGCGGCGATCACATCGCGCAGCGGCCGTGCTGTCATGTTCGTGGATGAGCGCTACTCGACGGCGCGCGCGCATCGCGCCCTGCATGAAGCCGGCGGCAAGATCGGCGATCACCGGCATGACATTGACGCGATGACGGCGGCGATTCTATTGCAGGGAGTCCTCGACCGTCCACCGGTCGCTCAGAACACAACGGAGTCTGGAGCGGAATAGCGATGCAGCAGCAGGCCGGAAAACGCCCCAGTATTGTCCGCGTGGTGCTGATCGCCAGTGCACTGCTCGTGGTGGTCCTCTTTCTCCTGAGCCGAAAGACCATCGCGACGCCGACGCGGATCATCATTCCGCCGGGTGCGACGCTGGCGACCGCCGCCGATACGCTCAAGCGCAATGGCGTGATCAAGTCGGCAGTCCTGTTTCGTACGATGGCGTCGATGTTCGGTCGAGGCGGGACCGTGCCGCGCCCCGGTCGCTACATCGTTCCGCGCGGTGCGCCGTATGCCACGCTCATCGACCAGCTCCTGACCGGGCGCGGTCAGTTTCGACGGCTGACGATCCCTGAGGGCTGGTCCATTCTCCAGATCGCACGCCTGATGCAGGATTCGCTCCGGATTCCGGTCGACTCGCTGATCAGTGCCACCCGCGACTCGGCACGACGTGCGAAGATGGGAACGCCAGCGGCTGATGTGGAGGGGTACTTGTTCCCTGCCACCTACGACTTTGGCGATGGCATCTCCGCCGGACAGGTGGTGGACAGCATGCTGATCACGTTTGATCGCCGATGGAAGCGCGCCTGGGATCCAGTGCTGCAGCAGGCGGGGCGCAGTCGTCACGCCGCCGTGACGCTGGCATCGATCGTCGAGAAGGAAGCCGGCCGCAGCAGTGATCGTGCGCTGATTGCGGCCGTGTACAGCAATCGACTGCGCGCCGGGATGCGCCTGCAGGCCGACCCGACGGTGGTGTACGCGATGGGGATGGTGTCGAAACAGCGGGTGATGTTCGACGATCTGAAGTTCGTGTCTCCGTACAACACGTACCGCGTGGGCGGATTGCCGCCGGGTCCGATCGCATCACCGGGCACCGCGAGCATCGCTGCGGCTGTCGAGCCGGCCGCATCGGACGCGATGTTCTTCGTGGCGTTCCCGGATGGACACTCGCAGTTCACGAAGTCCTTCGCCGA
This sequence comes from Gemmatimonadaceae bacterium, assembly GCA_031423355.1. GTDB lineage: Bacteria > Gemmatimonadota > Gemmatimonadetes > Gemmatimonadales > Gemmatimonadaceae > JACMLX01. Next base: position 1,731 of record JANPFJ010000531.1, on the reverse strand, counting down.
GCACACGAAGGCGGTCAAAGCGGCGCGTGCCGCGCGGGATTCCACGGCATCGCGCTAGCAGTACGTGGATTCATTTCGGCGTGAGATCCGGCCGGAGCGCTTGCGTGCCGTTGAGGTAGACCGGCTTCAGCGGATCCGCGCCAACCCCGCGGTCGACCAGCAGCAGCGCACGGATACAGAGCGGCAGATCATCCGTGGTCGGCATTTCGGCGAGGCAGAGCATCTGCGCGTGCTGCCAGCCCGCCTTCCGCGCTGCGGCGGCGGGTTTGGCGGCAGTCAGATCCTGGGTGGCCGAGAAGATCACGACTCGCACGGTCTGTGCTCCACAGTCGTTGCGTTCGTGAAAGGTCTCGACCAGTTCCGCGACCGCAGCGGCGATTGCCGCGGCACTGTTCTCACGGCAGCTTGTGGCGACCCGCACGGCTACGATCTGCGAGCGCTGCGGGTCGCTGGCGGAGGGGCCAAGCGCTCCAGCAATCAGCAATGGCAGGATCTCGTCCACAGGCACTCTCCCGAATGATGGAACCTCACGATCCTCGCCTGCGACTCTGTATCGTCACCGACGATCTGCGCGACGGCCACGCCGGTCTCGTGTCGCGCGCGCTGGCCGCAGAACGTGGCGGTGCCACGCTCCTGCTGCTCCGTCTGAAACATGCGGACGCCAGCACGTTGGTGGAAGTTGGTCGCGCGCTGGTGTCGGCACTGACGCTGCCGGTGATTGTGAGCGAGCGCCTGGATGTGGCGCTGGCCTGCGGTGCGGCTGGCGTGCATCTGACGGCGACGAGCATGCCGGTTGTCGCCATCCGGCCGCAGGTCGATGCGTCGTTCCTGATAGGTGCATCGGTGTCGACGGCGGCTGACCTCGACAGCGCTGCGCTGGCGGACTATGTCACGATCGGACCAGTCTTCGGTGCCGGTGATGCCTCGCTTGGGGTGGAGGGCTTTCGCCGGTTGGCGTTGGCCTGCGGTCGCCCCGTGGTGGCGATTGGCGGAATGACACCGACAGCTGTCGGTGCGATCTACAGCGCGGGCGCGTCGGGTGTTGCGGTGATCCGCGATGTGTTCGGCACGGCTGATCCTGAGTCGGCCGCACGAGTATTCGGGGCGTCGGTGCCGCCGGGATAGGCACCGTCAATCGCGAAGCTCGGCGAGCGGTGGTATTGGACGGACAGCGAGGCGCCTGCGGTGCCGGTGCTTCAGGGATGGAGTCGTGGCTGGCGGACTGGGTGCCAAAGCGAAGAAGCCCCGGATCACGTGTTGTGATCCGGGGCTTCTTCAAAAGGTGCCGGCGACGGCCTACTCTCCCGCGACCTCGCGGCCGGAGTACCATCAGCGCTGTCGGGCTTAACGACCGTGTTCGGAATGGGAACGGGTGTGGCCCCGACGCTCTAGTCGCCAGCGAATTGTCAAAAGCGTACGTGTGCATCAAGCATAACCTGATGCGCTCCGATGCGCGATGGGTTGCGCTACGGGTATGTCATGCGATTGCGATGTATTGCAGTCGCGAAGATGACAATGGAAGTGTGTGGAGATCGTGGAAGTGGTGACCGCTGTCGCGGTCGACGCGGTGCGCAAAGCATACACGGCGTATGTCGGTGACCAGGCTTTTGCGTGCTGGTCACAGTATTGGGAGTCAAGCCGCACGGGCGATTAGGACCGCTGCGCTCGGAATGGATTGCTCCACGTCCACGGGCGGCCTATCGACGGAGTCGTCTCCTCCGGCCCTTCAGG
>JANPFJ010000530.1:0-52241 GCA_031423355.1 Gemmatimonadaceae bacterium | reverse complement strand
TTTCCGGCGATCTGGATGCATTCCGCAGCATCGTCGAATCGCTGGCCGAAGAGTTCGACGTGATGGATGTCGCGGCGGCGGCGGTGAAGCAGCTCGAGCTGCACAACGGCGGTAGCACCGATGAAAAGGAAATCCCGGCGGTCGAACCGCGCCGCGATCGTCCCAGCAGCAACGATCGCTCGGGCCCCGCATCACGCGGCGACCGTCCGGAACGCACGTCGACGCGCTTCGAACGCGCGGATCGTCCGCGCCCGGAACGCACCGCCGAACGGCCGTCGGATCGGCCTGACCGCCCGTCGCGCCCACCCGCCGAGGGTGAGCGTCCGGCCCGGCCGGCGCGGAAGCCGCAGTGGGATGTGGCGCGACTGTACGTCGGCGCGGGTCGCCTGGCGCGCGTCCGCCCGGGTGATCTGGTCGGCGCCATCGCCAATGAATTGCAGCTCGATGCGAGCGTCGTCGGCGCGATCCAGATTCAGGACAAGTTCTCGATCGTCGAAGTGCCGGACGAGATCGCGGACGACATCATCGACGCGCTGCGCAACACGACGATCAAGGGAAAGCGCGTGATCGTGCGCCGGGATCGGGACTGACACCTCCTCGCCGCTGCGGCATCGACTGAACTGCGTAACGCAAAGGCGCGAAGGCGCAAAGTGTCCGGTTTGCGGATTTGATGTTTGCCTTGTTTGAAGAGAAAATGCTGTGGGAACTGCGCTCACGAGGAGCCGTTCCCACAGCATTTTGTTTTCCCTTGCGTCTTGGCGGCTCTGCGCCTTTGTGTAGAGCCGTTGCCCTTCTGCTGTCGCCCTTCTGCTGTCGCTGCCCCTGACGCTGTTGCGTTACGCCGTCGCAGTCCCGCCAAGCGCGACGGGTTTCGGCGTCTGCGGCGGCTGGCGATACACCCAGCTCGCGACAGCGATGCCACCGATGATCATGAGGCTCGAGAGCAGCTGCCCCATCGTGATGCCGCCGGCGAGGAAGCCGAGCTGGGCATCGGGCTGCCGCGTGAGCTCGACCAGCGAGCGGATGATGCCGTAGCCGATCAGGAACGACGTACCGCCAACGCCTGGACGCCACCACCCTTCACGGCGTGCCTTTGCCTCGAGCCACCAGAGAAAAGTGCCGAGGATCACTCCCTCGCCCAGGCACTCGTAGAGCTGTGAGGGGTGGCGCGGGATCTGCTGCGGGTCGGTGGGGAAGACCATCGCCCACGGCACGTCCGACGCCCGCCCGTACAACTCGGCATTGATGAAGTTGCCGATGCGGCCGAACGCGAGTCCAGGCGTGGCGCAGAGCGCAAGCGTATCCGTCAGCGTCATGATCGGCACCTTGTAGTGCCGGGCTGTCCAGATGCAGGCGAGGATCATACCGACCGCCGCGCCGTGGAATGACAGGCCGCCATTCCAGACCTTGAGCCAGTCGAGCCCAGTGAGCAGGCTGCGATCGTACACCAGCACGTACATCGCGCGCGCGCCAAGCAGCATGCCGATGAAGAGCGCGGTGAGGAAGGTGTCGAGCCCTTCCTGCGTCAGCGGCAGTGTCCCCTGCTTCATGCGGACCTTGCAGAGCCGTCCGGCCACGATGTAGCCGAGCACGTACATCATGCCGTACCACCGGACGCGAAGCGGGCCGATGTGGATGATGTCGGGGGAGATGGTAGGGTAGGGCCAGGTCATGGGGGAAAGGTAAATGCGATGCCGCGTTCTGGCCTCGGGCGATCCCGGATCGCGACGGGGCTCAGCGGTCAGCCGAGAGTCACGAAGAGTCGCGTCAGCCTCGGGGGAGCCTGATCCCAGTCGCACGCATTCCCCTGGGCGCTCAGAACCCGAAGCTGAGCGAGGTCACCAGCACGCCGATCGTCCGTTTCGGCGTCCCTGCCGCGCCCGAGGGAAACAACGCGGCGGTGCTGCGAATGCCGCGCAGTTCGGATCGCCAGTACACACCCGCATCGATGTTGACGTCGATTCCGCCGGATGCACCATTTGCCACGAAGCCGTCGGTGCCGGTACTGATTATCGCCTGGTCTGGATCCGCGTACCGTTCGACCCGCCCGGTGAGTGCCACGCGATCCGTGATCGGTTGTCGCGCGAGTGCCACCAGTCCGTACCACCGGGCAGCACCCTGCGCACCGGCATCAACTTGCCCCTGCCACTGTGTCCCGGTCGGCAGCGTGCCTTTGGCCATCACCTGCTGAAAGACGCGCTGGACGCTCCCGAACCCCGTCGGTCGTTCGTTCCCGATGAAGTTGGCGTAGGAGACCGTGAGTGACGGAGAGACCGCGACGTCCAGCCTCGCCCCCACGGCCTTGCTGCGATTGTTTTCGCTGATGTTCTGCCAGCCGTTGGTGACATGCAGCTGCGCCGTCACCTTCGGCGACGGTGACCACGTCAGCTTCACACCCGAGAGATAGTACGGCGTGAAGTCGGCGACGAGGGACCTCGTATATATCGGGTTGTCGGCCGACGACCAGCTTTCGAGCCCGAGATAGCTGTAGTAGATGCCGCCATCGATCCAGAGACGGTCGGCGAGCTTCACACCGACGACACCCTCCTGAATGAAGCGGCCCACCTCGGGGCCGCTGGTGGCACCGCGGCGCGGTTCGGCGGCGTAGTTGGACTGCACGGACGTGCCGGCTTGCAGTGCAATGCGCGCCCGCACCTTCGTCCGCGTGACCGTAACGCCCAGCCACGCCAGGTTCACGTTCGCTTCGTCGTGGCGAACAGGCTGGGTCGTGAAGCGCCGCTCACCGTCTGCTGGTCGGGAGAAATCGTACGCATAGTACGTATCGACAAAGCCGTTGAGGCGGATCGATGTGGTCGTGTCCGTCGCCTGTGCAGCGAGCACGCTGGCTGACAGCGCGATCGCGCAGAGGGCGATCGCGGCGGGGATCCTGGTCGTACTCACGTTCGGGTCAGCGCTGTGGACCAGCACAGGAGGTGGCAACGCCCAGAATCGGCGGCCGTGAGGTACCGCCGTCGTGTGAGCCGACGGGCTTGCGCAGCGCAAATCAGAACCGAAACACCTGATCCGCCTTCGATCCGCCGGAATAGAACAGCGTCGCCTCCTTGCCGCTCGCGATGTGCTTGATCTTCACGATGTTCTGCTGATCGTCGAACAGCTCGAACATCGCTGCATTGTGCATCGAAACGACGGTGATCGGCGTCGCAGAGGTCCACGTCACGATGTACGACCACATGTCTTTTTCCTGCGATCCGCTCACGACCACCGGCGTCAGCGGACGGCCGTTGACCACCACCGGAAACTGCGCCGCCAGATAGGCCGTGAATGCGGCATCTCCCTGCGGTGAATTGAGGGTGATGGTCGCGGCGCGTGACCGCTCGATCAATGCGCGGGTGAGATCATCGGTGAAGAGCCGGATCTGCGCCGAGATCACGGTCGGCTCCACCGCCATGCGTGTGTACGACACATGGAAGTCGTGCTGCATACGCGTCAGCGGGACGACCGACGAGCTGGCGGGAGCGGTCGTGATGACCGCTCCCGCCAGCAGCACTGCAGACAGCCAGCCCGTCATCACGGAATGACTGCCGCCGGACGCGACCACTTGTTGTTGTCGCGATTGATATCCGCCAGCACGTTGTCCGGATCGAGCTCCACCGACTGCAGCTCCTTCTGCGAGAAGCGGCCGTACTCGAACTTCTTCTCGTTGGTGCGCCAGATGGACACTGGCAGCTTGACGCGTTCCTTGCTGCCGTCGGTGAACGTGAGCTCCATGATCACCGGCATCACCAGGCCGCCCTTGTTCTCGAGCGTGACGCGGTTGTAGAACCGGCCACGGGCACTCATGCCGAGCGAATCGGCAGACTGCGTCTCCACCGGCCCGAGCCCCTGATCATTGGCGTGGGTGCTGTAGAACCAGCCGCGCCAGAACCAGTTCAGGTTGTCGCCGCTGGCCTGCATCATGCTCCGGAAAAAGTCGGCCGGCTGCGGATGCTTGAACATCCACGCGGCCGAGTACTCGCGGAAGGCGGCGTCGAAGTTGGCCGGGCCGAGCACCTGTTCGCGCAGGATGAAGAGCCCTGACGCCGGCTTGGTGTAGCCGTTCGGGCCGAAGCCACGATGGATCAGGTCCGACTCGGTCATCAATGGCACCTGATCGGTGTTCTTCATGTAGCCAACGATGTTCGCGGCGACCATCGGCAGGCGCGCTTTCGGCCAGGTCTGGTCGAATTCCACCGAGGCCATGCCCTCGAGGTAGCTGTTGAGGCCTTCGTCCATCCAGGTCCACTTCCGCTCGTCGCTGGCCACGATCATCGGGAACCAGTTGTGCCCCACTTCGTGGATCGTGACCGCCACCAGACCGTAGCCAACGTTCTTCAGCACCGTCGCATTGGCATTTGCCGGCGGACGCGCACCGCAGAATGCGATCATCGGGTACTCCATGCCACCGACGATGCCATGGATATTGCTGGCCTTCGGGTATGGGTACTCGAACGCCAGCTTGCCATACGTGCGCATGGTCTGCGCAATCGCCTTGGTGCTCAGTGAATCCCAGACGCCGAGTGCTTCGCGCGGGTACAGCGAGTGCATCTCGATCGGCTTCGCCGTGGGCGAGTAGCGATACCCCGCGGCATCCCAGATGAACCCGGCCGACGACGCCCACGCGAAGTCACGCACGTTTTCGGCCTTGAAGCGCCAGGTGAAGGGCTGCGTCCCGGCCGGGCGTGTGGCTGGCGTGTTGGCCTCATCCTTCGTGATGATGTAGACCTGATTTTCGGACGTCATCGCGCGCGTCAGCCGCTCGCGCTGCGTGACGGTGAGCACCTCGGCCGGGTTCATCAGGACGCCGGTGCTCTGCACGATGTGATTGTGCGGCACGGTGATGCTGACATCGTAGTTGCCGAAGTTCAGATAGAACTCGCCCTGGCCGTAGAACTGGTCGTTCTGCCAGCCAACCACATCGTCGTAGACCGCGGCGCGCGGGAACCACTGCGCCGCCAGATACTCCCAGCCGTCCTTCAGCTTTTCCCGGGCGCCACGACCGTTGCGGCTCGCGAACGACTCGGGCATCACGTAGCTCCAGTCGATCTCGATGTCCTGAAGGCCGCCGCTGACCAGCGGTGATGACAGCGGTACCTTCATCTGTGTGCCCTGGAGCACGTAGGCGGCGTCGGTCTTCTGCCCGCTCTTCGACACCAGCTGCACCCGCGTGATGCTGTACCCCTTGGTGTCCAGGCGGGCGTTGATGAAGTCGGCCGCGCGCGGAGAAATGCTCTTCGGCAGCGCCGACGCACCGATCATCGATTCGCTGACAGTCGGGTTGTCGATGTTCTGGTCGAGCTGGAACCAGACGTAGCCCAGTGCATCCGGCGAGTTGTTGCGATACGTCACCCGCTCACTGCCGGTGACCGTGTGCGTGGTGGTGTCGAGGCCCACACGGATCACGTAGTCCACCCGCTGTTGCCAGTACTTCGGCCCCGGCTTGCCGTTGGCGGCGCGAGTTTCGTTTGGCGCGGGCCATTGATCGAGCACGCGGAACATCGACTGGTTGGTGCGCCCGACGGTATCGGGGTGAAGCCACTGCTGGGCACCGAGCGGCGCAGTCGCGATGAACGCGAGCGTTGCGAGCGACCGGCGCCAGACGAACGGGGAAGGCATGAGAGATGCGGTCTGAGGGTGTGTGTCGTGCGTGGCGGAATCTACGGCCGCGCTAAGGCGAAGTTCCGTCAATGGCGCGGGTTCACCGTCTCCAGACACGCCGCCGCTGTCACATCGCGCCAAGCCGAAACCGGCGGGCACGGCGTCGACTGCGGCGTCCAGACTGCGGCGTCCAGAGTGCGGCCGCGGCTTCGGGCCGGGGCTCCCGGACACGGCTCCCAGGCGTCGCGGCGGCGTCCGTTGCCATCCGTGGCATCCGCTCAGAGGCGCGTGAGCAGCATCTGGGTGGCACACCCGAAGGTGATCCCACTGGCGACGAGGACGTACCCGCGCCGATCAAACAGTCGCCAGGTCAGCACTACCCCGGCGACGGCGAGGATGCCGAGGACGACGATCTGCGCCAGCTCGATGCCGACGTTGAAGGCCAGCAGCGGCACCAGCAGCGACTCTTCGCTGCCAAGCAGGCCGCGCAGAACCGACGAGAATCCCAGCCCGTGAATGAGGCCGAAAACCAGCGCCATGACATACCTGGGCCACAGCTGGCTGTCCGCGACGGCGGGCGGGTCGTTGGCGCGCCGACCCTGCCGCCAGGTCCAGAGATTCACGACGCTGGTGACGATGATCGTGGCGGGAATCAGCGCCTCGACCGCCTTGGCATTGACCTGGACGACGTTCAGAGTGGCGAGTGCGAGCGTCAGCGAGTGTCCGATCGTGAATGCCGTGATCAGGATCAGCAGCGGGCGCCACTTGCCGAGCTCGTGTGCGAGAATCAGCGTCGCCAGAAACAGCAGGTGATCAGCGGCCTCGAGGGTGAGGATATGACGCAGACCAAGTTCCAGAAAACTGCTGAATGACGACATCGCGGGGGTGTGAAGTGAGAGGCTGCGACGGGCTCTGCCAGCGCCGCCCAGTGACGGGCAAGCTAGGCAGTGCAGCAATCGGGCCTGATGAGACCGCGGGTGGAATACAGGAACCGCCGGAGAGGCTCATCACCCCGCCCGACGATCTCGAAATATTGGTCGTCGCGCCTGTGCGGAGGCCCCTGCGCCGGCGTGACGGCCACTATCGCGGCCAGCCACCCCATCTGAATCCACCGGGGTAGTCCACCCACGGCACCCCGAATCCGACCATCGCCGGCGTGACGAGATAGTTCGTCGGCCAGGCGAAACCGTAGTTCACTCCCCATGTACCGCCGTACGGTCCTCCCTGATCGACGTACGGCCACGCCACGCTGAGCAGGGTTGGTATCCCCTGCTGTCTCCGAAGACCACGGAGCGCATCCTGCTGACGCCACTTGATCTCTTGCGGGGTGAAAACGGACAACGGCGCCAGCGCGAGCATGCCAGACTCGCCGCGTTCGGCCAGCCAGGTCGCGACAAGCGCCCGATCCAGCTCGGCGGTCGCCTCGACGACAGCGGGTGTCGAGAGCACCGTCTCCCGCTCGAGCTCCGCTGACTCGAAAGAGAGCGGCCGATACTCCGGCAGCCGTCGCCGCACTTCAGCCGGGAACAGCGTCGTGTCCAGCTGGACGATGAAGTTCACGACGCGCGACGGCTTCCGGTACGACTTGAGATCGGTCTCGATGTACGAGAATGCATCGCTGCGCGTGAAGTCGATGAGTGCATCCGACTTCCGGTCGACACCCTTGTCACACGCATAGTCGGCATGCATCAGCAGGCGATACCCATCGGCCGACCATCGGCCACGCTCGATGCCTACGCACCCCTTGCGCGAGTAGAGCTTTTCGACCCCAGAGGCATCGACCTTCGAACGCGACACGACCGAGTCGCCACTGACCGTGAGGAATTCAACCTGGTCGGCGGAATCCGTCGGAACCACGCAGACCATCGGCCCGATCATTCCGGCCGACGACGTCGACCAGCAGCCGAGGAAGGGGTTCCAGCGCGTAGCTGTCGTCTGGCCGGCGGGCGTCACTTGTGCCGTGCTGGGTGCCGCCGCGATGAGACTCGCACCGAGCGCAAGGAGAAACGGGAATCCGGAGAGCTGCACGGTATACTCGCGTGAGGGTTTCGAGACAGCCGCCGACTGCATCGGCAATCGATAAAGTAACGTAATGACTCAAGGGCGTGGCTTGGCAGTCCGCTGCTCACCGCCGCCACTGGTCGACGCGCCACCACTGCTCGACGCCCCGCCGCCGCCACTGCCGCCACTGCCGCCACTGCCGCCCGAGGTGTAGCCCCCACCCGACTGCACCGATGGTGTCGGACCCGCACGCCGATCGCCACCGGAGTTCCCGCCCTGCGTGTAGCCGAGACCGTTGACGGCGCGGCCTGGTGGGCTGATCGCCGGGGCGGGAACGATCACGTACGGCCCGTTGCCGCCACCGAACCAGCCGCCGCCATTCTGAAAGCCGTTGAAGCCGTATGGGTTGAACCAGCCGCCGCCAAACTGGCCGAATTGGTTGAAGTAACCGAATTGGTTCAACTGGCCGAAGCGTCCAAACTGCGAGACGCCCCAGTATGGGAAGTACGCATTGCCAAAGCCGAAGAACGGGTCATACCCCAAGCCCATGCCGCCAAGCTGACCGCGAAAGCCCGCCTGCGCCAATGCCATCTCTTCCGACGCGGTCAGTCCCCGCAGCCCGCGCTGCTGCTGCTGCTGCGCAACGCCCGGGCGCCCGCTCGGCATCACGGCGAACACGCCAGGGTTCGAGACGGCGACCATCATGTCGATGACGCTCGCCGGAATCCTTGCATCACGCAGGTTCCGCAATTCGCGCGCGTTGATTGCAAACTTCTGACCGCGCTCGGCCAACCACGCTTCGGTGACGGCGGCGCCGACCGCATTCGATGCGTCGAGGACGTCGGCGGTCGTGACCTCAGACGACGCCTCGACGCGGGATGCCCAGATCTGTGCGTTGTTGCCGCGCGGCAGGCGGCCGAGAATTCCAGCCGGGAGGCCAACTGAATCGGACAGCAGGTCGAAGCGGACCACACGGACCGCCGTGGTGCTGCGTGTCTTGATGCCTTCGATCTGTGAGAAGCTGTCGCCCTGATGCGAGAGCATTCCGGTCACCCGCTGCGGTGCGCCGCCGCTGCAGGTGAATTCAGATTCCACATACAGGCGGCGGTCGTCGTCGGACCAGCGCGCCAGATCCCAGCCGGTGCAGCCATCCTTCGTGCGCGAGACACGCTCGCCGCTGGCGGTCAACGTCGTGGCCGGTGTGATCGAGTCACCGACCACCGTCACCAGCTCGACCGTGTTGCGATCGCGCGTGGGCAGCAGGCAGATGTCGGGCCCCGGAGCCCCGGCGGCACTGGTTGACCAGCAGCCGAGGTATGCGCGCCAGCGCGGGTCGACACGGATGGTTTCATCGCGCTGCGCCAGCGCCGCGGTGGATGTGAGGATCGCGCCGGCAAGGAGGGCTGTGACTTTCAGTGTCCGTGACATGGCTTGCATCTCCTACAGCCGCAGCGTGAAGCCCATCGTGGCGGCAGTGCCCGACAGGTCGATCTTTCCAAAACCCTCGAACGATCCGTCACGCGCCAGCGTACCGCGTGCGGCGGTGTAGCGAAGATCACCCGTGAGCGACATGCGTGTCGTCAGTTTGAGATCCATACCCAGGTGCGCGTACGCCATCGGCGCCCAGCCGGTTGACGACAGTTTGTCGCGAAAGACGTTCAGTGACTGGAAGTCGACGAAATCGCCGCTCTGCGCGAAGGTGTACTGCATCGCGCCAAGGCCGGTGCCGACCCACGGTGTGAACCGGGACGGAATCCACGCAAACTTTCCGATCCGTTCGCCAGGTGCAGAGAGTGCGTACTTCACACCGACCGCCAGTGGCACGCGGCGCAATTGGGTCGTCTGCTCGATCGGCTTGTCGTTGTTGTCGATGAAATCGCGGAACTCCGAGGCGGCCGTGCGTGATGCATCGCCGCCGGTAATCATGATCTCGGTGCGGTCGGAGATGCGGAAGCCGATGTCGATCTGGTAGCCCGCCGCGGCGAAGTCGCCAGTCGAGAGGGTCAGGTTCTTCCGCGAGAAGTCGAAGATCTCGCCGTTGCCGAAGGGTCGGTCGTAGCCGCCGCGGACCGTGAGGCTGACGACTGGGCGCCGAAAGGCGAACCCGTCACCGACGGCGCCCGCGGGTTGTGCGAGCAGGGGAAGTGAAGCCGCCGCAAGCCAGACCGCGGTACTGCAAGCCCGCAGGCAAACCGGTGCGCTGAACCACGCCCCCGGTCCGGGGCGTCGGTGGTACGAAGCGTTGAACACTCTGCTTCTCCTGCGCAAGCGCGGTAGGCGACCAGAGTGATAGTATCGTCACGGCACAAGGTTCCACAATGGAGCACAGTTCGCTTGGGTCGTGCTGCGGACGAGGCGCCTCGCTGGCGCGGGCGCGGCGAGCCTATTCGCCCGGCGACCCCGTGGATTGATCCGCCTCTGCAGGGGGCGCCACCGGCGCCGCGGCGCTTGCCCGCCCCTCCCGCTGCAGCGTTTTCCGCAGCACGAACTCGATCTGCGCATTCAGGCTGCGCAGATCGTCGTTCGCCCAGCGCTGCATGGCCTCCAGCAGCGCCGGGTCGACGCGTAACAGGAACGACTTCCGTTCCGACACGATGTCAGGCCTACTGGTAGATCGTGCCGGTGTTGAGCACTGGTTGCGCACTGCGTTCACCGCAGAGCACCACCAGCAGGTTGCTGACCATCGCCGCGCGACGATCGGGGTCGAGCTTGGCCATGCCGCGCTCCTCGACCATCGAAAGCGCCATGTCCACCATGCCAACCGCCCCTTCGACGATCTTCGTGCGCGCGGCAATCATCGCCGAGGCCTGCTGGCGCTGCAGCATCACGCCGGCAATCTCCGGCGCGTATGCCAGGTGGCTGACGCGACTTTCGATCACTTCGACGCCTGCCTTCGCAAACCGTTCCGTCAGCTGAATGCTCAATTCGGTCGCGATCTCGTCGGGGTTCACCGACAACGAGAACTCCCCTTCGGCGTGCGCATCATACGGATACTTCGTGGCCAGCGCGCGCAGCGCCGATTCGCTCTGCGTCATCACGTAGGTCTCGACATTCTCGACTTCGAACAACGCTTCCGCACTATCGATCACGCGCCAGACGACAATCGCCGCGATCTCGACCGGGTTGGAGTGCTTGTCGTTCACCTTGAGGCGCGCGGTCTCGAAGTTCCGCGCCCGCAGCGTGATCTTCTTCTTGGTGAAGAACGGGTTGGCGAAGAACAGCCCCTGCTGGCGAACGGTGCCTTTGTAGGTGCCGAAGAGCTGGAGCACCTTGGCTTCATTGGGTTCGACCGTGAAGAGCCCAGCGCTCATCACGAGCAAGGTGAAAAGCAGCAGCGCACCGGCCAGACCGGAGGGGAGGGAGCGTCCCGTCACGCCGAGGAAAACCAGCCAGGCGCTGCCGAGGCTGCCAGCGATCAGGGCGAAGAGCACGGGGAGGCCGGGGGCCGCCCGGCGAATGAACTCACGAGTCATGGATCGATTACCGGGTGAAAGTGACATCGAAATGATATCACAGTGCTATACGGCGAGAAAGCCGTCCGGTTTCAGGAACGAGTCCACCCCGACGTCGGATCCCCTGGGCCTAGGTCTCCGATCGCAAGAGACCATTGACGAGCAGATCTTCACGCAGCGTGGGCCCAGGCACCGTTGGGCGGCGGAAGTACCACCACTGCCATTCTGGCCGCCACCGGTTCGTCTGGGCGATCTGGTCACCCCACAGACAGGTGCACGGTTCGGTCACGCCATGAAAGCGCTCGTCGGCGTCGTCGAGTCGGATTGCGGCCGCTCGGCGCTCGCGCGGCCCGGCCGCCGCCAGAGCGCCAGCGAGGATGTCGCGCAGATCCATGTCGTTCAGCCATTCATCGAGCGACGCATCCCGGCCGCGCTCGACGGCCGCGACGATGGACGCCCAGTGTTCGAGCAGGCCGCTGAGGCCTCGGCGCACCACCAGTGGCGAACAGCCGCGGCTGGTCAGATACGTCTGGACCGCGCCCTGATCCGTTGTCATGGTCCCCCTCCCGGTGCGCGCGACGCCTGCCGTCGGAAATAGGCCTCGCCATCGTTCGGGCGGAAAAACGTTCGAATCGTGCCGTCGCGATTGAAGGCGAGGAATCCGCCAGTCGCGCGATCGAAGCGCGTGCTCACGCCATCGGGCCGCCGCACCTCCAGCACGCTCCCGTCAACCGGCGCATCGCGAAGTGCCTGCGCCGCGATGAGATACGCCTCCATGCTGAGCCCGGGAAACTCCGCACCGTGCTTTTCGAAATGCTCGACGAGCCGCTGTCGCGATGTGAAGCCGACCGATGATGCGCCCTCACGGGCAGTCCGATCTGGTGCTGCACCCGTGGTCGGATCAGCGCTGCGATCCGGAATCTGCCGAGCAGGCGCTTCGGTTTGCGGACGCGCATCTCGCTGCGCCGGCGCCGGCGCACGTCCGGTCCGGCTCGCGAAGATCGCGGTGAGAATCGCGACGATGACGGCGAGCGGGATACCAGTGCGAGTGCGGCGGCGTGCGGCCATCATGCGCGGCAACGCGGGACAAAATCGAGTCGACTCATTTCCGACGGTGTCGCCGAAAGGCGCGTGGCGCAAGCACGTCGGGTACTCGCGCCCTGCCTCTGCACTCGAGCGGCGGAACCAGACCAGCGGCTAGCGGCGCGTCAGCGTCAAGCCGACCCGGCCCCAGGCGGTCGTATCGAACTGCACCAGTGCCAGCGTCTGTCCACGAATGGCGAGCAGCAGGGACATGGGACGAATCGCGGTGCCCTCGCCCCGCACCACGACCCTGACAAGCGAGTCGGCACCGTCCCAGGTGCCGCGCTCGGTGACCGCCGGCTTGCCCGCGATCTGGCTGGTGAATTCCGCCAGACCATCGGGGTCGATGCGGAGGGCATAGGCCGCCGTGGCGACGGTAGCGCCGGCGATCGAGTCGCTGCGCCAGAGCCCAACAACGGCATTCTGGGCCAGGCGCGGCTTCTTGTCCTGAAGGCTGCACCCTGCCAGCGTGAGCGCTGCCGCGACGACTGAGAATACGGAGTGACGATTCATGCCGTAATCTCGCACCCATCGGCTGCCGGTCACAGCCGCCTCGGCGAATGCGATCGTGCGTCGAGGCACCTCGTGCTGGCGTGGACGTGCCTCACTGCGTACCGTGCGCGCATGATCTCCCACACACTCGTCCGCAGCCTCGTCGTGGCGCTGCCGCTGTCCTTGGCGCAGGCGCAAACCCCCGCGCCGGCCGCCGGGACACCGAATACCGATGTATTTCTCGCGCGCATTACGAAGCGCGACGGTGCGCTGATCGTGCAGCCGCCGATCAACCTCACCCGGCGTGACGGCTACGACAATCAGCCGAGTTTCGACGCGCGAGGGCGCGTGCTCTATTACACGCGCCGTGCTCCGAACGCGCTGATGCGTGACAGCGTTCGTGATGTCCAGACAGACATCTGGCGGTATGCCCTGGACGGATCGGATCACTCCCCGGCGACCCTGACGGCCGAGAGCGAGTATTCGGCGCAGGTGACGCCCGATGGCAACTCGCTGACGGTGATTCGGGTGGAGCGGGATTCGGCGCAACATCTCTGGCGCATGCCACTGACGGCGGGAGGGACGGCCGAGCGACTGGTGGGCCGCGTGAAGCCGGTCGGCTACTACGCCTGGGTTGGCGCACAGGTGGCGATGTTTGTGCTCGGAACCCCGGCGACGCTGCAATTGATGGATACGGTGAGCGGGCGGATCGATACGATCGCCCGCGATATCGGGCGTGGCGTGAAGCGTGTTCCTGGAACGGCACGTGTCACCTTCGTCCAGCGCGCAGGCACCAGTTGGTATATCGACGAGGTTGACCTGGCGACGCGTGCCGTCACGCGGCTGGTACAGACACTTCCCGGTGTCGACGAGTACTCGTGGGTCGACAGCACGACGATGATCGCCGGCACAGCCAGCACGCTGCAGCAGTGGACCCGTGGTCAGACCGGATGGAGCGTTGCCGCCGACCTGAAATTCGCGCCACTGACGAACATCTCGCGTGTGACGGTGGACCCGACCGGCACCTGGCTTGCCTTTGTCGCCGTCGCGGCGGCGCCCGCGGCGGCGACTTCGGGTGCGTATCGACCGCGGGTGCGTGATCGCGACGTGGCGCGCGACCTGGCGATCCTGGCGTCGGACAGCATGGAAGGCCGGCTCACCGGGTCACCGGGCAGCTGGCGTGCGACCCGGTGGCTGGCCGCACAGTTCCGCGAAGCGGGCCTGCAGCCGGCCGGGGACAGCGGGTTCGTGCAGCGTGTTCCGCTCGCCTCGACCGTCGTCGCGGCCGGCGCACGTCAGCGCCCGCAGTTGTTGTCCAGTTGGGGCGCGTATGACTCGGTGCCGGCCGAACGGCGCCTGCCGGGCGCCAACGTGATCGGATACATCGCAGGGAGCGATCCGGCACTGAAGGACGAGTACGTGCTGATGACGGCGCATTACGATCACATCGGCGTGACCAAGGCGGTCAACGGTGACTCGATCAACAATGGTGCAGACGATGACGCCGCCGGAACGATCGCGGTGCTGCAGGTCGCGCGACTCTTGGCGACGGGTGCAGTGAAGCCGCGCCGGACGATCGTATTCGCAGCGATGACGGGCGAGGAGGTCGGTCTGCTCGGCACGCGTTGGTTCATTGATCATCCGGTGCGACCCCTGTCGCAGCTGGTCGCCAATCTCGAAGTGGAGATGATCGGACGCCCGGACAGTCTCGCCGGTGGTGCGGGCAGGGCCTGGCTCACTGGCTATGAACGCTCCACGCTCGGCGATCAACTGCGCGACGGCGGCATTCCGATCGTTCCGGATCGGCGGCCGTCACAGCGGTTTTTCGAACGCAGCGACAACATCGCCTTCGCGCGGATGGGGATTCCGGCGCATACACTGTCGAGCTTCAACCTGCACGCTGACTACCACACGGTGCGGGACGAAGCGCAGTACGCCGATCCGGCACACATGGCGCGGGTGATCGAAGCGGCGGCGCAGGCTATGCTGATCCTGGCCAATGGCCCGAAGCCAACCTGGCATCCGAACGGTCAGCCGATCGGCACCACCCGTCCAATGCGCTGATACCGGTGCACCATCCTGTGTCGGTGATCGGTCAGCGCCCCGACATCTCCGGATAGTCGATGAAGCCGGTGTCGCCGCCGGTGTAGAACGTACTCGCGTCGGGAACATTCAGTTCGGCGTCGATTTCGAAACGTTCGACGAGATCAGGGTTGGCGATGTAGAGGGTGCCGAAGCTGACTGCCACGGCCAGCTCACGCCTGATGACGTCGTTCGCGGACTCGGCGTCGAATCCGCCGTTCAGCATGAACGGCTTGCCATAGGCGTCGCGCAATCGGTGCGTGAGATCGGTGTCGCCTCCGTCGGCCAGGTGCGTCCAGGCGAGTTCGAGTTTCGAGAGTTCGCGCAGCGCCACACTGAAGGTGACCAACGGGTTGCCGTCGTGCATGTCGTTCAGCGTGCTGCCGGGCGACAGCCGCACACCGGTACGATCGGCACCGACTTCCCTCGCGACTGCCTCCGTCACCTGCAGCAGCAGTCGCGCGCGATTTTCGGGGGATCCACCGAATCGGTCGTGGCGCTGGTTCACGCCGTCGCGCAGGAACTGGTCGATCAGGTGACCGTGGGCGGCGTGAATCTCGATGGCATCGAAGCCGGCGGCTCTGGCACGTCGGGCGGCGTGCGCAAACTGTGCGACGATCCCCGGAAGTTCCGTCAGCTCGAGCGCGCGTGGTTCATCCGCTGGCTCGCGTGTGCCCTGCGCAGTGGGAAGCAGCGTGTCGGTCGCGCGGACCGCGGAGGATGACACGGGCGGGTCGAGGGCGGGCTGGAGCGCATTCAGCGAGAGCCGTCCACAATGCGTCAGTTGCACGGCGATGACACCACCAACGGCATGGACGGCGGCGGTGACTCCAGCCCAGGCGCGCACCTGCTCGTCGGTCCAGATGGCAGGCGCGCCTGGATAGCCCACCGCCTGCGGCGAGACCATGGTCGCGTCGGTGACCATCACTCCGGCGCTCGATCGCTGCGCGAAGTACTCACCATAGCTCGGTGCAGCGATGCCGTCGGGCGTCGCGCGGCAGCGGGTCATCGGCGCCATGATCACGCGGTTCGGCAGCGTGAGCGCGCCAAGTGCCACAGGGGAGAGCAGGGACGGATAGCGGGACATGCGTGCAGTGTAGGTGAGGCATCGGTGTGCGGCACCCGGTGTGGTCGCCGGCATGGCCACCGGCACCACGTGCGGCCCGCCCACCCATCCGCCGAGGCGAAGGATAGCACCCGGGCGCCGCCCTCAGGCTTCCGCTCGCAGTTGCGTCGGCCATGCTTCGTCGCCATTCTCGACCGATGCCTCTGGACGATGCGGATCGCCTTGGCCCGAAAGGGCATGTGTACGTGGAGCTGGTGCGCGAGCAATGGCGGGCTCCGTTGGAGCGAGGCAGCGCCAGGCGTTCGCTCCTGACCGCGTTCTTTGGTGTGGCGCTGATCGGGTTCGGAATCATCGGCACCTTCACGGTGTATGGTGAAGCGGTGATTCTCATCGCCATCGGTCTGGTCGCGTGCGTGTCGTCCTTCCGCGAGATCAGCGCGCTGCGTCCGGAGTTCGAGGAAGCGCGGCGGGTGGGTTGGGTGGAGCCATCGCTCGACGACAGCATCGTGACTGTCGGCGAGCCCGCGACTTTCCGGGCGGTGCTGCACGCACGAAAGAAACTGGTCGTGCGCAGCGTGACTGTCGTTGTCGAGGCGCGCCAATGGCGGGGCTCGGTGCCCGGCGAGCTGGCTGCGACGATCTCGGTACCGGTCGCAATCTCGGTCGCGGCGGTGGACTCTGGCGCGGACTGGCGTCAGATGGTCACGTTCCGCATACCGCCATCGTCTCCACCGAGCTATTACGACAGCGCCGAATCCGTGCGCTGGACGCTGGCGATGGAACTCACCTTCGATCGTGAGTCGGCCTGGCGTCGCGTCTGGCCAATGCTGGTGTTCCCTGTCGAGGCGCCGGCATAGGTCCTTGTCCCGATGGAATCCCTGCGGTATCAGGGAATCAGCAGGACACCCACCGTCCCGTTGAATTCGTCGCTGACCGACTCGAGCCCGGGTGCCACCATCCACGACCCGCCGTCAGCGCGCACGTTCAACGAATGCGAGCCTGATGTGATCGGCAGGACGAGTGTCCACCATCCGGCCCCGGGGCTGCGCATTGCAGCGGGCGTCCACTGATTGAAGGAGCCCGCCACTTCGGCGTTGACGGCGCCCTCAGTTGCGCACCGGCCTCCAGAAGGGCAGCATTCGTGTATCACGCCGGCGTCTGCTTCGCGGTCGGCTGCTTCTTCTCAACTTCCTGGCTCTACGCCACCTCTCATGGCCATCGAGATCCGCCGCGCCGCTGTCATCGGCGCGGGTACGATGGGGAGCGGAATCGCCGCGCAACTGGCCAACGCGGGTATTCCGGTCCTCCTGCTCGACGTCGTTCCGTCCGGTGCCACCGAGCGCACCGTGCTGGCGGCTGGAGCGCTTGCCCGGATGCGCTCGCAGCAGCCGCCACCGTTCATGAGTGCCGAGGCGATGGCACTGGTCACACCGGGGAATGTCGAGGACGATCTCGATGCGCTCACCGAAGTCGACTGGATCATCGAAGCCGTGTTCGAGGATCCGGCGGTCAAGACGCCGCTGTATCGCAAACTGGATGCGGCGCGCAGGCCAGGCAGCATCATCACATCGAATACGTCCACCATCCCGCTGCAGGCGCTCATCGCTGGCCAGTCCGACGCATTCGCCAGTGATTTTGCGATCACGCACTTCTTCAATCCGCCGCGCTACATGCGGTTGCTCGAACTGGTGAGCGGTCCGCAGACCCGCCCTGACGTGACCGCGACGCTGCATGCGTTCGGCGATCAGCGGCTGGGGAAGGGTGTCGTGGTCTGCAAGGATACGCCAGGTTTCATCGCGAATCGTATCGGCACGTTCTTCATGTACTGCGCCATGCACGAAGCGCTGAAGCACGGCCTGAGCGTCGAGGAAACGGATGCAGTGTGCGGCAAGCCGATGGGTCTGCCGAAGACCGGCATCTTCGGTCTGACCGATCTCGTTGGGCTCGACCTGATGCCGCACATCATGAAGAGCTTTCACGCGACACTGCCGGCCGATGACGCGTTTCGCGCGCTGCCGATCACGTTTGCGCCGATGGAAACGCTCATCGCAGCCGGCAACACCGGTCGAAAGAGCAAGGGTGGTGGCTTCACCCGGCTGGTTCCCGATGCCGCCGGTGGCCGCCGCAAGGAAGTGATCGATCTGCAGACGGGAACCTATCGCGCCGAGCGCGTGCCGCAGCTCGCGTCGCTGGCTGCGGCACGCGGCAAGGGTGCGCTGAAGACGCTCGTCGGTTTCGACGACAAGGGTGGGCGCTTCGCAGCCTCGTTGCTGGCGCAGGGGCTGGGCTACGCGGCCTCGCTGGTCCCCGCCATTGCCGATCGCGTCAGCGCCGTCGACGCTGCCCTGCGACTTGGGTATGGGTGGAGTTTTGGACCCTTCGAGCTGATCGACCAGTTGGGCGCTGCCAACTTTGCCGCGCTGCTCACGGCGCACGGCATCACGATTCCAGCGCTGGTGGCGCTGAACAAACCGTTCTATCGGTCAGATGCCAACGGCGTCGAGGAACTCCTCCCGAATGGCGACTACGCTCCGGTGCCGCGTTCGGCCGGCGTCCTGTCGCTGAGCGACGTGAAACGGCGCGGGGCTCCAGTGATGAAGAACGGATCGGCGAGCGTCTGGGATATCGGGGACGGAGTCCTGTGCCTCGAATTCACCTCGAAAATGAATACCCTCGACCGCGACATCATGGCGATGATCCGGCAGGTCATCGCGCATGTTGGCGACGGCACCGGCACCCATCGGGCGCTGGTCGTGTATAACGATGGAGAGAATTTCAGCGTCGGCGCGAACCTTGGCCCGGCGCTCTTCTCACTCAACATTGCCATGTGGGATACCGTCTCGCAGGGCATCACCGACGGTCAGAACACGTACGCGGCGCTGCAGCATGCACCGTTCCCGGTGGTCGTGGCACCCGCCGGAATGACCCTCGGCGGCGGCGCGGAAATCACGCTTCACGCGGATGGGGTGCAAGCGGCGGCGGAGAGCTACATCGGGCTGGTGGAGACTGGCGTCGGCATCATCCCGGGGTGGGGTGGCTGCAAGGAAATGCTGCTGCGGCAAGTCGGGCCGGTGCAGGGTGATCCAGCCATGGCCATGGCCGCCATCGGTCAGGTCTTTCAGACGATCGCCACCGCCAAGACTTCCACGTCGGCGGCGGACGCGCGTGCGCTGGGATATCTGCGGCCCACGGATGGCATCACGATGAATCGTGAGCGGTTGCTGACTGATGCCAAGGCGAAAGTGCTGGCACTGGTCGTCGGGTATGTGCCGCCAGCCCCGCGTACGGTCACGCTCTCTGGCGCGCGTGCCAAGAGCATGCTGATGGCAGGCGTGACGTCGATGGCGGCGGCTGGCAAGGTCACCGTCCACGATCAGGTGGTCGCGGAGCACCTGGCGACAGTCCTCACGGGTGGTGACACGGACGGGGCGACACCGTTGGACGAAGCCGCGCTGCTGACGCTCGAACGTACACACTTCATGCACCTGGCACGCACGCCGGGCACTCTGGCCCGGATCGAGCACATGCTCGCCACCGGCAAGCCGCTGCGCAACTGAGAATCGACCATGCCAACCTACAAGGCACCGCTGGACGACATGAAGTTCGTCCTCAATGAAGTGATTGACTACTCGCGCCTGACCGCACTCCCGGGGTATGCCGAGTTTGATGCCGAAACGGCGATGTCAGTGCTCGAGGGTGCGGCGCAGTTCTGCGAAGAGGTGCTGCAGCCGATCAACCAGAGCGGCGACGCAGAGGGGTGTCGCATCGAGAATGGCGCCGTCACGACGCCGTCGGGGTTCAAGCCGGCGTACGAGCAGTACGTCGAGTCGGGTTGGCCGGCGTTATCGGCCGATGCGGAATTCGGCGGGCAAGGGTTTCCGCAGACGCTGCGCTTCGCCGTGGAAGAGATGATTTGCGCCTCGAACCTCAGCTTCGGGATGTTCCCGGGATTGAGCCACGGCGCCTATCACGCGCTGCTGGTGCATGGAGCGGACGAGCTCAAGACGACCTGGCTGCCGAAGCTCGTGACCGGCGAATGGGCGGGGACGATGTGCCTCACCGAAGCGCAGTGCGGCACCGATCTCGGGTTGCTCACGACGAAGGCCGTGCCTCGTGACGACGGCAGCTATGCCGTGACGGGGAACAAGATCTTCATCTCCGCCGGCGACCATGACCTGACGTCGAACATCGTGCACCTGGTTCTCGCGCGACTCCCTGACGCGCCGCCTGGCATCAAGGGCATCAGCCTGTTCATCGTGCCGAAGTTCCTGCTCAACGCCGATGGATCGCCTGGCGCCGACAATACCGTGCGCTGCGTCAGCATTGAACACAAGATGGGCATCAAGGCGAGCCCGACCTGCGTGATGGCGTTCGACAATTCCATCGGATGGCTGGTCGGAGAGACCAACAAGGGCATGCGCGGCATGTTCACCATGATGAATGCGGCGCGCCTGGCCGTCGGCATGCAGGGCCTGGGGCTGAGCGAAGTGGCATACCAGAATGCGGTCAGCTATGCCAAGGATCGCCTGCAAGGGCGATCGCTGACGGGGATCAAGAATCCGGCAGGCCCGGCGGACCCACTCATCGTTCACCCCGATGTGCGTCGGGCACTGATGACGATGCGGGCCTTCAATGAGGGGGCACGCGCGTTGTCGCTGTGGGTTGGCACGCACATCGACATGCACGAAAAGCACCCTGATCCGGCCGTCCGCAAGGATGCCGACGATTTCGTCGCCCTCATGACGCCGATTGTGAAGGCGTACTTCACCGACATGGGCTTCGAGAATACGAACCTTGCCTTGCAGATCTACGGTGGACACGGCTACATCCGCGAGTACGGGATGGAGCAGTTCGTCCGCGATGCGCGCATCGCGCCGATCTACGAAGGCGCCAACGGCATTCAGGCGCTCGATCTGGTTGGCCGCAAGCTTCCGGCCGAGGGAGGGCGTCTTCTCCGCTTCTTCTTCCATCCGCTCTCGGAGCGTCTGGAACGAACCACCCGCGATGCGGCACTGAGGGAGTTTGCCGAGCCCCTGGGCCTGGCGTTCTCGCGCCTGCAGCAGGCCTCCCAGTACATCGCGCTCAAGTCGCTGTCCAACCCGGACGAGGCAGGTGCGGCCAGCTCCGACTACCTCCGGATGTTCGGACTGGTGGCGCTCGGCGACATGTGGCTTCGTATGGCAGAGGTCGCCATCGCGAAACTCCCGACCGCGAATGGGGACCGGGCCTTTTTTGACGCGAAGGTGAAAACGGCACGCTTCTTCGTGACGAAGATGCTCCCCGAGGTACATGGCCTGTTCGCCCGGATCATGGCCGGGTCAGGTCCAGTCATGGCGCTCCAAGCCGACGGTTTCTAGTCTCATGGGGTCCCGGTCTTGCATGGCAAGCCGGGACCGTGTCGGCCTCCGACGTCGGGTGCCGATACTCTCAATTGCGCGTCACCTGACGTGTTGCCGTCCCGCATCACCATCGTCGTTACTACGAGGTGGTGTGGGACCGCCTGGCTGAGCTGCGAACGTGCCCCATTCCGGCAGGCACGTCCGCCGCTCGCCTCTCGACGATGGGAGAGTCGCGTGCACCCCGAATTGTTCGAACTCAAGGCTCTGGTAGCCGGGCGCCTCGATGCGCACCGGCGCCGCGAGATCGATGATCATCTTGGCTCCTGTGCCGATTGCTCGCGCCACTACGTGGCGATGATGCTCGGCAGCGCGTCGCCGAAAACCGCCGAGGCGGAAGCGCGGCAAGGCTTGATACCGACGGGAGCGGGTAACGCATCGACGATCGGCGGTGTCGGTAATGCGGCGGTCTATGGTATTGATGCGCCGATTGCCCCATCCAGCCCCCGTCCAGCAGTTCGTCCGCCACACAGCAACGCGCCGGCGCTCGAGACGGAGTTCCCCGCGCAGGCGGGTCGCACGCAGGTACCGGTCTCCGCCAGCCTGGTCGACGCAATCGCAAAGCTGCGAGCCGAGTCGGATGCCCCGAAGGCCCGGGCTGCCACGCCCGTTGCACTGGCCCCCGTGGTGGCGGAAGCTCCGCTGATCGAGCCATCGATTTTCATGCCGACGCCCGCCGGCGGCGTGTCCGTTGTTTCGCCGCGGGCGACGCCGACCGCCACCGGCAAGGCTCGCGAGTTGCCCGGTTTCATGACGCGACCGGTCTCGATGTCGCCGGGCCGAAGCCTCGAGGCGCAGACGGAACTGGTCGTGACCTTCTCGTCAACGCCGTCACGGCTGACGTCGTATCGCTCGCCGACGGGAACGTCTGCCGTGTCGTCGTCGCCAGCAACCTTTGAGTATGTCTCGCAGGCCGTGCCCGTCTCGCAATCGGCACCAGATATTCTGGTCAGCGAGACGAAGGTCTCGCGGAAGCCGAAGCCGATGTTGCTCGCGGCGGCGGGCGGCGTGGCCTTGCTGCTGCTGCTCGGTGTGAGTGGGTACAGGTACTTCAAGTCTTCGGTGTCTCAGGCGGCAGCGGCAGCGGCGGCGGCGACGGCGAAGCAGTTCGAAGCGGCGGCTCGATCGGCACCGCCGCCGGTTGCGACTCCCGCGCCGGCTGCGCCGGAAAGGACGCGCATCGTTTATGTGCGTGAGCCCGCCCGGCGTTCGACGGAGTCCCGCGGCGCGGCACCGGCCGCATCGACGCAGCAGGCTGCCCCGGTTGCACAGATCCCGTTGGCACTGCCCGACGTGAATCTCTCTACTGGTGGCGAGAGCGCGCTGCAGACGAATACCCAGCGAAGCGCCACGTCCGAATTGACCCGCAGCGCTCGAGCCACGGCGTCGAGAACGGCGGCGCCGCGACCATAGCTGCCGGGGAGCGGCAATCGCCACCTGCCAGCAATCACCCCGCCACCGACTCGATCGCAGGGCGCTGGAAATCACGGGCCACGGCAGTCATGCCGTGGCCCGTTTTCGCGTCCGTGTGCATGCACGCGCTGGCCGGGCATCTCCCTAGCGACCCGACACCCGAGGCACGCCATGGCACGACTCGATTCGATCGCTCCCAGACTCCGTCGCCCGGTCACGGGCTTCTCAACTGCATATTCTGCGGTGCTGCAGGCGCTGTCTGTACCGCGGGATGCGGCACTGCGCGGTGACGATGTACAGGTGGCGGGTCAGCGGGTGAGCATTCGAATCCCGGGCGTCGGGCAGGCGACACCGCCGGCGACCGGTGTGCAGCAGTTGTCCAAAGACTTCCGCGGCGCCTGAGGGCCGCACTGATCATGGGACTCGATCTCGGCGCGCTGTTCCGGGAGTACCACGAATCGCTGGTGCGCATGCTCACGCGGCGCACGGGTGATCGTGGCCGTGCCGAGGAACTGGCACAGGAGACGTTCGCTCGCGCGGTGGCCGCGCCACCGACCAACCCACGACCATGGCTCTTCGCGGTGGCGTTGAACCTCCTGCGTGAGGAGGGGCGCAATGCGGCAACGCGCGAGCGTCGTTTGGTGCTGGTCAAGGATGAAGATCACGTCGCACCCTACGAGCAGCCGGATGAGGCATACGAGCGGGAAGAGACACGATTGCGTGTCCGTGCGGCGTTGGCGCAACTCTCGGAGCGGGATCGCGACGTGCTGCTGTTGCAGGCGGAAGGGTTTGACTATGACGAAATCGCACAGGCCACCGGGCTCTCGCGCGGTGCCATCGGCACGACACTGGCACGCGCCCGCAAGCGCATGCTCGAGGTCTATACGCAGGGTGAAGGGGGATCGCATGTCGCACGTGGATGAAGGAACGCTGCACGCGTTGGTTGACAACGCGCTCAACGCAACGGAACGACACGCCGTCGAAGTACATCTCGCGTCGTGCGGTGAGTGCGCGCGGCGATTCGCCGAGGCCACGGCGATGGCGCGGCAGGTCGTGACACTGCTCGGCGCGCTCGACGCACCGGCATCGCGCGTGCGCGTTGAGCCCCCTGCTGCGGCACCATCGCGTGCTGTGACGCTGGCGACGGGGAGTGTCCGTCGTGGAATGTTCACACTGAGACGGGTGGCGCTGGCTGCCAGCGTGCTCCTGGTCGCCGGCGTGAGCTACGAGGTCGGCAAGAATCGCGAGGCACCCCCGTCATTCGAGTCCGTGCCGAAGAGCGCCAGGGTGCGAGGCACTGCCGCGCCGATGCGCGCGATGCCGAGTGTCGTTGACGTCGCGGCGGACAGTTTCGTCGCGGCTCCCGCTCCATCAGTACGGGAGCGGCCGCGCGGTGGGCCGCGCAGTGAAGCGGAGATCGTCGTCTCGGGCCGGGGCGAGAGCGGTGCGTCGCGGCAGGCAGCAAGTGCTGGAATTTCCGTCACTGCCATCTCTGACGCGGCAGTACCCGCAGCCGTACCCGTCACGGCATCGGGTCAGGCTGCATCGCACGCACCAGCGGTATCGCCTTCACAGGCGCTGCGCGCGGTACAATCGGTGGCACCTGCACTGGCGGCCGCGGAGGTTGCGATCGACACCGTCGCGTCGCGTCGCGCGGCCGCATCTCGCGACGCGGAAGACGCACTCAATCGGGTCCAGGCGCAGGAGCGGGAGCGGAAGGGGTCGCCTCCGCCGGCGGGTGTGTCACGAATGCGTCCACCAATGGAACTCGGAGCCGTGGTCGTAACGGGAGTGTCAGCTCGCGCGGCGGCCGACGCCCGAAGTGATGTGTCAGCCAGGAAGGCGTCGCCGAAGGTCGTGCAACTTGCGGGGTACTCCGTGATGGAAGACTCGCTCGGCGCGCCGACCACACGCCGCCGCTACTTCTCGCCGAGAGGCACGGCACTCGAGTTGCTCATTACGCCGACAGTTGCGGCGAGGAAAGAGTCTGCGGGCAAACGGAGCGCCGCTGAATTTCTGGTCACGACGGAGAACGGTCGCAGTGTGGTACGCTGGCAGGCGAGTGGGATGGACTACCTGCTGGAGGGCGCGCTGACGCCGGATTCGCTGATGAAGCTGGCGATACAGTTGAAGCCCTGAGCCGCAGACCCGTCGCTCAGGGCTTCAGTGGTGATTGGCCACGCACCCGGCGCGGCCGCCCCGGACTATTCGCGGTACGGCGAGCCGCCGCCGCCACTCTTGCGTCCACTACTGCTCCGCCCACTGCCGCTTCGGCCGCCACTCCGGGGCCCAGGTCGTGCGCCCGCAGCACCGTCAGGCGCCGGCCGCGCGCTGTTACCCTCGGCCGCTGGCCTCGACGCCGGCGCCGCTGGACGCCGACCCTGACTGGCCGAGCCGCTACCTCGTGCCGGCGCTCCCTGACCGCCTCCTGCCTTGCGCGCAGCCTTCTCCGCCGCCCGCTGCCGATCGGCCGCTTTTCGGGCGCGGATCTCCTTGATCCGTTCGGCGATCGGGACTTCGAACGCCTGCGCCGTGCGCGCCGTGTAGTCAAAATCAGGCAGCGTCACGCGCGGCAAGCGTCGGCCCACGGCCTTTTCGATCGCACGAACATCCCCTTCTTCTTCCGGCGCCACGAAGGTGAATGCATCACCGGTCGCTTCAGCCCGCCCCGTGCGTCCGACGCGGTGGATGTAATCCTCCGGCTGCGCGGGGACATCGAAGTTCACGACGTGGCCAAGGTCGGCGACATCGATTCCGCGGGCGGCAACGTCGGTGGCAACGAGCACACGGATGCTGCCGTTCTTGAAGCCGTCGAGGGCGGCGACGCGTGCCGCCTGCGACCGGTTGCCGTGAATCCGCGCGGCGGCCACGCCATGTTTTTCGAGCAGCTCGAACAACCGGTTGGCGCGATGCTTGGTCCGCGTGAAGACCAGCGCTTCCTTCATGTCGCCTCGCTCGAGGAGCTTCACGAAGAGTGCCGGCTTCAGGTCCTGGGACACCGGATAGAGGGCCTGCGTGATGCCGCTCGCGGGTGCCGATTTCCGCTCGAGGTTGATCTGTGCGGCGTCCTTCAACAAATCACGTGAGAGCTGCACGATCGCGCCGGGCATCGTGGCGCTGAAGAGCAGCACCTGTTTCTTCGCGGGAAGGTACGACAGGATCCGTTTGATGTCCGGCAGGAAGCCCATGTCGAGCATGCGGTCGGCCTCGTCCAGGACCAGATGCTGCACGCCGGCGAGCGAGGCGTAGGACTTGGTCATGTGGTCGAGCAGGCGCCCCGGCGTGGCCACCATCAGGTCAACCCGGGTGCGGAATGCGTGTTCCTGCGGTCCCATGCCCACACCGCCGTAGATCGCGGCGCTGGTCAGTGCGGTATGCACCGACAGCGCCTGCGCCGTCTCCAGCACCTGCAGTGCCAACTCGCGGGTGGGGACCACGATCAGCGCCCGGGTGGTGCCGCGCTTTCCCGCCAGCATCCGATGGAGAATCGGCAGCAGAAAGGCGGCGGTCTTGCCGCTGCCAGTCTGGGCGCAGGCGAGGACATCGCGACCATCCATCGCCGGTGGGATGGAATCGCTCTGGATCGGCGTCGGTCGCGTGAACCCCAGTTCCTTGACGGCCTGCATGAGGGCCGCATCAAGCGACAGGGATGCGAACGTGGGGACGGCCACGGGAGGTCGGGACAGGGAAATGCCAAAGCCGTGACCGCATGCCACGGGACAGTGACAAGATACTCCCGATCAGGCCCGCTGCGTGGCGCGGTGGCGTCGGGAGGCCCGAAGCGCGTTCTCGACGGCGTCGGTCAGCTGCGTCAAAGAGTACGGCTTGTCGAGCACGGCCTCGATGTTCGCCTCGCGCAACCGATCCGGGGGCACGCGGCCGGTATTGCCCGTGCTCAGGATGATCGGCAGCAGGGGGCGCAAGGTCCGGACGTGCTCGGCCAGCGTCAACCCGGTCATGCCCGGCATCGTCTGGTCGGTGATCATGACCGCGATGTCGTCGAAGTCGTCGAGCAGGTCGAGTGCCGCCGTCGCACTGGACGCCGTCACCACGCGCATCCCCGCCGACTTGATGCCGCGCTCGGCCGCGCGCAGGATCGCCGGCTCGTCGTCCACCAGCAGGATCAACGGCGCATCACTTGCAACCGCCAGTCGATCACGTGGCGTGAGAATCGCCGTCGTGTACGACGGGGTCGTGAGCATGACGCTCGCCCCCTCATGGGCTGGCGTTGCTCGCGCGAACAGCAGGTCGAATTGTGTGCCGCTCCCCTCGTCCGATTCCACATGGACCGACCCATGGTGCGATTGCACGATGCCGTGCAAGACCGCCAGCCCAAGGCCGGTACCTTCACCGATCGGTTTGGTGGTGAAGAATGGTTCGAAAATGCGCTGTCGCACGTCGTCGCTCATGCCTGCACCGGTGTCTCGAACGGTCAGGCGGACATAGGCGCCGGCGTTCAGATGCGGATGGTGCACACTGTGCTCCAGGTGCGGCAGTCGCACGGTGTCGACCGACACCCGGAGCATGCCACCCTTGGTGCTGCGCATGGCATGTTCGGCGTTGCTGCAGAGATTCAGGAGCAGCTGCTGCATCTGTGTGGCATCGCCGTTCACCCACGCATCGGCTGATCGGACCTCGATCAACAGCTGTACGGTCGTCGGGATCGTCGCGCGGAGGAGCGTCTGTGCATCGGTAATCAGCGCCGCGAGGTTGATCCGCGCATGGACCGGGACGGAGCGACGCGAAAACAGCAGAATCTGCTTGACGATGTCGCGCGCCCGATCGCTGGCCTGCATCACGGCGGTCAGCGACTCCGCCACACCGTCCGGGTCGCGCTCCGCCATCGCGATCTGCGCGATCTCCGCGTTGGCGCGCACCACCGTGAGCAGGTTGTTGAAATCGTGTGCAACGCCGCCGGCGAGCGTGCCCAGCGCTTCGAGCCGCTGGCTCGCGAGCAGCTGGTTCTCCAGTTCCCTGCGTTCCGTCTCGAGCCGTCGCGTTTCGCGCAGGTCACGCAGCTGAAAGTGCACCAGTGTTTCCGCATCGAGCGGAATCCGCGTCCGACGCACGGCCACCGGAACGGCCTGCCCGGCCACCGTGGTGACCTCAGTCTCACAGGACAGATCATCTTCGTCGAGCATTGCGCTCGCGTCTGTCATCACGAGGGACAGGTCTCGCCCGATCAGCAGATCGCTGCGTCCTTCGGCCAGCAGCGAGAGCGCGGCCGGATTGGCGGCCACGATCTGCTGACCATCCGACAGGAATTGTGGATCTGCGCCACGATCGAAGAGCCGCCGGAAGCGCTCGTCGCCGACCTGCATCCGGGTTGCGCCGGTATCGACAGCGAACGCGTGCCGCCGCCCCGGGCCTGCTCGGCGCCGAACCACCATCACCGTACCGACCATGGCGACCACCGTCATGACGGCGGAGAGGGCGAGCGCCTCCCACAGGCTCAGCTGGGTCGGGAGATCCGCGCCATCGGCGTGCGCCAGCGCGGACGTCTGCACCGCGAGCGGCCGAGCCCCCCGCGTGTCGGGCGCAAGCAGCACGCCCGCGGCCAGCACCCCAGCGCGACAGGTCAACGCGGCACTCCCGTGAAGATGCGACATCCCGCAGTGTGGTACCGAAGGAGACAATATGCAGCGCCACGCGCGGCGCGGCATTACGTCGCTCTCATGCAAGCACCGGCGGTGGACGACTGGTCCACCGCCGGTGCTCATCCCGCCAGGCATTCACCTCGGCGGCAACGCGCCCCACTCATCGTCGGGGGTCTGCCCGTCGGCGCCGACCGCATCCGCGGGCCGAACGATCAGATAGTTGTTCGGCGGCGTCGCGCCCATCAGATACTGGACGAAGTAATCCCACCGACGACGAATGAAGTATGGCTCGTTGAGCGAGTGTGGCCGGTTCGGCGCCATCACCAGATCGAACGACCGATTGGCCTTGATCAGTGCGTCCACCAGCTGAATCGTCATCGCCGGGTGCACGTTGTCGTCCATGTCGCCGTGCATCAGCAGCAGATGGCCCTTCAGGTTGGCGGCCATCGCGGCGTTCGCTTCATCGGCAAAGTTGTCCGTGCGGCGCAGCGAATCGCGACGCAGCAGGCCCTGATACTTCTCGGCCCAGTAGATGTTGTAACTGCGGTTGTCGTGATTGCCCGCCCCGCTCACGGCCACCTTGAAGAAATCCGGGTACCGCAGGATCGCGTCGGTGCTGGCGAAGCCGCCGCCGGAGTGTCCGAAGATTCCGACGCGATCGATGTCGATGAACCCGTGGCGGCTGGCCAGCTGCTTGATCACGGCGATGTGATCGGGCAGGCCGTTGTCGCCGAAGTTGCCATAGTAGTTGTCGTGGAACGCCTTGCTCCGCAGCGGTGTGCCGAGGTGATCGATCTGCACCACCACGAAACCGAGCTCCGCCAGCGCCGCCGGTTCGCCAGCGGCCTTGTAGGCCCACGCCCCGACCGACCCGACCTGGGGCCCCGGGTAGATGTTCGAGATGATCGGATAGCGCCGCGTGGTGTCCAGATTCGACGGCAGGTACATCACGCCGTGGATGTCGGTGATGCCGTCGCGTGCCTTGGCGGTGAAGACCCGCGCCCCTTTGAATCCGAGTGCGGCCAGCTGGGAGGCATCCGCGGTTTCGAGCTTCTTCACGATGCGACCGGTGAGGGCATCACGAAGCACCGTGACAGGCGGAGTTTCAATGCGCGAGTAGACGTCCACCACCCAACGGCCGTTCGGGCTCACCTGCACGCGATGCTCCGCATCCTCCGTCGTCAGCCGCTGCAGTCCGGTGCCGTCGAAGTTGGCGGAGTACAGCTGAGCGTAGTACAGGAACGCATCGGTCTCGCGACCACGACCGGTGAACCAGACACGCTTCAGCTTTTCATCGACTGCGACGATCGTTCCCACCTGCCACGGCCCTTCCGTGATCCGGTTCCGGACCTTGCCGTCCGCACCGTAGCGATAGAGATGGCCCCACCCGTCGCGCTCCGACCAGATCAGCGACTCGCCGTCTTCGGTGACGTATGTCGGCGTCGGATCCACCGGATTTCCCGTCTCGACGAACGTCCTGGCCGAATCGGCCGCGAGCAGTCGTACCGCACCACTGGTCGCATCCACTTCGATCAACTGTGCGGACTTGGACGCACGTGACATCGTCGTCAGATACACCTTGCTGCCGGTGGCATTCCAGGCCGAGTCGCGCGCCGACAGATTCCAGGATGCCTGTGCCGGCGCAGG
Organism: Gemmatimonadaceae bacterium; assembly: GCA_031423355.1. GTDB lineage: Bacteria > Gemmatimonadota > Gemmatimonadetes > Gemmatimonadales > Gemmatimonadaceae > JACMLX01. The sequence goes on along the minus strand of JANPFJ010000530.1, from coordinate 22,417 downwards.
ATCGAGCAGCACACGGACATTCGTCTTCGCTTCCCGGTCCAGGATGTGGAAGCTGGGTTTTGGAATGACGCTGTCGCCCGGCAAGGCATACGGCTGTGTGAAGGCACGCGGCCGTTGCGAGGTGTAGCTGATGTATGGCATGGTGGCCACACCGCGGGTGTCCTGCCGGCTGACGATCATCCGGCGCGAGTCGGGTGCCCACTTGATCTGGGGCCGACGCGGCGCGAGCTGTGGTCGCAGCAGGTTCTGCGGGGTCGGATCACCGAGGCCATAGCTCCAGTTCCGCGCGCCGTCGGTGGTCAGGCGTGTCGAATCGCCGGCAACGCCGCGAGCGCGGACATACACGTCGAAGCCGCGGACGAAGGCCTCCCACTTCCGGTCGGGGCTGAGCACGAACGGCACCTCGCTCGGCAACGTATCCACAGCCTGACAGCGGTAGGCGACAATATCGCAGTTCAATCGACGCTTCCCGAAGCGGAAGTCGATCGTGCGCTCGTCATCACCATCCTTCGCGAAACGGAAGGTGCGAAACGGGAGCTTCGTCGGGTCGATGCTGGTGTCCGCCGCAGTGCTGATCGCGGCCGCGATCCGGGCATTGTCGAACAACAACTCGCGCGCGCCGCGTACCGGATCGACGAGCACGAACTCGGCGCCCTGACGGACCTTGTTCCGATACCAGAATCGCGAGCCGTCCTTCATCCATTGCGCCTGCACCTCATCGCCGGTGACGAGGCGGGTGCTGTTCCATGAGAGGAGCTGTTCAGCACGATCGTAGCGCACCGCCGGTATTGCGACTGCTGCCGTGGACTGCGCACCGGCGTGTGTTGCCGCGGCGAGGAACAGCACGGCGGTCAGGGAGAACGGACGGAAGAGCATGGCGCGTGGCCCCATATCGGGTGAAACAGATGGCAGGGAGTAACCGAAACGATACGCTGCCCCGCTCGTGTTCGCTGGATTTGGGCCAGATATGCGGCAGGGACACCTTCCGCTCACGCTGTGCGTATACGCGGGGGCGGGTCGGACCGGGCCCTCCGCCCGGCACCAACGCTCGCCTCTCGCGCGGCGTACCTCACTCTGACGGGGCGCGTCATTGCGATGCTGATACCTGTCCGGATGCGCACGATCATCAGGTTGCGCACCGATCTCTCTGAATTGCCGACGCCATGAAGCTTCCCACCTTTCCGGCGCGCCGACTGCGCCAGTCCCTGCTGCCACTGCTGCTCTGTCTCGCGGGCCCCGCGGTGCTGGGGGCGCAGGTTGGCGCATCGACGGACATCATCACCGGCATCGTGAAGAGCCCTGCCGGTGTACCGGTGGAGAATGCGCAGGTCGAGGCGCAGTCCACCGAGACGCAGGTCACGCGCCGGCAGCGCACCAATGCGCAGGGCAAGTACACCATTCTGTTCCCCGACGGCGGTGGCACGTATCGCCTGACGGTGCGCTATATCGGCTTTCAGCCCACCACGCTGACGGTCACACGCAACGGCGACGATGACCGCATCGTGCGGAACATCACGCTCGGCCAGAGCACGGCGCAGACGCTGGCGCGGGTTGAAGTCCGCGGGCAGCGACGCCCACAGCAGGGGGGGCCTGGCGGCGGCCCGCCCGCGCCGGGTGGCTCGGAGCGTGTCGTCGATGGTGGACAGGCCGCCCGCCTGCCGGTCGACGCGTCGGACCCGACCGCGATCGCCGCACTGGCGCCAGGTGTCGTGTTGACTGGCGCAGACACGTCTGGTGGTGGAGGCGCCGCGAATTTCAGCGTCGCGGGCCAGTCGTCACAGAGCAACAACGTGACACTCGACGGACTGTCGTTCGCCGCGGGCTTCGTGCCCCAGGACGCCATCCGCGGCACGCGGGTCGTGACCAACACCTACGATGTGGCTCGTGGCCAGTTCTCCGGCGGGCAGGTCTCCCAGACCACGCGCAGTGGCACCAACGTGATCCAGGGGTCGCTGTCGTACATCGGCCGCTACCGCGACTTCACGATCGAGCAGGGCAATACCACCGGCGCCTTCGGGGGCGCGTTCAATCAGAATCAGTTTGGCGCCGGGGTTGGCTTCCCGATCGTCAAGGATCGGTTGTTCTTCTTTGGTGCCTTGCAAGGTCGCCGTCGCGCCGACCTGCTGCCCTCACTGCTCGCCGCTGATGACGCGACCCGCGAGCGGCTTGGCGTCGCACCTGATTCCGCCGGGCGATTCCTGGGCATCGTCGACCGTTTCGGTGTCGGTGCCGCTGGCGGGGTGATCGATGACAACCGGAACGCCGACAACATGACGGTGCTCGGTCGCATGGACTACTCGGTCAGCGACGCCCATACCCTGACGCTCCGTGGCGACTGGCGCCTGGTGGACCAGACGCCAACCCGTGTTGGTTCGCTGGCCTTGCCGCAGACTGGCGGTACCACGGAAAACCGTGGCGGCGGTGGCTCGATGGTGCTCTCCTCGCGGTTCGGGACGGCCGTGGTGAACGAGTTGCGCGCGGGCCTGCAGCTCGACAATCGCAGCGGCACGCCATTCATCCAGCTGCCGCTGGGCCGGGTGCAGATCCTCTCCGATCTGAGCGATGGGACGCAGGGCTTCACCACGCTGCAGTTCGGCGGCAGTACCTCGTTGCTGCAACGCAGTGACAACTCGGTGTTCGAGGCGACCAACGAGACATCATTGCTGTTGAATGAAGGCAAGCATCGCGTCAAGATCGGTGGCTTGATCAATCGCACCGGCTATACGCAGGATCAGGCCTTCAATCGCTTCGGGTCGTTCACGTTCAACTCATTGGCCGATTTCGAAGCGAACCGACCGGCCACGTTCAATCGGACCCTGGCCTCGCCGGAACGCACGGGCAGTACGATCAACTCCGGCATCTACATCGGTGACACCTGGCGTCCGCGTGACGGGCTGCAGCTGGTCTTCGGTGGCCGTTTCGAAGGCTCGTCATTCGACGGAGCGCCCGCTCGCAATCTGGCCGTGGATTCGGCGTTTGGCCGGAAGACGGACATCATTCCCAGCGACGCGGCGTTCCTGCCTCGGGTCGGATTCAGCTGGTCTCCGAGGCAGCCGGAGAGCGCCAACGGCGGCAATCCGTTCGGCAACGGTGCACTGACAGTGCGCGGCGGCGTCGGCCGCTTCCGCGACGCGCCCAATACCCAGCTCTTCGCCGGTGCACAGACCGCGACCGGACTTGCGACGGGTGAGCAGGCGATCTTCTGTGTCGGCGCCGGTGTGCCGGTGCCCGACTTCAACAACTATTTCGCGAACCCGTCAAGCATACCGACGCAGTGTGCTGCTGGCGGTCCGCCAGCACAGCTCAACACCGCCCGCAACGTCACGACGTTCGACGCGGATTATGCCAATCCGCGCGCCTGGCGCGGCTCGATCGGTGCGTCGAAGCGCATTTTTGGCCGCTTCAGTCTGAATGTCGACCTCAGCGGCGCCCGCGGCGAGGCGCAGACGGGCTATCGCGATCTGAACCTCAACACCACGCCGAAGTTCGCATTGGCGTCCGAGGGCAATCGGCCGGTGTTCGTGCCGGCCGCCTCGATCATCACCACCACCGGTGCGGTACCGACGCAGCTCTCACGCATCGACACGCGTTTTGCCTCGGTGTTCGATGTCAACTCGCTCAACAAGACCGAGCAGTGGCAGGCGACCGTGTCGTTCGGCGGCTTCACCGGTCGTGGTGCGATCATCAACACCAGCTACACCTACTCGGACGCGCGCAGTCAGACCGGTGTCGGGTTCGGAGGCGCGGGCGGCGGCTTCGCGTCGGCCACCACGGCAGGCAATCCGAACACCCCGGAATGGGCGACGAGTGCGTTCAATCGCCGCCACAACCTGATTGCCACGGTCACACATCCGCTGACGTCGAGCTTCGAGATCACGGCGATCGGCCGCATGACATCCGGCTCGCCGTTCACGCCGCTGGTCAGCGCGGACATCAATGGTGACGGTTCGCGCAATGATCGCGCGTTCATCTTCGATCCCGCCACCGCGGGCGATCCGGATCTCGCGGCTGGCATGGCCAAGCTCCTGGCCTCGTCTGGCAATACCGCGCGTCAGTGCATTCAGTCGCAGCTTGGCACGCTGTCGGCCCGGAACTCCTGCACGGGACCCTGGCAGCCGAGCTTCGACCTGCAGCTCAACTGGCGCCCGACGGTGTTCAAGCTCGATCGCCGCCTGACGTTCTCGCTGGTCACCGCAAACCTGATTGGTGGGATCGACCAGGCCTTGCACGGCAGCGACAACCTGCGCGGCTGGGGCTCGTTCACGCAGGCCGACAATACGCTCCTCTTCGTGCGCGGCTTCGACGCGGCCACGAATCGCTACAAGTACGAGGTCAACGAACGCTTCGGTGCGGTGCGCGGCAACCAGACCGGTATTCGCCTGCCGTTCCAGGTTGGCTTCAACATCCGCTACACGCTCGGCCCCGACCAGACGCGCGATCGTCTCCGTGCGGCATTCGGCGGCGCGGCCGGCACACGATTGACCGGCTCGGGCATCGCGGCTGGTGTCGGCCGGTTCTTCCCGAACATTCCGCTGCAGATCATCGAAGCGCGTGACTCCGTCGGCCTGACGGATGCGGAAGTGGCCAAGCTGCAACTCCTCGCCGACTCGATCCAGGTGCAGGTGGATTCGCTCACCGAGCAGGCACGCAAAGTGGTCGAGAAGGAAGGCGGCAACCCCGATCCGGCCGTCCTCTTCGGCGTCAAGCTGCGTCCCTTCTTCGAGAGGGGTACGCGCCTCCGCACCGCGGGCACCGAAGGGGCGAAGAAGATCCTCACGCCCGAGCAGTGGCTGCGTGTCCCGGCGCGCATCCGGACGCCCCAGGGCTTCGGTGGTCCCGGCGGTGGAGGTGGCGGCGGCCGGCCGCCGTTCTGACGACAGGCGCGCACGAATGAAACACGCGGAGCGATCGAGTCGATCGCTCCGCGTGTTTCGCATTCGTGCCGCGTCGCGCGCCGCACGCGCACGACATGGCGCTGTGCCTGTGCCCGTATGACGACGTGATGGTGGGGATCAGCGCGGCGTGAAACCCTCATCGAGCGCCGCACGCACGCTGGCGGTCAACTCGGTCCACGTCCACGGCTTCGGCAGCACGGGAACGCTTGGATCGAGCGCCACCGTGTCGCTCGACATGCGATCGGTATAGCCGCTGGTAAAGAGGAAGGGCATGCGGAACCCTTCGCTTCGCAGCGTCGCGTGGAGTTCGCGACCTCCCATCCGCGGCATCACGACATCGCTCACCACGAGTGCGATCTCGGCGCCGCGCTCGCGGAGGAGTACCATCGCCTCAGCCCCGTCAGCGGCCTGCATCACGCGATAACCGTGCTTCTCGAGGATGCGACGTCCGGCGCGCCGGACCATCTCTTCATCTTCGACCAGCAGGATTGTCTCCGTCGCGCCTTTACGGATGAGCATGGCCGACCGCGGGGTTGCGTTGGTCACCATGACCTCGGCCAGCGGCAGGCCGATGGTCACCCGTGTGCCCTGTCCCGGTGTGCTCCTGACCTCGATGCTTCCCTCGTGCTGCTGCACGAGGCCGTAGATCATCGCCATCCCCAGCCCGGTCCCTTCACCGGGCGCCTTCGTCGTAAAGAAAGGTTCAAAGAGATGCGCGAGCACCTCTTCGTCCATCCCGCGGCCGGTATCATCAACGACGATCGTGACCATTGGGCCAACACTGCCGTCCGGGCGTTCCATTTCGGTTTCGAACGCGCCACGCATGGTCAGCACGCCACCGGAGGGCATCGCATCGCGGGAGTTGGTGGCCAGGTTCAGCAACATGTGCTGCACGGCACCAGGGTCCGCAAGAATGCCAGGCAATTCGGGCGCCGCCTCGGTGCGCACGGTGATGTTCGACGGCAGCAGTCGCGTCAACAGTGCCTGCGTCTCGGCCAGCACGACCTCGAGCGAGACAGGGCGACGTTCGAGCGTTTCGCGACGGCTGAAGGCGAGCAGCTTCTTGACCATCTCGGTGCCGCGTGTCGCCGCCTGAATCATCTGGCCGACCTCATCGCGCAGTTCGTCCATGTCCGGCGGCAGCGATTCAAGCACCAGATCCGCGTTGGCGAGCACCACGGTCAGCAGGTTGTTGAAGTCATGGGCCATCCCACCCGTGAGCAGACCGATCGCCTCCATCTTCTGCGCCTGTCGGAGCTGCGCTTCCATCTGCAGTGATTCCGTGACATCGCGGATCGTGACGAGGTGGCGACCGGTGGTGATGTGCGCTGACGCGGCAACGTCCAGCACGAGCGCCGAGGCACCAACCGTGATGCGCCCCTCACCACGCCAGTGCCCATCCTGCATCAGCCGCTGCCATGCGTCGGCCGACGAGGTCGCGCGGGACCCGACACTGAAAAAGTCCGCGAAGTTCAGCGCAGCAATCCCCGCGTCGTTCCGGCCGAGCAGCCGGCGCGCGGCGGGATTGCTGGAGAGCACCTGGCCCGTGCCGTCGGTGATCAGCATGGCGTCGAGCGAGGCGGCAAAGATCGATCGGAAGCTCGCCTCGTGGGCGAGCGCCGCGGCACTGTCCGCATCGCTCGTCGTGACGGCGGCGACGTGGACAACGGCGCCGGCTCCTGTCGCCGGGTCGATCCCGGTTACACGGAGCATGAATCGTCTGGTTGGTTCGGCGTGCGCGAAGAACTCGAGCGAGAAGGCTCGCTGAGACGAATCGAGCACGGCCGCGATCCCGCGCAGGGCGGTCGATTCGTCGTCCGGGCCGCAGGGGGCGAGGGCGACCAGCGCCTCTGTTATCGGCTGGCCGGGCGAGCATCGAGTACCCGCAGCGCGGTTCACGGTGCGGATCACTCCGGCTCGATCGAGGAGCACGCCAGGGCCGACCAGCGCGTCGAGCACCCCACCGAGGAGGGCGGTGTCAGCGGAGTAATCACCTGAGAACATGGCGAGCAAACTAGTGTGGCGCGCTCATCTCGTCCCAGGGACCGTCCGATACTGGGATCGAGAGGCGGCCAGTCCATGGGCGCCCGTCCGTTGCCCCTCCTCATCTGTTTTCCGCCCCAGCTGCCGAAGACAACAGGCCTCGATGACCAACAAGACTCCCTTCGCGACAGCGGCCATCCCATCGTCTGCCCGTTCGGGTGCAAAAGGCGTGGCATCGCCGGCAGCGGGCGGCGCGACCGCCTTTGCCACCTCGGCGCCGGTGACGCCCCTGGGCCCGATTCTGACGGAGCCATCGATTCACGACGAGGTCGAGGCAGGCTACGACGTGCGGCGATCCCTTCGGACCGCACTGGAGCGCCTGGAAGCGGCACTGGATCCGATGGAGCGCCGGGGTGACGCCCCGGCGTTCTTCGAGCGGATTGCAAAAAGTGGTGAAAAGACGGTGCGTCAGCCGCCCGCTGCGGCGCAGCGCGCACTCGAGCTGCTGCGGCGTGACGTCGCGATCTCGGAGCTGGTGAAGTTGGTCGAGCAGGATCCGGTGCTGGCGCAGTCGCTGCTTCGCTTCGCGAATTCCGCCGCGAACTCCACGGGCGCCCGCAGTACCTCCCTCTCCGAGAGTATTCGTCGGGTGGGGACGCAAGGGCTGCGCAGCGTGATCCTGAGCAGCATGGTCGAGGGCACGCTCTGTCGCACCGGCACTGCGTATGACGGCATGGTGCGGCAGGTGTGGGAACACATGGTTCGCACCGCGCCGATCGCACGGACACTGGCGTCCGGCTTCGGCGTCGTGCCTGACGAGGCGTTCACGCTGGCACTGCTCCACGATGTGGGGAAGCTGGTGTTGTTCGACCGCCTGGGCACGATGCGCGCGGAGCTGCGTCGTGAGGTGAAGATGAACGTGCAGGTCATGCCGCGCCTGCTGAGCGAACTGCACGAGATTCTTGGTGGCGCAGCGGCGTTGCGCTGGGGCCTGGGCAAGGCAGCGGTGGCGGTGGTCTCGTCGCACCATCGAAGCGCGAACCCGCTGGAGCCCAACCTCCACTCGGAATGCGTGTACGTGGCGGAACGGCTGGATCTGGCCATGCTCCGTGGCGAACCCGTGAACCTCGTGCGTTGGTTCGAGGAGGGCCGCCTGCAGGCGAGCTACGAAGCGGTCGCGCCCCTCGTGGAGCGGGTGCTTTCACCGGACTCAGGTGGGACGGGCTTCCATTTCTGACGTCGGCGTGCCGGAATGAGCCATCTGATGTCACGAATGGTTAGAGAAACTCTATCAAAAGCCACTATTCTATGAAATTGTGTTGGTGTCTCGTGACGCTTATCGTCTGAATCATCTGCGGTCGAACGGCCGCCGGTCAGTCAGCCCCAGCCGAATCGAGCGCCGCCATGACCAGTGCAAATTTCAGCACCTCGCCTGAGCTTGAGCCGTCAGCCCGGCTTCGGCGCGCCTCGCGACCCTTGGTCGCCGAGGGCTGGATGAATCGGCAGGTCGACCCGTCGACCCTGAACATCGCGACGTTGCTGGACGAGTTGCACCACGCACCGGCGCTGCAGGCGTTACAGGCGTTCGCGCGCGCACTCGGTGTTGCGCTCGACTCCCAGAGCATCCCGACGCATCTCGCGCGGAGCGGCATCGTCGGGCGGATCAGTGTGCCGCAGGAAGCCTGCACAACGATGCTGCGCCAGCGTGTCGTCCTTGGCGCTACGATCGGCGCTGATCCGCTCGCTCCAGTGTCGCGGCTGTGGCGGGGCCTGCATCGGCGCGCTGATGTGCTCGTCGAGACGCGCCTCTTCCGCACGGTGCCGGGAAGTGACGCCGCCCGCGCTGGCATCGATCGGGATGTCCTGCTCTTTTCGCAGCGCGTCACGGAACGGGCGGCGCCGCGCCGCGAGGCACCGGCGGAGATCGAGTCTGCAGGCCAGTGGACGCGCGCCAGACACGCGGCCGAACTGGCGTACCGGCAGGCCTCGGCAGAAGATCGGCAGCTGCTGCTGGTGCTGCCCGTCGGGCGGGGCACCGACGCGCAACGGCTCTTCACTGACGCCCTGATGCGGCAGGCTCGCCTGCAGCGTCTCGCGCCTCCGCGCGTCGTCAAGGCCGGGCTGCTCTCTGCCTTGCTCACGGGTGAGATGGGGAAGGAACGGCTACTCGCCGCCTCGGTGATGTCGATCGACGAATTGACGGCCACTGCGACGGAAGCGGTCGGCGATTGCGGACCCTGGCCCGTCGTCAGCGTTGGCCAGCGGGCAACGTTCTACGACATGCCGACCGCGTCGACGGGCGGCGCGGAACCGCTGCCGTTGTTGCTGGTTCTGGTCACCATGCTGCAGCAAGGTGGACGCGCTGATCTTGCGCGTCAGCTTCAGGCGTCGATCTGGCTCACGCTGGCGGCCTTGGTCCGCATGCGCGAGGAACTTGGCACGGCGTTTTCGCCGCCCGCCGAGGCATTCCTGGATGGCGTGCTGACAAACTGGGGTCGCCTGCCGATCCCCCAGGCCTCCGAGGTCGCATCGCTGCCAGCGAGTGTGCAGGGGCTTCGCTTGCGCATCGCGACGGAGCTCGATACATCAGCCGTCCGCGACGTCGTGACTGCCGCGCTGCTCACGACCGGTGTCGAGGTTGCATCGGTCCGCACACTGGATCCGCTGGTTGAACGTGTGCCCGCGATGATCGACGTACGCTTGCGCACCCGTCTGGGCGAGTCGGTGGTGTCTGATGCCGCCGCGAGTGCGCTCTCGCGTGCCCTGTTCCCGTCGATGCGGTGTGTCGGCATCGAGCCGTGGACACCTGGTCCCGCGACGGACCGCGGGCGGGCACGGACGCCGATCACGAGGTAGTGGCTGCTGGCGATCGTCAGGACTACCCGAAGAGCCGGGACCGTGCCGCGCGCGCGATTGCCGTGACGGCAGGATGTTCGAGCCGACGCTCGGCAGAGACCGCGTAGAACTGCTGCTTGACGTCGTGCAACCGCCCGACGACTTCGACCCCGTGCTGCGACTGAATTTCCGTCTCGAGCACGGTCGGGGCGGCGAAGAGCCCGTGACCGTTCTGCCCGAAGACCTTCATCAGCGCGCTGTCGGCGTATTCGCCGGTCACCAGCGGTCGCAGGTCATGCTGCTGAAACCATGCGTCAAGGGCGCGGCGGATGGTGGACGCGTGCAGCGGCAACAGGAACGGTGCCTCGTGCAGCGAGGCGGGAAAATCCGGGCGATAGCGCGCCGTCAGCTCTGGTGTGCCGAAGATCGTGATCCCGCTTTCGCCGAGCAGGTGATTGAACGCGCGGACACTCGCCGCTGGTGTCACTGGTGCGTCGGTGATCAGCAGGTCGAGCGCATGGACGCTGAGCGCCGCGACCAGTCGCTCCGGCGTGTCGTCGGTGCACTGCAGCGCGATTCGTTCCGGAATCGCCAGCGCGGGCGCAATCAGTCGGTACGCGATCAGTTTCGGCACGACGTCAGCGATGCCGACGACGAACCGGCGCGGTCGATCACCCGAGCCACCTGCCATGGCGCGGGACAACTCGTCCCCAAGCGAAAAGATGTCGTCGGCATACCGCAACGCCGTCTGCCCGGCGTCGGTGAGTTGCAGGCGTCGACCGGTACGCGCGAAGAGCGGCTGTCCGAAGTATTGCTCGAGCGACTTGATCTGCGTGCTCAGCGTTGGTTCGGTGAGCCGCAGTTCCGCCGCGGCGCGTGCCAGCGTACCAGCGCGCGCGACTGCCCGGAAGAGGTGCAGGTGATGGTAGTTGATCTCGGCCATCGTCAGTTCGCCGCACCGGAAGGAGTGTCCACGAGCACGCGCACCAGCGGGCCGCCGAAGCGTTGGTGCAATCGAACCAGCAGCACGGCGGCCACTGCGGCCAGACCGATGACGAGCCCCCACCAGAGACCGGCGGGGCCCAGATTGGCCCTGAAGGCCAGGTACAACCCGATCGGCAACCCGACCGCCCAGAATCCCACGATGTTGGCGATCATGGCCGCCCGGGTGTCCGCGGCGCCGCGCAGCGCGCCACCGGCGACCGCCTGCAGGCCGTCGAACAGTTGAAACACGCCCGCCAGTGGAATCAGCGTCGCCGCCAGCGCAATCACGCCCGGTTCGGCGACGTAGCCGCTGGCCAGCACTCGCGGAATGGTCAGGAAGATGATCGACGTCACCGTGGACACACACAGACCAGCGAGAATCGCCGCCATGGCGGCGCGACGTGCCGCACTGGCATCACCGCGTCCGATCGCGTGACCCACCAGCACGGCGGCGGCGGCGCCGATGCCGAGTGGCATCATGAACGTGAAGCTGGCCAGGTTGATCGCGACCTGATGCGCAGCCAGTGTGCTCGTCGCCTGGACGCCCATCAGCAACGCGACGGCGTTGAATACCCCGACTTCAAGCAGGTACTGCACTCCAACCGGTGCGCCAATGCGCAACATCCGCACGAGCGGGGCGAGGGCAAACAGTCCTGGGTCGCGCTCGCGCAACAGTGGCCAGAGCACATCCCGCGCCGCCCACAGGAGGAGCAACGGCAACGCCGTACGTCCGATCACGCTGGCGAGTGCCGATCCGTTCACGCCGAGCGCCGGCGCACCGAGACGCCCCTCGATGAGGAGCCAGTTGCAGCCGGCGTTGATCACGTTGGCGAGCAGGACGGCCACCAGAATGGGTCGCAATCGCTCCATCGCCTGGAGCGTCTGCCGCAGCACCACGAAGGCCATCATGCCGGGCAGCCCGAGCATCGAGATGTGCACGACGCGCGTTGCCATCGGCACGATATCCGGCTGTTGTCGCAGTGCGTAGAGCACCGGTGCCGTCGGCCAGAGGATGAGTCCCAATGGCACGCACAGCAGCGTGGCCAGCACCAGTCCGCGCTGGAGCGCGCGGCGGACATCGCGCTGGTCGCCAGCGCCCACAGCCTGACTGACCAGCGCGTCGAATCCAACCAGTGTTCCCATGCCCATGACGGCGATGGTGTAGTAATAGATCAACCCCAGCGAGACCGCAGCCAGGGCCGTGGCGGAGATGTGACCGACGAACAGCGAGTCGACGACACTCATCCCCATCATTCCCAGTTCGGCGGTCATGACCGGCAGCGCCAGCGTGATGATCGCGCGCATGTCCGCTGCGGTGGGGCGGACGAGAACAGGAGCGCGCGGCATCGCACGATTGGAGGACACTTGGCTCGACATGGTCGCTAAACTGTAATGTGTTCGGCCTGAATCACCCCGTCCCTGCCGCCGGAATGCCACCACGCCAACCCGTCAACACCGCTACCACGTTGCTCGGTCTGGTGACCGGGCCGGTGAGCGCGCGCCGCTGGTGGTTGCGCGCACTGGTGCGTCTCACGGGTGGCGGCATTGGCGTCCTGCTCATCATTGCCGCCGTGATCGCGTATCTGCTCACGTTGCGTCCGGATGTGGCGGGAGCCCGTCGATTGGCGCGCAGCGAGTTGCAGGGGCTTCTCGAGCCGACAGAGCGGGTGCAGTCCGCCGCCTGGGCGCGTCGGCGTGAGTGGTGGGACGGGTTCCGCGAGACGTATGGTATTCTTGCGCTCACCGATCGCCGCCTCCTGTTCGTGGGTATTCCCCCGCGTGAACTGGTGACGCCGGAGCGTGGGCCGCAGCAGTTCGTCGTCCTGCAACTGGGACGCGATGCGACGCTTCGCGCGCAGCGAACACGGGTCGACCTCGGCACCGCCGCGGGTGTCACGATCGGCAACGATCGCGACCGGCTGGCCTTTGCGTCGACCGACCGCAGCGGCGTCGATAGTGTACTCGCCGACGTCAGTCGGGGGCGGCGCTCCGAAGCGGCGGTGGTGGAACTCGCGAGCCGTGCGAGGGAGTATGAACGGCAGGTGGCCGAGAAGGCCGTGTGGCACGTGGTGGCTGCGGGTGATGCCCTCGGTTCGATCGCCACGCGCTATGGCACCACTGAGGCGCAGTTGACGGAGTGGAATCGCCTGCCGACGACCACCATCCGGATCGGGCAGCGCTTGCTGGTGAAGTCTGGCCGCTGAGCCCGGCAAGTCGGGGCTGGTCCGTTATCTTTGGCTCTTGTTCCCCTGCCGGACCGCTCGACGGACGACGACTCAGGAGCTGATGCAGCACTCGTGGATGTGGTCTGCCTTCGCCATCACGGTCGCCGTGATGCTGGCCCTCGACCTCGGCATTTTCCATCGCAAGGCGCACAGTGTGCGTCCGCGCGAGGCGTTGCTGTGGAGCATCGTGTGGGTCACCCTCGCGGGCTGTTTTGCCGCCGCGCTCTGGGTATTCGACGGGCATCAGACGGCGACCGAGTTCGTGGCCGGCTACGTCGTCGAGCAGGCGCTCAGCGTGGACAACCTGTTCGTCTTTCTGCTGCTGTTCGGCTATTTCAAGGTGCCCGACGCGCTGCAGCATCGCGTGCTCTTCTGGGGCATCATCGGCGCGCTCGTGATGCGCGCAGCGATGATCGGCGCGGGGGCCGTGCTGCTGGATCGGTTTCACTGGCTCATTTACCTCTTCGGCGCTTTTCTGGTCTTCACTGGCATCCGGATGCTGGTCCAGCCGGACGGCGAGATGGAGCCGGAGCGCAATCCAGTGCTCAAGCTGGTGCGACGGCTCATCCCCGTGGCGGATCACTACGAGGGGGATCGATTCTTCACGCGTGCGCCGTGGGGGGCGGACCGGGTGATGCGCACCGTCGCGACGCCGCTCTTCGTGGTGCTCGTGCTCGTCGAAACGACGGACCTCGTCTTCGCGGTCGATTCAATCCCAGCGGTGTTCGGCGTCACGCGTGATCCGTTTGTCGTCTACACCTCGAATGTCTTCGCCATTTTGGGATTGCGCTCGCTGTATTTTCTGCTGGCCGCAGTCGTGCACAAGTTCTGGCTGTTGAAGCCAGCCCTGTCGCTGGTCTTGCTCTTCGTGGGTGGCAAGATGCTCGCGAGCAGCTTCTATCACATCCCGACGCTGCTCTCGCTGGTGGTCATCGTCACGATTCTGGTCGGCTCGGTCGTGTTGTCATTGCGCTTCCCACGCGCGGAGCCGAGCCCAGTGGATCCGGCCGCGTCACCTGCATCGGCGGCGGTCCCATCCCAGACGCGGTAGCGCCGGCGACGCAGACGCTGGCGCCGGCGCCGTCCGATCGCCGGCCGCTGGACCTGTTGCATGCTGCGCTGCCAGTGGTGTCCCGCCCCGCCGCCACGTTGGCGGTGCTCGACACCACCGAGTGGTTCGCCCCGACCAGTGGCGGAATTCGCACCTACCTGCTGGAGAAGGAACAGTATGTCGCGGCGCGGCCCTGGCTTCGGCATGCGCTGGTGGTCCCGTGGTCCGAGGATGGTATCGTCGAGCGCGAGGGAGCACGTTGGTATGAGTGCGCAGGGCCACGCATCCCGCGCAACGCACCGTATCGTCTGCTCACGTCGGTGGCGCGCATGCGGCGCGTCCTGCTGCATGAACGGCCGGACATCATCGAGATCGGGAGCCCCGCACTCGTTCCCTGGGTGCTTTTCCGCGCGCTCGGCGCACGGGATGTTCCGATCGTGAACTTCTTCCACAGCCACTTTCCGGCGCTGCTGGCTGGCAGTCGGCGCCCGATCCCACCACGCCGCGCGCGGTTGCAGCGCGCGGCGTGGTGGTACGCCCGTCGCATGGATCGACATGTCAGTGCGACGATCGCTGCATCGCAGTTCGTCGCCACCGATCTCGAGCAGGCGGGCATTCCGAACGTCGTCCGGATTCCGCTTGGTGTTGATCTCGAGCACTTCTCGCCGGCGCGTCGCGCGAATGCCGCGGCAACGCGCACGACCTGGAAGCTGCCGGCGGATGGCCCCATGGTGACGTACATCGGGCGTTTCGCGCACGAGAAGGAACTCGACGTGCTGATGGACGCGTGGCCCGCGATTCAACGCCAGACGGGTGCGTCGCTGGTGATGGCGGGTGACGGACCGGAGCGGGTGGCGTTGCAGCAGCGGAATCGGGGCGCGCAGGTCTTCTGGCTGCCGTTCATTGCGGATCGCGCGCGGCTGGCGGATCTGCAGGCCGCATCGAGCATCTACATGGCCACCAGTCCGCATGAGACGTTCGGGCTGTCGCCGCTCGAGGCCATGGCGTGTGGCACGCCGGTGCTGGCGGCCGACGGCGGCGGCGTGCGTGAACACGTTCTCGCGTCCGGGGCTGGTCGGAGCTTCATTCCTGGCGACGCCAGCGACCTTGCCGCGCAGGCGATCACCCTGCTGAGTGATGACCTCGCATCGCATGGCGCGCGTGCCCGCGAGTTCGCGGCCCGCGAACATTCGTGGACCTCCGTGTTCGATCGCATCTTCGCGCTCTACGAGCGGCTCCGACGATGAGTGTGCTGCTGTCGATCCACGATGTCACGCCCGCCTGGAAGGAACAGGTCGAGACCCTCTGGTCGCTCTGCCGCGAGCGCGGTGCGACGCCGGCATTGCTGGTCGTGCCGAACTGGCATGGCGCCTGGCCCTTGCGGGAGCATCCGCAGTATGTGCAGTGGATCCGTGATCGCGCCGCCGAGGGTGCGGAGATCTTTCTGCACGGCGAGCGGCACGACGAAGTGGGGCTCACACGGACCTGGCGCGATTCGCAGCGTGCGTTCGGCAAGACCAATCGCGAAGGGGAGTTTCTCACGCTCGACCACGAGGCGGCAGCAGAGCGCATCGGGCGAGGCCTCGTGCTGTTCGACGAGCTCAATCTCGTCCCGATCGGCTTTGTGCCACCCGCCTGGCTGTGCCGGCGCGGCACGCACACCGCCTGTGCCGCGCACGGCCTGCGGATCCTCGAGGACGACGCGGCGATCTACCTTGCGCATACCGGGCAGCGCATCCCCAGCCATGTCCTGCGCTGGAGTGGGCGGACCGACTTTCGCGCGCGGGGGTCTGCGGTGCAGGCGGCGTGGCGCTGGCGCATGCAGCAGCAGGAGCCGCACTTCCGCATTGCACTGCATCCGTTGGATCTCGAGCACCAGATCACCCGCCAGTCGGTGATCGACGAACTCGATCGATGGCTCGCCGCGCGCCCTGCACGCCCATACGCAGATCTCCTGCACCTGCCGGAAGCGCCATGACCGAATCGCTGGTTCGGCTGGACGGTGTGCGTCTGGCACTGTTCAGCGACACGTTCCCACCGCAGATGAACGGCGTCTCCCGGACACTCGAGCGACTCGTGGCCGCGGCGCGTGAACGCGGCGCGGCTGTTCGGGTGTTTACCACGGCCGACCCTGATCAGGCACCGCACGGACCCGACGAAGTCCGCTGGAAGAGCATTCCGTTCTGGGCCTACCCGCAAGTGCGGCTGTCGGCGCCCCGCGTAGCCGCCGCACGCGCAGCACTCAGCGCGTGGTCGCCAACGCTCGTGCACGTGGCGACGGAGTTCGGTGTCGGCCTGGCGGGTCGCCTGGCCGCCGTCTCACTCGAATTGCCGCTGGTCACCAGTTATCACACCAGCTTCACGGCGTACGCGCAGTTCTACCAGCTGGGCGCGCTGGAGGGATTCGGCTGGCGGTACTTTCGATGGTTCCACTCGGCCGCCGCGCGGACGTTCACGCCGACGGAGGCCATCAAGGCCGAGGTCGAGGCACATGGCTTCCGACATGTCGGAATCTGGGGCCGAGGCGTGGACGGTGACCGCTTTGATCCATCGTTTCGCTCGCTCGAATGGCGACGACATCTGGGCATTGCCGATGACGCGATGCTCGTGCTCTACGTCGGTCGCATCGCGAAGGAGAAGGGATTGGAGCACGTGCTGAACGCAATGCTCGCGCTGGAAGCAGACCCTGGCCGGATCCGGTTCGTGTTCGTGGGTGACGGACCGTACGACGCCGAACTGCGTGCGGCCGCTCCCCGTGACGCGATCTTCACCGGCCGACTGAACGGTGTCGCACTCAGTACCGCGTATGCGTCGAGCGATGCGTTCCTCTTTCCCTCCGTGACGGACACGTTCGGCAATGTGCTGCTCGAGGCGATGGCGTCCGGACTCGTCGTGGTTTCCGCCGACGCCGGCAACACGCGTGAGCTCGTGGGGACTGAACGCGGCGTGATCGTCCCGGTCGACGTGCCCGGTGCGATTGCACGGGAACTCTCGCGACTCGAACAGGATCGTGTGACGCATGATGCGATTCGCACCGCCGCGCAGTCGTGGGCCAGGGAGCGGACCTGGACTCGGGTGTGGAATGGACTCTTCGCGGAATACCTCCGCGTGATCAGCGAGCGAGCTTCCAGTTCGTGAATTCCGCTTCGTCGGTCACCTCCCTGATGACCCACGGGGTCAGCCAGGCGGGGAGTTCCACCGGTGTCGTCGCGTCAGGGAGTTCGACCTCCACCAGGACCAGTTCGCGATCGGTGAACTCGTCAACTTCCCAGACCAGCGCGCCGTCGTGCACGGCGAAACGACGCTTCGTGACGCGTTTGCCAAGGGTCAGGTCGAAGAGGGCCTTGCCGAGGGCCGCCGAGGTCTGTTCTTCCACTTCGACGCGGGCGATGCCACGCCCGAGTTTGACCGTCCGGAACCATTGCGTGGCACGGCCCGTGGTCACGCTGCGGATGCGTTCTACCAGGACATCACCGGGGAGATAGCCCTGGTGCAGGCGCGCCGGTGCGATGCCTCGCACGCGCGGCGGCAGCGCCGAGAGCAACCATTTGCGCTCGTACTCCATGGGCAGCGCGCTGCCGCGGCGCCATGAGTCGGCGAGAGAACGCACTGCGGTGATGGTCTCCGTCAACGACACGCCGGAGCGCCAATCCGCCAGCGACTCGAACGCGTGCGAGATGCGTGTGGTGAGGTCGCGATCAATCGCCCGCAGTGCGGTGCCCGCAAGCCGGCGCGTTCTGGCGCTCGTGTCTTGGTCGTCCGGTCGCACGGTACGGAGCTGCTCTCGCAGCGTCCACGCGTCATTCAGATCGCCGAGCAGACTCTGCGCGGCGTGCAGCGCCTTCCGTGTCGTGTCAATGCCGGCGTCAGCATCGGCGAGGGGCGCGATCAGATATCGGACCGCCTTGATCGCGAGGCGGGCGGAATGCATGGCAGCGAGATCGTCCGGCCCAGAGATCGCGGCCCACCTCCGCTCCAGTTGGCTCGCGGCGCCATCAAGCGCAGTGGCAGCCGCACCGGAGAAGGG
This sequence comes from Gemmatimonadaceae bacterium, assembly GCA_031423355.1. Classification (GTDB taxonomy): domain Bacteria; phylum Gemmatimonadota; class Gemmatimonadetes; order Gemmatimonadales; family Gemmatimonadaceae; genus JACMLX01. The sequence continues at coordinate 4,417 of JANPFJ010000530.1, read as the reverse complement.
AAGCGCGTGTTGCTGTCCGCTGAGACGATGCGCCTCCTGCCAGGTTTCGAGCGCGGCCTTCAGGCGAATCTCGAAGCGTTGCCACCTGCGCCGCAGGGCGGCGACTGCCTCAGCATCACTGACGTGCTCAGTGTCAGGTTGATGGAGCTGCTCGAGGACGGCGCGCTGCGGCAGGGTTCGCGCGATCCCCACGGACTCCAGCAATAGTCGATGTACGTCCCGGTTTCGCATGACGCCGACGCGGCGCGCGAGGGCAGCCGCTCGTCGAGCCAGCTTCTCGGGACGGCATTCCTCGAGCGGCAAGCGGTAGGCGAGCAGGGTCACGCGCAAGCGCCGCAGCGCCACGCGGAGGTCGTGCCGGGCATCGATGCCGAGTTGGCCCGGCAGATCGATGCCGTCCGCGGCGTGCGCAGCCTGAGAGCCGTAGGCCCGGCAGAGCAGGCGCGCGGCAAGCGGGGCTGGTGCGGTCAGCAGCTGGGCCGCGGACGGCAGCGGCGGCGGGTCGTGTTCTTGCATGGGGGGGAATATGAAGTGTCCAACACCCACGTCACCCGCGGATGGCTCGAGCATCTTGCGGACCTGACCGGGCTGTCATATCTTTCGATATCGAAATAACCGATATCGAAATACTTGACGTCGAAACAATGGCTACCCACTACGATGGCACCCCGAAAGAGCGACTGGCGCTTGATGCATACATCAAGCTCATGCGTTCGACGGTGGCCATCAACAGCCGCCTCTTTCCGCCGCTGCACGCGGCGTTCGGCATCACGCCAAGCCAGCTCGGGGTGCTCGAGGCGCTGTCGCATCTGGGGCCGATGCCGCACTGCGCGTTGGCCGCGAAACTGCTCGTCAGCGCCAGCAATCTGACGACGGTCGTCGACAACCTGGAACGCGATGGACTGGTTCGACGCGATCGCGATATGAACGACCGTCGTGTCTCCATCACCTCGCTGACGCCGGCTGGCGAGGCGCGCCTCGCCGAGTTCTTCCCGCAGCACGTCGAGCGCCTGGTGCTCGCCTTGAGCGCGCTGGATGCCGCGGAACAGGTCGAGCTGGCTCGACTCTGTCGCAAGCTGGGTCTGGCCGCGGCGAGCATGCCATCGCTCACGGCCAGCGCCTGAGTACACGCCCCCCCGACTGCAACTCTCCTTTCCAGGCAACACTCCATGAGCAACACGGTCAGTACAGCGCTTCTCTCCGTCACCGAGGCCGCCGAAGCGCGGCGCTCGATCCGCAAGTACGATCCGGCGCTAATTCCGCGCGAACATCTGAGCGAGATTCTCCGAGTCGCTGGCCTCGCGCCATCGCCGTGGAATCTGCAGCCGTGGCGATTCGTGATCGTCGAAGACGCCGCCGTGAAATCGAAGCTGCAGGAAGCGGCGTATGGCCAGGCACAGGTTGGCGGTGCCCCCGCCGTGATCGTGATGTACTCCGACATGACCGATGCCCTCGCGACCGTCGAGGAGACGGTGCATCCGGGCATGCGTGGCCCAGCTGGCGACAAGGCGGCGGCTGACATTCGCGCCACGTTCGCTGGATACGGCGACGCGGACCGCGCTGCCTGGGGTTACGCCGAAAGCAACATCGCGCTTGGCTTCCTGCTCCTCGCGGCACAGGCGCACGGATACAGCACGAGCCCCATGCTTGGCTTCAATCCCGATGCGGTGAAGTCCCTGTTGTCATTGCCAGGCGACGCGCGGCTGCCGGCCCTGATTGCCATCGGCATCGCGGCTGAAGAAGGGTTCCCGCACCACCGTCACAGTCTGGATCGTATCGCACGATTTGTCTGATCGCAGGCGATGTCGGCATCCGCACGGCGCGCAGGTGCGGTCGTGCGGATCCGACATGAACGTTGCGACATTTCGCGAAACACTGGAGAAGTCATGTATCGTACCACCGGGCTGCACCATCTCACGGCCATCGCGAGCGATCCGCAGCGGAATCTCGATTTCTACGCGGGTACGCTCGGGCTGCGTTTCGTGAAGCAGACGGTCAATTTCGATGACCCCGGCACGTACCACCTGTACTACGGCGATGCGACCGGCAGGCCGGGCAGCATTCTGACGTTTTTCCCGTGGCCGAATGCGCGTCGCGGGCGTATCGGTGTGGGACAGGTGGCCGAAACGCAGCTGGCAATTCCGACGGCCGCGCTCGCGTTCTGGGTGCAACGACTCACGGAACACCAGATCGCCTTCGTAGGGCCAGAGCGTCGCTTCGACGGTGAGACGGCGCTCACGTTCACGGATCACGATGGCCTGCCACTCGCACTGGTTGCCAGCGATGCGGCCGGCGCGCTGCCCGGTTGGGAGAGTGCCACTGGTGTGCCCACCACCATGAGCGTTCGCGGCATGCACGCGGTGACACTCTGTGTCCGCAACCTGACGAGCACCGCCGATGTGCTGATTGGAACGATGGGATTCGAGCGCGTCGGCCTGCATGGTGACGCAGTACGGTTCGCTGCGGATGCCGGTGGCCCCGGGAGCTTCGTGGATGTGCGGGAGCGACCGACCGACGCAGCCGGCACCGGAGGCGCCGGCACGGTGCACCATGTGGCGTTCCGTGCCGTGGACGATACGACGGAGTTCGGCCTCCGTGCGCAAGTCGCGGCCTCCGGCCTGACGATCACTGAACAGATCGATCGTACGTACTTCCGGTCGATGTACTTCCGTGAGCCGGGCCAGGTGCTGTTCGAATTGGCAACGGACGCGCCGGGCTTCGCGGTCGACGAACCTGCGGATGCACTGGGCCAGACGTTGCAGTTGCCCGTGCAACATGAGCATCTGCGATCGGCGTTGGCGTCGCGACTGCCCGCACTCGAGCTCCCCGGGTTCCGGGTGTCCCAGTCATGAGCGGAAGCGCGTCACTCGGTTTTGTACACGTCCATGTGCCGCCAACCGGGACAGGTGATCCGCGGACGGTGCTGCTGCTGCACGGCACGGGCGGGAACGAGCGGGACCTGCTGGAGATAGGGGCGGCAGTCGCGCCAAATGCACGACTGCTCGGCGTTCGCGGCCCAGAACTCGAGAACGGCATGCCGAGGTTCTTCCGACGACTCGCCGAGGGAGTGTTCGACGAAGCGGACTTGCGCGTGCGGGCCGCAGATCTGGCCGGGTTCGTTCCGGCGGCCGCCGAGGTCTATGGCTTTGATCCAACGCAGGTGGTGGCGGTCGGGTACTCCAACGGCGCGAATATCGCTGCCGCCCTGCTGCTCCTGCATCCTGGCGTGCTTGCCGGAGCTGCGCTTCTGCGCAGCATGGTACCGCTGGTTCCGCAGCAGCTCCCTGCGCTTCGCGGCACACCGGTCTTGATGGCCGAGGGGGAGTTCGATCCGATCGTACCCCGTTCCAATGCCGAAATGCTGGCGACGCTGCTCCGAGATGCCGGCGCTTCGGTGACACTGCAATGGCAGCCCACGAGCCATGGGCTGACGCCCGCCGATCTCGAGAGCGTCCGACGCTGGATGAGCGAAGAGCGCCGAGGCATGACGGGGGCGCCCGCTCCGGCGTAAGTTGGGGTATGCGACTCCGGATCCCGCTTGTTTCGCTCTCGTGCGCCGCCGCGATCCTCATGGGAGCCTCGGGTTCACCGTTCGCCGACCCGGCGCCGGACGCGCGTCGTGGACTGGCGCTCTTGCAGCACTTTCGTGACAGCTTGCCGCGGCACTCTGGCAATGGGCTTCGCTGCACGAGTTGCCATCTCGATGATGGAAAGCGCGGCAAGGCGATGCCGTGGATCGGTGTTACGTCACGCTTCCCGAAGTACCGTGCCCGGCGCGGGTCGCAGGAGTCGATCGAGCAGCGGGTGAACGAGTGCATCGCGCGCAGCCTGGCGGGACGGATGTTGCCGGAGGATGATCCGGCCATGCGCGACATCGTGGCGTATCTCGCGACGCTGCGTGACCTGTCGGCGCCGGAGCGCCCCGATACGGTGCGCATGGCGGGAAGCACGACGCGTGGCGCCATCGCCTACCAGCCGAATTGCGCGCGTTGTCATGGTGCAAATGGCGCCGGCACGGTCAGCGCCCCAGCGGTGTTTGGCGCCGGGAGTTACTCCGTCGGCGCCGGACTCGCCCGCCAGAAGGTGCTGGCCACCTTCCTGCAGGCGAACATGCCGTTCGACCAGCCCGGCAGTCTCGACGCGCAAGTCGCCGCGGACATCGCATCCTGGGTGTTGCAGCAGCCACGACAGGATCACCCCGGCAAGGAAAGGGATTGGCCGAACGGCGATGTGCCCGCTGATGTCGCCTATGCCACGGACGGAGCGCGCCGGCTCGGGGCGTCGCTTCCGCCGGCACGTCCCGTGTTGCGCCGCCGGGTTCCGCCGGCCACACAGCCGAGCCGATGATCGACGCAACGGACGACACGGCGCCGCCTGGCAAGGTCCGCCTCGACAAGTGGCTCTGGGCGGCGCGTTT